>NZ_JBTYHF010000011.1:0-228287 GCF_054871425.1 Pseudomonas glycinis | reverse complement strand
GTTCTTACAGCCTTCGCAGACCTCGTCCGGCTGTCACAGCCGGCCGACAATGCTAAGGTTCTGCCTCGGCTTTAGCGATTTTCCAAGGAATCCATATGTCGGACGCCCAGTCCCTCAACGCTGCATTCATGGTGGTTCAGAGCAACAGTCTCGATGAGCTGCGCAGCCTTGTGGTCAGCATCATGCGGCGCTATCCACTCGCACCCTTGGAGAACGAAATCGCTTTGGTACAAAGCAACGGCATCGCCCAATGGCTCAAACTGGCATTGGCCGAGGATCCCGAAGACGACGACCTTGGCGGTTGCGGAATCGCTGCGGCGATTGACGTGCAACTACCCGGCAGTTTCATGTGGCAGCTGTATCGCATGGTATTGGGACGAGAAGAAATTCCGGCTAAATCCCTGCTCGACAAAGCCCCGCTGACCTGGCGCCTGATGCGCCTCTTGCCACAGGTAATCGATCGCGCCCATTTCGAGCCGCTGCAACGCTTCCTTACCCACGACAGCGATCTGCGCAAGCGCTATCAATTGTCAGAGCGTCTGGCCGACCTGTTTGACCAATATCAGGTCTACCGGGCCGACTGGCTGGAAGATTGGGCGGAAGGCCGCCACCAACTGCGCAATGTGCGAGGTGAAATCAAACCTCTGCCACCGACCAGTTGCTGGCAGGCCGAGTTGTGGCGAGCGCTGCTGGATGACGTCGGCGAACAAGGCATGGCGCAGAGTCGTGCCGGCGTCCATCAACGTTTCATGGAGCGCATCAACACCCTTGATGAGGCTCCGGCTTCACTGCCACCGCGTGTGATTGTTTTTGGTATTTCTTCGCTACCCGCGCAGGTACTTGAAGCGCTCGCCGGTCTGGCGCGCTTCAGTCAGGTTCTGCTTTGCGTACACAACCCCTGTCGCCATCACTGGGCCGATATCGTCGCCGACAAGGATCTGCTGCGGCATCAATACAAGCGCCAACAACGCAAAAGCGGGATGCCAGTTGTACTTGATGCCGAGACCCTGCATCAGCACGCACATCCGTTGCTGGCCGCTTGGGGCAAGCAAGGTCGCGACTATATCAACCTGCTCGATAGCTACGACGATCCCAACAGCTACCGCGCAGCCTTTCGTGACGGACGCATCGACCTGTTCAGCGAAGCCCAGCCCCGCAACATGCTTAACCAGCTGCAGGATGACATTCTGGAGTTACGCCCCCTCAACGAGACACGCGAACTCTGGCCAGCGGTCGATTCAACCCAAGACCATTCAATACGTTTTCACATCGCCCACAGCGCCCAGCGTGAAGTCGAGATCCTGCACGATCAACTGCTGGCGCGTTTCAGCGCCGACCCGGACTTGCGCCCCCGCGACGTAATCGTCATGGTCCCGGATATCGACAGCTATGCACCGCATATCCGCGCGGTTTTCGGTCAGCTCGATCGATTTGACCCGCGCTTCATTCCTTTCACTTTGGCGGACCAGGGCCAGCGTGGACGTGATCCGTTGCTAATCGCGGTAGAACATTTGCTCAAATTGCCGGACAGCCGTTTCCCGGTCAGTGAGATCCTCGACCTGCTCGATGTCCCGGCCCTGCGTGCTCGCTTTGGCGTAGAAGAACGCGACCTGCCAACTCTGCACCGCTGGATCGAAGGCGCCGGTGTGCGTTGGGGCATGAGTGCCGAGCAACGGGCCGGTCTCGGATTGCCGGAGCAACTGGAGCAGAACAGCTGGCATTTCGGCCTGCGCCGAATGCTGCTGGGCTACGCCGTCGGCAGTGCCGACGCATGTGCAGGTATCGAGCCTTACGACGAAATTGGTGGGCTGGATGCTGCCCTCATCGGGCCATTGGTGGCCCTGCTGGATGCCCTGGAAATCGCTCACCAGCAACTTACGCAACCGGCTCAACCAAAAGAGTGGGGGCTGCGCTTGCAGGCGCTGATGCAAGTGTTCTTTCAGGCGAGCAACGAGCACGACGACTACCTGCTGACCCAACTGGAAGAGCTTCGCGAAACCTGGCTGGAGACCTGCGAGGCGGTCGGGCTGACTGACGAACTGCCGCTGACTGTCGTGCGCGAAGCCTGGCTCGCCGGGCTGGATCAGGGCCGTTTGTCGCAACGATTCCTCGCCGGTGCGGTGAATTTCTGCACCTTGATGCCGATGCGCGCCATTCCTTTCAAACTGGTATGTCTGCTGGGCATGAACGACGGCGATTATCCGCGCGCGCAGCCGCCGCTGGACTTCGATCTGATGGGCAGCGATTACCGACCTGGGGATCGCTCACGACGTGAAGACGATCGCTACCTGTTACTCGAAGCGCTGTTGTCCGCACGCTCTCAGCTCTATATCAGTTGGGTCGGCCGCAGCATCCGTGACAACAGCGAACGACCTGCCTCGGTGCTCATCGGCCAGTTGCGCGATCACCTCGCCAGCGGCTGGCGTTCAATCGACCCAAGCCAGGATCTGTTAGACGCGCTGACCGAAGAACATCCCCTGCAACCTTTCAGCGCCCGCTATTTCCACGAAGGCGAGCAACTGTTCAGCTACGCCAGCGAGTGGCAGGTGTTGCATCAAGAGAAAGCGCAGCAAAGTGAAGCACCCTTACTCGCGCCATATGTTCAAGAGGAACCGCTGACGCTGGCATTGCTGCAGGACTTTCTGCGGAACCCGGTTCGGCATTTTTTCACTCAACGCCTAAAGGTGTATTTCGAGGCCGCGCAAGCACCGCTGGCCGATGAAGAACCTTTTGTGCTGGACGCGCTGCAGCGCTACACGCTCAGCGACAGCTTGCTGGAAGCCGCACTCAGCCAGCCGGACAATATCGATCAGGCGCTGCAAGCCCGGGCGCTGCGCCTGCAAAACAGTGGTCTGCTGCCTATGGCCGGTTTTGGCGAATGCCTACAGCATGAACTGATCGAACCGCTACCGGATCTTCTGCAGCGTTATCAACAGTTGCTGACGTTATGGCCGACGCCGTTGACCAGTGCGATCCCGGTCAGTCTCGACCTGCAGGGTTCGCGGCTGGAGGGCTGGCTCGCAAACCTGCATCAACGCGCCGGTGGCGGTCTGCTGTCGGTCAATACCATTCCCAACAGCATCGGCTCGATCAAAACTCGCAAGTGGCATCGGCTGACCAAACCGTGGGTCACCCATCTGGTCGCCTGCGCCAGCGAGCATGCGTTGACCACGGCATTGGTCGCCAGTGATGACACATTGTTGCTGGAGCCAATGGAGCGAGACCGAGCGCTGCGTTTGCTCGGTGACCTGCTTCTTGCGTGGCAATCCGGCATGCGCCAACCCTTGCCGATTGCGATAAAAACCGCGTTCGCCTGGTTGTCTCAAACTGACCCGGTCAAAGCCGAAGCCGCTGCACGAAAAGCCTATGAAGGTGACGGCCAGTCCAGCGAGGGCGAGCGGCGTGAAAGCCCGGCACTGCTCCGGCAATATCCCGATCTCGATGCACTGTTGGCAGACGAAACCTTCACCGGCTGGTGCGACGCCTTGTACCGCCCAGTATTCGAAGCGCCATGGCGTTCATTGTCCAGCGAAGGTGCCCGCGCATGAGTACCAAAACACCGTTGGCTTTGGCCTTCCCGCTGCGCGGCAGTCAGTTGATCGAAGCAAGCGCCGGCACCGGCAAAACCTTTACGATCTCGGCACTTTATCTGCGCCTTATTCTCGGTCATGGCGGCGAGAGAAGCGGTTTCGCACGCGAACTGCTGCCGCCGCAGATCCTCGTAGTGACGTTTACCGATGCTGCCACCAAAGAGTTGCGTGAACGCATTCGGACACGCTTGGCTGAGGCCGCGCGATTCTTCCGCGATGAAATCACTGCCCCCGACGGACTGATTGCCGAGTTGCGCGATCAGTTCGATCCGCAACAATGGCCGGGCTGTGCCAACCGCCTCGATATCGCCGCGCAGTGGATGGACGAAGCCGCCGTCTCGACCATTCACAGCTGGTGTCAGCGCATGCTGCGCGAGCATGCGTTCGACAGCGGCAGCCTGTTCACGCAATCCCTGGAAACCGATCACAGCGATCTGCTTGGCGAAGTGTTGCGCGATTACTGGCGACTGTTCTGCTACCCGATGCAGGGCGATGCGCTGAACTGGGTGCGCAGCAATTGGGGTGGCCCCGCCTTGTTGTTGCCTCGGGTGCGCGGCTTGTTTGCCAGCGAGCGTGACACCGATGAAGGCAAGGCGCCTGCGGAGCTGATCGAGGAGTGTTTGCTGGAGCGGCGAGCGGCGTTGGTCGAACTGAAAATGCCTTGGCGTGACTGGGCAGACGAGCTGCTTGCTCTCTGCCATGAAGGCGTCGCCAGCAAAACCGTCGATGGCCGCAAAATGCAGGCGCGTTATTTCGAACCCTGGTTCGAGAAACTCAAGACCTGGGCCGAAGACGAGGCGCTTGAGCAACTGGACATTGGCACCGGCTTCACCCGTCTGACACCCGAAGGCATGGCCGAGGCCTGGAAAGGCCAGGCCCCGAGTCATCCGGGGCTGGACGCCATGTCCGCACTGAAGTCGAGCCTCGACGCATTGCCGACACCCGATGCCGCTGTTCTGCAACACGCCGCCAAGTGGGTCGGTGCACGCTTTGAAGAAGAGAAGCGCCGTCGCGCAGAAATGGGTTTCGACGACATGCTGCTGCGTCTGGATGCCGCGCTTCAATCAGAGGGCGGCGAGCGCTTGGCGACACTGATCCGCGAGCAGTTCCCTGTCGCGCTGATCGACGAATTCCAGGACACCGATCCGGTGCAGTACCGGATCTTCGAAAGCATCTACCGCATCGAAGACAATCACCCTGACACCGGCCTGTTCCTGATCGGCGACCCCAAGCAGGCGATCTACGCCTTTCGCGGTGCCGACATTTACACCTACCTGCGCGCACGTCAGGCCACCACCGGCCGCTTGCATACGCTCGGCACCAACTTCCGCTCCAGCCACGGTATGGTGACAGCGGTCAATCACGTATTCGAACGCGCCGAGTCCCGAGAGCAGGGACGCGGCGCGTTTTTGTTTCGCGAGAAAACCGGCGAAAACCCGGTGCCGTTCCTCCCGGTCGAGTCTCAGGGGCGCAAGGAAACGCTGCGGATTGCCGGGCAAGACGTCGCGGCACTGAATGTCTGGCTATTGTCTGGCGATCAGCCGCTGTCCGGCGCGGTCTATCGCCAGCAAATGGCCGCCGCCTGCGCCAGTGAAATCACCGCACTGCTCAATGGCGGGCAAAACGGTAGCGCTGGTTTCGTTCAGGCAGATGACTTCAAAGGTCTGCGTCCTTCTGACATCGCGATCCTCGTCCGCGACGGTAAGGAAGCCCAGGCCGTACGCGCCGAACTCGCCGCCAGAGGGGTGCGCAGCGTTTATCTCTCGGACAAGGATTCGGTGTTCGCCGCGCAAGAGGCGCACGACCTCCTGGCGTGGCTGAAGGCCTGCGCCGAACCCGATGTCGAGCGCTCGCTCAAGGCTGCGCTGGCCTGCACCACCCTGAACCTGCCGCTGATCGAGCTGGAGCGCCTGAACCAGGATGAAATGGTCTGGGAAGCCCGGGTCATGCAGTTCCGTGGCTATCGAGAACTCTGGCGCAAACAGGGTGTGCTGCCGATGTTGCGGCGCCTGCTTCACGACTTCCACCTGCCGCAAACCCTGATGCAGCGCAGTGACGGCGAGCGCGTACTGACCAACCTCTTGCACCTCTCGGAACTGATGCAGCAAGCCGCCGCTGAACTGGACGGCGAGCAAGCGCTGATCCGCCATCTGGCCGAGCTGCTGGCACTGTCCGGTCAGGCTGGTGAAGAGCAGATTCTGCGTCTGGAAAGCGACGAGCAACTGGTTAAAGTGGTGACCATCCACAAATCCAAGGGTCTGGAATATCCGCTGGTGTTCCTGCCATTCATTTGCTCGGCGAAACCGGTGGATGGCAGCCGTTTGCCGCTGCATTACCACGACGCTGCGGGCAAGGCGCAGATCAGCCTCAAGCCGACCGCCGAGCTGATTACCCAAGCGGATGACGAACGACTCGCCGAAGATTTGCGGCTGCTGTATGTCGCGTTGACCCGTGCACAGCATGCCTGCTGGCTGGGCGTCACTGACCTGAAACGCGGCAATAACAACAGCTCTGTGCTGCACCTGTCGGCGTTGGGTTACTTGCTGGGTGGCGGCGCCGCTTTGGGCGAGTCCACCGAATTGAATCGCTGGCTGCGGGATCTGCAGCAAGACTGCGCGGCGATAGGCATCGGCGAAATGCCTCAGCCCACTGACGAGCATTACCAGCCGCCGCGCAATGAAGCAGTCCTGCGAGCCACGCTACGGCCCAAGCGCAAAGCCAGCGAAAACTGGTGGATCGCTTCCTACAGCGCTTTGCGCATCAGCGACATATTGAGCGTCGGCAGCGATGAAGCACCGGACAGTCCGCAGGCGCAAAAGCTCTTCGACGACGAGCGCCTTGATCCCGACGCACCCCGCGAAATCATCAGCGGTGGCGCCGATATTCACCGTTTTCCCCGTGGCCCCAATCCCGGCACCTTTCTGCATGGCTTGCTCGAATGGGCGGGCGCTGAAGGTTTTGCGGTTACCCGCGAAGCGCTGGAAGATGCGATTGCCCGGCGTTGCAACCTACGCGGCTGGCAAGGCTGGATTACCGCGCTGACTGACTGGCTGCAGCATTTGCTCAAGTCGCCGTTGCCGACCGCTGGCGGGCAACCGCCGGTGGTTCTTGAGCAACTGAAGCAATACCGCGTCGAGATGGAGTTCTGGTTCGCCAGCCACAAAGTCGACGTGCTCAAGCTCGATGAACAGGTGCGCCAGCACACTCACAAAGGCGTCGCTCGTGTTGCGGCAGAACCGGTGCAACTCAACGGCATGTTCAAGGGCTTTATCGACCTGACCTTCGAGCACGCTGGCCGCTATTACGTTGCCGATTACAAATCCAACTGGCTCGGCGTGGATGATCAGGCCTACACCGTGCAGGCGATGGAGCAGTCGATCCTCGACAATCGTTACGACCTGCAATACGTGCTATATCTGCTGGCGTTGCATCGCCAGTTGCAGGCGCGGCTGGCGGATTACGATTACGACCGTCACATCGGCGGGGCGCTGTATTTGTTTCTACGCGGGACGCGTGCGGATAGTCGCGGCGTGTACTTCGTGCGTCCACCACGGGAATTGATCGAACGCCTCGACCGGATGTTCCAGGGCAAACCCGAACCCAAGTCCGAGCCCGCCTGGGAACAGGGAGTCCTGCTATGAGCCGCACATTCGCCGATCTGCTGCCGACACCGCTGGAAGCGGACAGCCTGTCGAAACTCTCGCCGCTGACCCGCGCCGATGATTTGCTGTTGTTGCTGAGCCGTTGGGTCGAGCGCGGTTGGCTGCGCGCGCTGGACCGCGCCTTTGTCGCTTTCCTGCATGAGCTCGAGCCCGAGACCGATCCGCTGGTGCTGCTGGCGGCGGCGTTGACCAGTCACCAGCTCGGCCATGGCCATGTGTGTCTGGATTTGTTCGAAACCCTCAAGGCGCCGGATTTTGCCCTGTCACTGCCGCCCGAAGGCGATGTGCAGGGCGGTGTGTTGTTGCTGCCCTCGCAATTGCTCGAAACGCTCGATGGAGCCCATTGGTGCAAAGTGCTGGCAAGCAGTCCATTGGTGGCCTTGGCTGCTGACCCGAGTGAACCAGCGCAGACACGTCCGTTGGTGCTGTCCTCGAAACGCCTGTACTTGCGCCGCTACTGGACCTACGAACGCCGCATCGATGCAGCGTTGCGCCAACGCTTGGTGCAACAGGAGCCGACGCCGGATGATCTGCCGCAGCGTCTGGATGAATTGTTCGGCGGCGCGGAATCCGCAGCTGTCATCGATTGGCAGAAACTCGCCTGTGCTCTCGCTACGCGCAGCGCCTTCAGCATCATCACTGGCGGCCCGGGCACGGGGAAAACCACTACGGTGGTGCGCTTGCTCGCATTGTTGCAGGCACCGGCCGTTGAGGCTGGTCATTCGCTGCGCATTCGTCTGGCCGCACCGACCGGCAAGGCCGCTGCACGCTTGACCGAGTCGATCAGTCAGCAAGTGCAATCGCTGCAAGTCGCCGAAGCGGTGCGCGCGGCGATCCCCAGCGATGTGACCACCGTGCACCGTCTGCTCGGCAGTCGACCGGGCACCCGGCATTTCCGTCACCATGCCGGCAACCGCCTGCCGCTGGATGTGCTGGTGGTCGACGAAGCTTCGATGATCGACCTGGAAATGATGGCCAACCTTCTCGACGCCATGCCGGCCCATGCGCGGTTGGTATTGCTGGGCGACAAGGATCAACTGGCCTCGGTCGAGGCCGGTGCGGTGTTGGGCGATCTATGCCGTGACGCCGAGGGCGGTTGGTACAGCCCGCAGACGCGGCAATGGCTGGAGTCAGTCAGTGGCGAGTCGTTGCAGGGCAGCGGTTTGCATGAAGACCGCGACGGCACCCACCCGCTGGCGCAGCAAGTGGTGATGCTGCGTCACTCGCGCCGTTTCGGCGAGGGCAGCGGCATCGGTCAGCTCGCGCGTCGGGTCAATCAGCAATTGGCCGACGAGGCGCGACAGTTGCTCGCGGCCGGCAGCTACGATGATGTGTATTCGTTACCGCTCAAAGGCGAACGCGATCAGAAGCTCGAACGCCTGTTGCTCGAAGGTCACGGCAACGGCCCGCAAGGTTATCGCCATTACTTGAGCGTACTGCGCGATCAGCGTCCACCGTCGACGCGGCCTCTTGAGCATGCGGACTGGACCGATTGGGCGCGGGAAGTCTTGCAGGCGTTCGACACATTCCAGTTGCTGTGCGCGGTGCGCAAAGGGCCGTGGGGCGTTGAAGGTCTGAACCAGCGCATCACCGCTGCGTTGCTCAAGGCGCGTCTGATCGAGAGCGATCAGCAGTGGTATGAAGGTCGGCCCGTGCTGATGACTCGTAATGACTATGGTCTGGGCCTGATGAACGGCGACATCGGCATCGCCCTGAAACTCCCCGAGCGTGAAGGCGCAGAGATCGGCAAAACCGTTCTGCGTGTGGCCTTCCCGCGTAACGATGGAGAGGGCGGCGTGCGCTTCGTGTTGCCGAGTCGGCTCAATGATGTTGAAACCGTGTACGCCATGACGGTACACAAATCCCAGGGCTCGGAGTTCGCCCACACGGCGCTGATCCTGCCGGATGCGCTGAATCCGGTACTGACCAAAGAGCTGATCTACACCGGAATTACTCGCGCCCGGCACTGGTTCACCTTGATCGAGCCACGTGCCGGCGTGTTTGAGGAAGCGGTGCAGCGCAAGGTCAAGCGTCTGAGCGGGCTGATGCTGGAACTGGAGGAGGGCGCCGAGTCTCAGGGATGAAGTGCTGAATGATCGACAACGATTACTGACCAACCGGTCAGAGGCAGGCGCCTCGCTGGCGTTTCGGCGCTGTGCTATCGTTGCGGCATCATTTCGTTACGCTCCAAGAGAATCCCTCCATGAAGGTGGCCGTCTGGGCGACACAGCGTGTGGTGGCCTGCCAGCACGCATTGCTGATCGTTTTGCTCTGGTTGTTCACGGGCAGCGCCATCGCCCAAGCGCAAACCGGGCCGGCCGAGCAACGGGCCAAAGCGGTCACGCAAGTGGTGCTTGGCATCCTCAGTTATGCACGCTGGCCGGTGGAACCGGCGCAATTGCGCCTGTGCATCGTGGGCCCCACCGAATACACCGATGACCTGGTCAAAGGCACCACCCAAGCCACGGGTCGGCCAGTGGCCGTGCGGCGTCTGCTGGCGGACAACCCGGCCATCGTCAGCGAATGCGACGCGGTGTACATCGGCAAGCTCACCGCCGACGAACGCAGTCGCCTGTTCGCATCGTTGATCGGGCATCCGGTGCTGAGCATCAGCGAAGCAGACGATCAATGCACCGTCGGCAGTCTGTTCTGCCTGCGCGTCGGCGATGAACAAGTGTCGTTCGAGGTCAATCTCGACTCCGTGGCTCGCAGTGGTGTGCGCATACACCCCAGCGTGTTGCAGTTGTCCCGTCGCAAAGCGGCAGCGCCATGAAGCTGTTCAGTTGGAAGGCTCGCCCCACCCTGGGCTCGGTCATTGGCCGTGGGCATTTGATTGTCGCGCTGGTGGCGGTGGCGATGGCCAGTGTTTCGCTGACCTTGTTGGGCGTGCTCGCGCTGCGGGTGTATGCCGATCACAACCTGCACTTGATCGCCCGTTCGATCAGCTACACCGTCGAAGCAGCCGTCGTGTTCAATGACAAAGCGGCGGCAACCGAGGCGCTGGCGATCATCGCCGCCACCGAGGAAGTAGCGGATGCCCGAGTGCTCGACGCGCAAGGCCAATTGATCGCGCAATGGCAGCGCGTCGAGACCGGCTTGTTCTCCGAGCTGGAAATGCAGATCACCCGCGCCATTCTGGAAAAACCGGTCAGCCTGCCGATCGAACATCAGGACCGCGAAATCGGTCGGGTCCTGCTCATCGGTCACGGCGGCAGCCTGATGCGCTTCCTGCTCAGCGGCCTGGCCGGGATTGTGCTGTGCACCGCGATCAGCGCCTGGGTCGCGCTTTATCTGGCGCGGCGGCAGTTGCGCGCGATCATCGGCCCGTTACACAGCCTCGCCGCCGTCGCCCACGCCGCCCGTAGCGAACGAGCGCTGGATCGGCGCGTGCCGCCGGCGCAAATCGCCGAACTGGATAACCTGGGCAACGACTTCAATGCCTTGCTCGGCGAACTCGAGTCGTGGCAAACCCATCTGCAAAACGAAAACGAAACTCTCGCTCACCAAGCGACCCACGACAGCCTCACCGGTTTGCCCAACCGCGCGTTTTTCGAAGGCCGCTTGATGCGCGCCTTGCGCAACGGCAAAAAACACGATGAGCGGGTCGCCGTGCTGTTTCTCGACAGCGACCGCTTCAAAGGCATCAACGATAACTTCGGCCACGCCTCGGGCGACGCCGTGCTGGTGGCCATCGCCAATCGCGTGCGAGCGCAATTGCGCGAGGATGATCTGGTCGCGCGGCTGGGCGGCGACGAGTTCGCCGTGCTGCTTGCGCCACTGCACACGGTCGAAGACGCTGAGCACATCGCTGACAAGATTCTCGCCAGCATGGACATGCCGATCACCCTGCCCGGCGACAGCAGTGTGGTGACCTCGCTCAGTA
Source organism: Pseudomonas glycinis (assembly GCF_054871425.1). NCBI lineage: Bacteria > Pseudomonadati > Pseudomonadota > Gammaproteobacteria > Pseudomonadales > Pseudomonadaceae > Pseudomonas > Pseudomonas glycinis. The sequence goes on along the minus strand of NZ_JBTYHF010000011.1, from coordinate 217,152 downwards.
TCGGCATCGCCGTTTACCCCGATCATGGCGCCACGCCGGGCGCCTTGCTCAACGCAGCCGACGCGGCGATGTATCAGGCCAAGCGCCTGTCGCGTGGCGCGCAATTCACCGCCGGGTCGGAGCGCCCGGTCGATTCCGTTCACACCAGGAGCTGATGCCCGTGTTCACACTTCCCTTTCGACTGTTTTCCGCATTGCTGCTGATCGCCGCGCTGACCCTGAGCGGTTGCCAGACCGCCCCGCAAAAAGGCCTGACACCGGCGCAGGTTGCCGTGCTCAAACAGCAGGGTTTCGAATTGACCGACGACGGTTGGGAGTTCGGCCTGTCGGGCAAAGTGTTGTTTGGCAGCGATGTTGAAAGCCTCAACGCAGCCAGCACGGAAATCGTCGAACGCATCGGCAAGGCGCTGCTCGGCGTGGGGATCGAGCGCGTTCGGGTAGATGGCCACACCGATGCGTCGGGCAAGGAAACCTACAATCAGCAACTGTCGCTGCGCCGGGCCAAGAGCGTCGCCAACGTCCTCGGCACGGTCGGCATGAAGCCGGAAAACATCCAGCTGCAAGGCTTGGGCAGCAGCGAACCGGTGGCCTCCAACGACACCGCAGCGGGGCGCACGGAAAATCGCCGGGTGTCGATTGTGGTCAGCGCCGACTAGTCGGCAAAGCGCATCTCCCGCGTTTCACCCATCAACAGCGCCTGATTACGCTCAGTCACCTCGCGAATGTAATCCCACAACAACGTAATCCGCTTCAACTTGCGCAGATCCTCCCGGCAGTACATCCAGAACTGCCGGGTGATGTCGATTTCCTCCGGCAACACCGGCAACAATCGCGGATCCTGCGCGGCGAGAAAGCACGGCAGGATCGCCAGCGAGCGGCCCTGCTGTGCGGCGACGTATTGCGCGATCACGCTGGTGCTGCGCAAGTTTGCGCTGGCGCCGGGCAGCACGTTGGCCAGGTAGAGCAGCTCCGAGCTGAACGCCAGATCATCCACATAACTGATGAATTGATGCTTGCTCAAGTCGGCCGGGCGGCGGATCGGTGGGTGTTTGTCCAGATAGTCCTGGGTTGCGTACAGCTGCAAGCGGTAGTCGCAGAGTTTGCAGCAGACGTACGGCCCGTGCTCCGGCCGCTCGAGGGCGATGACGATGTCGGCCTCGCGCTTGGACAGGCTGATGAAGTGCGGCAGCGGCAGGATGTCCACCGAGATTGCCGGGTAGGCGTCGACGAAGTGGCTCAACTGCGGGGTGATGAAGAAGCTGCCGAAGCCTTCAGTACAGCCCATGCGCACGTGTCCGGACAGGGCAACGCCCGAGCCCGAGACTTGCTCGCAGGCCATGTGCAACGTGCTTTCGATCGACTCGGCATAACCGAGCAAGCGCTGGCCTTCAGTGGTCAGGACGAAGCCGCTGGTGCGGGATTTTTCGAACAGCAATGTACCCAGCGCCGCTTCCAGCGAGCTGATCCGTCGCGACACCGTGGTGTAGTCGACAGCCAGGCGTTTGGCGGCGGTGCTGGCCTTGCGGGTGCGGGCGACTTCGAGGAAAAACTTCAGGTCGTCCCAGTTCAGCGAGCCTAGCGAGGTGATGTTTTTTTGCATGATGGTCGGGCTTATATGTGCGTTCTTATTAGAAGTTTGCACATCTATACTCCAAAAACAGTCCGACAACCAATTCGTGACACACGCCTCATCTCAAGGCGAACCTTTCGCCTTGGCTCCTACGATAAAAACAAGTTCTGGAGACCAGCATGAACGCATCGCTTACGCCCAACGACACCACGCTGCAAAAGGTCAAACTGCTGATCGACGGCGAATGGGTCGAGTCGCAGACCACCGAGTGGCACGACATCGTCAACCCGGCCACCCAGCAAGTGCTGGCCAAGGTTCCGTTCGCCACCGCCGCTGAGGTCGATGCCGCTGTCAGCGCCGCGCAGCGCGCTTTCCAGACCTGGAAACTGACCCCGATCGGCGCGCGGATGCGCATCATGCTCAAGCTGCAAGCGCTGATCCGCGAGCACTCCAAGCGCATTGCCGTGGTCCTCAGCGCCGAGCAGGGCAAGACCATTGCTGACGCCGAGGGCGATATTTTCCGTGGCCTGGAAGTGGTCGAGCACGCGTGCTCGATCGGCACCCTGCAAATGGGCGAGTTCGCCGAGAACGTCGCCGGCGGCGTCGACACTTACACCCTGCGCCAGCCGATCGGCGTCTGCGCCGGCATCACGCCGTTCAACTTCCCGGCGATGATTCCGCTGTGGATGTTCCCGATGGCGATCGCGTGCGGCAACACCTTCGTGCTCAAGCCTTCGGAACAGGATCCGCTGTCGACCATGCTGCTGGTGGAACTGGCCATTGAGGCTGGCGTTCCGGCGGGCGTGCTCAACGTCGTTCATGGCGGCAAGGATGTGGTCGATGGCCTGTGCACGCACAAGGACATCAAAGCCGTGTCGTTCGTCGGTTCGACCGCTGTCGGCACCCACGTTTATGACCTGGCCGGCAAACACGGCAAACGCGTGCAGTCGATGATGGGCGCAAAAAACCACGCCGTGGTACTGCCGGACGCCAATCGCGAGCAAGCGCTGAATGCCTTGGTCGGTGCCGGTTTCGGTGCCGCCGGGCAACGTTGCATGGCCACGTCGGTGGTGGTGCTGGTCGGTGCCGCAAAACAGTGGCTGCCAGACCTCAAAGCGCTGGCGCAGAAACTCAAGGTCAACGCCGGCAGCGAGCCGGGCACCGATGTCGGTCCGGTGATTTCGAAAAAGGCCAAGGCGCGGATTCTCGAGCTGATCGAAAGCGGCATCAAAGAAGGCGCCAAGCTTGAGCTCGATGGTCGCGACATCAGCGTGCCGGGCTACGAGCAGGGCAACTTTGTCGGCCCGACCCTGTTCTCCGGGGTGACCACCGACATGCAGATCTACACCCAGGAAATCTTCGGCCCGGTGCTGGTGGTGCTGGAAGTCGACACCCTCGATCAGGCGATCGCGCTGGTCAACGGCAATCCGTTCGGCAACGGCACCGGCCTGTTCACCCAGAGCGGTGCGGCGGCGCGTAAATTTCAGACTGAAATCGATGTCGGTCAGGTCGGCATCAACATCCCGATTCCAGTGCCGGTGCCGTTCTTCAGCTTCACCGGTTCACGCGGTTCGAAACTCGGCGACCTCGGCCCGTACGGCAAACAAGTGGTGCAGTTCTACACGCAGACCAAAACGGTCACGGCGCGCTGGTTCGACGACGACAGCGTCAACGACGGCGTAAACACCACCATCAACCTGCGCTGAGGATTCGATCATGAAAATCGCATTTATCGGGCTGGGCAACATGGGCGCGCCGATGGCGCGCAACCTGATCAAGGCCGGCCACTCGCTGAACCTGGTCGACCTGAACAAAACCGTGCTGGCGGAACTCGAGCAACTGGGCGGCACCATCCGCGCTTCGGCCCGCGAGGCGGCGGAAGATGCCGAACTGGTGATCACCATGCTCCCGGCGGCTGTGCACGTGCGCAGTGTCTGGCTGGGTGAAGAGGGCGTGCTCGCCGGCATTCGCCAAGGCGTGCCGGCGGTGGATTGCAGCACCATCGATCCGCAGACCGCCCGCGACGTCGCAGCGGCCGCCGCCAAACACGGCGTGGCCATGGCTGATGCGCCGGTCTCCGGCGGCACTGGCGGCGCGACCGCCGGAACGCTGACCTTCATGGTCGGCGCTACCCCGGAACTGTTCGCCACTCTACAACCGGTGCTGGCGCAAATGGGCCGCAACATCGTCCATTGCGGTGAAGTCGGCACCGGCCAGATCGCCAAGATCTGCAACAACCTGCTGCTGGCGATTTCGATGGTCGGCGTCAGTGAGGCGATGGCGTTGGGCGATGCGCTGGGGATCGACACCGGCGTGCTGGCCGGAATCATCAACAGCTCGACCGGCCGCTGCTGGAGTTCGGAGATGTACAACCCGTGGCCGGGCATCGTCGAAACGGCGCCGGCCTCGCGCGGTTATACCGGTGGTTTCGGCGCGGAACTGATGCTCAAGGATCTCGGGCTGGCGACGGAAGCGGCGCGGCAGGCGCACCAACCGGTGGTGCTCGGCGCGGTGGCGCAGCAGTTGTATCAGGCGATGAGCCAGCGCGGTGACGGCGGGAAGGATTTCTCGGCGATCATCAACAGCTATCGCAAGCCGCAGTAATCGCGATCGGCCCTTGTGGCGAGGGGATTTATCCCCGTTGGGTTGCGCAGCAGCCCCCTGGATTGTGTCAGGCAAACCGAGTGCTCAGGGTTTGCGACTGCTGCGCAGTCGAGCGGGGATAAATCCCCTCGCCACAGTTTTTAGCAACGCCGGGACATTTGCCGGGAAATCACGTCGGGTGATTTCCCGGCTTTTTTGCATCAGGCGAAGACGAAATATTTGCGCACGGTCTCGACCACTTCCCACGTGCCCTTCATGCCCGGCTCAACGACGAAGATATCGCCGGCGCGCAGGTGGATCGGCGCCATGCCGTCCGGGGTGATCACGCAGTAGCCTTCCTGGAAATGGCAGTACTCCCATTTCACATAATCGACGCGCCACTTCCCCGGCGTGCAGATCCAGGTGCCCATGATCTTGCTGCCGTCTTCGCTGGTGTAGGCGTTGAGGTTAACGGTGTGCGGGTCGCCTTCGAGTTTTTCCCACTTGCAGGCGTCGAGTACCGGCAGCGGGTGAGTGTCGCGCAGAACGGTGATAGGGGCGGTCGCGGTCATGGGGACTCCGGGCAGGTGGACTTGAGAATTGAAGTCGCACCCTATAGCGCCCGGTCGTCGCTCAGTTGTCTGGGGTCGACATCGGAGTGCTCAGAAACGCGCGCAGCGCTGAGCGCTTGTAACAACGCGGTGGCATAACCCGGCAGCGCGGCGAAGTCTCTCGCGCAGAGCAATAACCTGCGACGCGCCCATGGCTCATTCAGAGTCACGCACTTGAACTGCTCGAGCATCGCGCGTTGGACAGCGGCCAACGGCACGATGGCCAGGCCGGCACCACGGGCGACCATGCGCATTGCGCCATCAAAGCCATCGGCGCGAATGCGCACCTGCATTCGCGCGCCGCTGTGCAGCGCCTGTTCCTCCAGATAGATCGCCAGTGCGCTGTCGGCGCTGAGTCCGACAAAGTCGTGCTGCAACGCGTCGCTGAAACTGACCTCGGCGGCGTCAGACAACGGGTGATCGAGCGGCAGAATCAGCACCAGCGGATCGTCGCGAAACGCTTGAGTCTGTAAGCCGTTGGTGTCGACCGCGTCGGAGACGATGCCCAAGTCCGCTGCGCCTTCGCGCAAGGCATGGGTAATCCGCGCGCTGGGCAGCTCCTGTAGATCGATATCGAGGTTGGGATGGCTGCGCAGGAAATCCGCGAGCACTTCCGGCAGGTACTCGGTGATCGCCGTGGTGTTGCACAACAGCCGCACCTGACCTTTGACGCCATGCGCGTAATCGGCCAGATCCTGCTGCATGCGATCGGCCTGTTGCAAAAGGATGCGCGCATGGCGGGCGAGGGCTTTGCCGGCAGGCGTCGGGGTGACGCCACGGCGGCCGCGCTCGAGGAATTCAGCGCCCAGCGAGGCTTCCATCGCGCGGATTCGAGCGCTGGCGGCGGCGAGGGACAAGTTGCTGCGGGCGGCGCCGGCGGTGATGTTGCCGGTGTCGAGAATGTGCAGGTAGAGGCGCAGGTCGGTGAGGTCGAAGTGCATGGGGTTTGCCTGTGGTTTCGCGGTGGCTGGGCTGGCCCTTTCGCGAGCAGGCTCGCTCCCACAGGGACTTATGTACAGCGCAGATCCCGTGTGGGAGCGAGCCTGCTCGCGAAGAGGCCAGATGCCTCAACGCCGATGTCAGCCTCTTGCACAGGAAGAGGCTGCCTCAGTATATGGCAGATTTTCCCCCAGCCCGGATCAGTGCACATTACCCCAATGCACACACTGACCGACTTCTACCAAACCCTCGGCCTGACCCTGTCCGTTCTGGTCATCGCCACCTTCCTCCTCGCCGGTACGGTCAAAGGCGTGATCGGCCTCGGCCTGCCCACCGTCGCGATGGGCCTGCTCGGTCTGGCTATGGTGCCGGCGCAGGCAGCCGCGCTGTTGATCATTCCGGCGACCCTGACCAACCTCTGGCAACTGGCCTTCGGCGGTCATCTGCAAGGATTGATCAAACGCCTCTGGCCCATGCTGCTGCTGATCTTCCTCGGCACCGGCATCGGCACCCTGTGGATCGGCATGGCCGGCGGCCATTGGGTGGTGCGCGGACTTGGCGCGGCGTTGTTGCTGTATGCATTGAGCGGACTGTTTCTGCCGACTTTGCACGTCAACCCGCGTCATGAGCGCTGGCTCGGCCCGCTGTGTGGGCTGATCACCGGCGTCATCACCTCCGCCACCGGCGTCTTCGTGATTCCAGCGGTGCCGTACTTGCAAGCGCTGGGGCTGAGCCGCGATGAGCTGGTGCAGGCGCTCGGCCTGTCCTTCACCGTCTCGACCCTGGCGCTGGCCGCTGGGCTGCTCTGGCACGGCGCACTCGGCGGTGGCGAATTGAGCGCCTCGCTGCTGGCGCTGATCCCGGCCATGCTCGGTATGTGGTTTGGCCAATGGTTGCGTCAGCGCATCAGTGCGGCGCTGTTCAAGCGCGTGTTCTTTATCGGACTGGGCGCGCTCGGCGCCCATTTGCTGATCAGCGGCTAGCCGACGATTCGCTGAGCATGTCGATCGCGCGGATATCGAAATCGCGCTCCAGATAGTCCATGCGTTTGGCGAAGAACGCTTTCATGTGCGGCAATGCCGAGTGCTCATCCAGATGCGCCTGGCTGGCCCAGATCTCGTAGAAGATAAACAGCGTCGGATCCTGCTGGTCGCGCAGCATGTGGTACTCGATGCAGCCCGGTTCGGCGCGGCTCGGCGCCACGTAAGCACGGAACAGCGCTTCGAATTCGGCGGCTTTTTCCGGGCGGGTCTTGGCGTGCAGGATGAAACCCTGGCGTTCACTCATCACAACTTCCTCGAATGCAGAAAGCGCTGAATGCTACGGCAACAATTGGCGATCGATTCGTGCGTTTTGGTCAAATGTATTTTGCGTCGATGTGGCTGTTTCCGCGCGAGATCGATGGTTAATCTGCCGCCATTCCAATTCTTGTTTCAATCCAGCCTTGAAGGCTGCGCCGAGGTTTTCCGATGAAAAAAGTGCTGTTGCTCAATGGCGGTAAAAAATTCGCCCACTCCGATGGCCGCTATAACACCACCCTGCACGAGACCGCGCTGAGCGTGCTCGATCGCGGCGGTGTCGACGTCAAGACCACGTTTATCGACGAGGGCTATGACGTTGCCGAAGAAGTGGCCAAGTTCCTCTGGGCCGACGTGATCATTTATCAGATGCCGGGCTGGTGGATGGGCGCGCCGTGGACGGTGAAAAAGTACATCGACGAAGTCTTCACCGAAGGCCACGGCAGCCTCTACGCTAGCGACGGTCGCACACGTTCCGATGCTTCGCAGAAGTACGGCAGCGGCGGTCTGATTCAGGGCAAGCAATACATGCTGTCGCTGACCTGGAACGCGCCGCAGCAAGCCTTCGATGACCCGACTGATTTCTTCGAAGCCAAAGGCGTGGACGCCGTGTACTTCCCATTCCACAAGGCTAACGAATTTCTCGGCATGACTGCGCTGCCGACCTTTCTCTGCGTCGACGTCATGAAGCGTCCGAATATCGAGAATGATGTGGTGCGCTATGAGCAGCATCTGACTGAGGTGTTTGGCCTCAAGGCTTGAGGCTTTCAGGCTAATATCGGGGTCACAGCAAAAGATCGCAGCCTGCGGCAGCTCCTACAGGGGGAATGCATTCCAATGTAGGAGCTGCCGCAGGCTGCGATCTTGGCGATTTCAAAGAGGGAACCCGTGAAAGCCAGATCCGATGAGTTGCAGATTTTCGTCTGTGTGATCGAGTGCGGTTCGATTTCCGCCGCCGCCGAGCAGGTCGGCCAGACGCCGTCGGCCGTCAGTCGCACGCTGTCGAAGCTCGAAGCCAAGCTCGACACCACGCTGATCAACCGCACCACCCGGCGCATGGACCTGACCGAGGAGGGCAAGTATTTCTTCGAACAGGCCAAGCTGATTCTCGATCAGATGGATCAACTCGAAGAGCGTCTGTCTTCGCGCCAGCAAACTCCGTCCGGACGCCTGCGCATCAACGCCGCCTCGCCGTTCATGCTCCACGCCATCGTCCCCTACATCGACGAATTCCGGCAGCTGTATCCGGACATTCAGCTCGAACTCAACAGCAATGACCTGATCATTGACCTGCTGGAACAAAGCACCGACGTCGCCATCCGCATCGGCACCCTCGCCGATTCGACGCTGCATGCGCGTTCGCTCGGTTGCAGTCCGTTGATGATTGTTGCCAGCCCTGCCTATTTGAAGAAGCATGGTGCGCCCCGGCAGGTCGCGGATTTGAGCGAACATACGCTGCTCGGCTTCACCCAGAACGAAGGCCTCAACCAATGGCCGCTGCGCTATGTGCATGGCGACCGCTGGCCGATCAGCCCGGCAATCAGCGCTTCCAGTGGTGAGACCGTGCGCCATTTGGCGCTGGAGGGGCAGGGCATCGCCTGCCTGTCGCACTTCATGACCATCGACGACATCCGCGCCGGACGCCTGAAAGTCCTGCTCGGCGAATTCAACAGCGGCTACCGCCAGCCGATCAACGCCGTGTACTACCGCAACTCGCAACTGGCGTTGCGCATCCAGTGCTTCCTCGACTTTATCCAGGGCAAACTCGCCGCCTACGCCAGCGCCGAATTCAAAGGCTGATTCGTGATCCCTGCGCAAGAGTGAATTGGCCGAGGGCGGCTTTTTCGCCGGGTTTCATCGGCCGATACTCGCTGCATCACTTATTCACGCAGGGAGTTACTCCATGAACGTATTCGTTACCGGCGCGGCCGGTTTTATCGGCGGTTCCATCGCCACCGGCCTGGTGCAGGCCGGGCACAACGTCACCGGCCTGGTGCGCAGCGCGGAGCAGGCTGATGAGCTGAAAGCATTGGGCATGAACGCGGTAATCGGCACCCTCGATGACAGCCAATTGCTGGCGCAACAGGCCCGTGCTGCCGATGCCGTCATCAACGCTGCCAGCAGCGACCATCGCGGTGCGGTGCAAGCGTTACTCGACGCTTTGCGCGGCTCGAATAAAGTCTTTCTGCACACCAGCGGTTCGAGCATTGTCGGCGATGCTTCCGGCGGCAAATCCAGCGATGACATTTACTATGAGGACAACCTGCCGGAGCCGACTGTCGACAAGGCCGATCGCGTAGCCATCGACAACCTCGTGCTCGCAGCGGCGCAGGATGGCGTGAACTCGGCGGTGATCTGCAACACGCTGATCTACGGCCACAGCCTGGGCGTCAACCGCGACAGCGTGCAACTGCCGCGACTGCTCAAGCAGGCGCACAAAAGCGGCGTCGTTCGCCACGTCGGGACAGGGCAGAATATCTGGTCCAACGTGCACATCGAAGACGTCGTCGCCCTGTATCAGCTGGCGCTGACCAAAAACGTGCCCGGCACTTTCTACTTCGTCGAGAGCGGTGAAGCCTCGTTCATCGACATGACCACCGCCATGGCCGAAGCCCTCAATCTGGGCGAACCGCAAGACTGGCCATTGCAAGACGCCGAAGCCGAATGGGGCTATGAAATGGCCAACTACGGCCTCGGTTCCAACAGCCGCGTACGCGGCAAACACGCCCGCGACCTGCTGGGCTGGACGCCGAAGCGCACGTCGGTGGTGGAATGGATTCGTAACGAAATGGTGTGATGGGTCTTTGAACCCCGTCGGGCTTTGCTATCGATCAATTGAACGGCCGCCTTTGGGTGACCGTTTGTATTTCTGCCTTTGCGCTCGCATGTCACCCGGCTTAAGGTGCCTTGAATCATCGACAGGTCGGCAGGTTCGGGAATGGTTGATCGTTACGAGGCAGAGGGGGCACAGGGCAGTTTTCAGGCCGGCTCGGATGAGCAGGTACTGAGCAACAAGCTGGGAATCAGTGATCCTGAAGAGATGGATGATGCCGAGCTGACTCTGCTGGAAAAACTTTACCAGCAGGTTCTGATCGAGCGTTTACCGGCACGGACAATTACTGTTCAGGACTTGAGGGATTGGCATCGGTACTGGCTGGGCAATATCTATCCCTGGGCGGGTGAAATACGGGCGGTCAACCTTGGCAAAGATGGTTTTTTCTTTGCTGCGGCCCCACAGATTCCGCGCTTGTTAGAGGGGTTTGAGAAGGAATGCCTTGCTGAATTCACCCCGTGCAAACCTGATCTTGATGAGAACCTCATTCACGCCATCGCCGTAACGCATGTGGAATTCATTTTGATTCATCCATTCCGGGAGGGTAATGGACGGCTGTCCAGATTACTTGCAGACGTGATGGCGGTGCAGGCGGGCTATGTTCCGCTGGATTACAGCAGTTGGGAGCGAAACAAAGAGGCTTACTTTGCTGCGATAAATCAAGGCCTCAACTGCAACTACCAGCCAATGGAATATTGGGTCCGGCGAGCACTGTGGGCTTGAGAGAAGCCTACCTGGCCAATGCGAGGTGTTGGAATTTGCCGGATTTGGCCTTGAGCTTGCGTTCGATCATATCGACACTTTGGCCGGTCTCGATCGCTGTAGAGCTGGCGATTGAGCGGATCAGGGCGTCCTGGGTCAATTTTTTTCGGTTGCGACGTACGATGGCCATGGCGTGATCCCGGGTAATTACCTTGAGCGAGTATAGCGCTCGTTCGAAGCGTCGACATACTCGGTTCAAGAGGTCGACAGCGTTCTGCCTGGAAGGGTGCGATCAAAACTGTGGGAGCGAGCCTGCTCGCGAAAGCGGTGGGTCAGTCAGCAGAGATGTTGAATTTGAAGCGGTCTTCGCGAGCAGGCTCGCTCCCACAGAGTTAAGTGGAGATTTGAAATGCCATGAAAATCCCGCCCTCCGATTTTCATTAATCACGACACCCCATGCCCATCAGCGACACCTCTTGTCTCTCCACGAAAATTACTTTCATGTGGTTTGAAATCTCTATCTCGAAATGATTTATGAGTTTCACAACCCATTCGAACGTGACCCTTTCGAGGAGTACCGCATGACGCCTTCCCTCGGCTATTGGCTGCTTGTCTACGCCGCTGTGGCCATCATTGCGCTGATCGTATTGATCGCCCGTTACCGGCTCAATCCGTTCATTGTCATCACCCTGATTTCCCTGGGCCTGGCGCTGGTGGCCGGGATGCCGCCGTCGGCGGTGGTCGGTGCGTATGAGGCCGGCGTCGGCAAGACGCTGGGGCATATTGCGCTGGTGGTGGCGTTGGGAACGATGCTCGGCAAGATGATGGCCGAGTCCGGCGGTGCCGAGCAGATGGCGCGCACGCTGATCGAGAAATTCGGTGAGAAGAACGCGCATTGGGCGATGGTCTGCATTGCGTTTCTGGTCGGCTTGCCGTTGTTCTTTGAAGTTGGTTTCGTCTTGCTGGTGCCAATCGCTTTCACCGTGGCGCGCCGCGTTGGTGGGTCGATTTTGATGGTCGGTCTGCCGATGGTGGCCGGCCTCTCGGTGGTGCATGCGCTGGTGCCGCCGCACCCGGCGGCGATGCTCGCGGTGCAGGCCTATCAGGCCTCGGTCGGGCAGACCTTGCTGTACGCGATCGCGATCGGCATTCCGACCGCAATCATCGCCGGCCCGCTGTACGCGAAATTCATCGTGCCGCGCATTCAATTGCCGGCGGACAACCCGCTGGAAACGCAATTTCTCGAGCGCGAGCCGCGCGACAAACTGCCGGGTTTCGGCATCACCATGGCGACCATTCTGCTGCCGGTGGTGCTGATGTTGATCGGCGGCTGGGCCAACCTGATTTCCACCCCCGGCAGCGCGTTCAACCAGTTCCTGCTGTTCATTGGCAACTCGGTGATCGCGCTGTTGCTGGCGACTTTGCTGAGCTTCTGGACGCTAGGGATTGCCCAAGGCTTCAACCGCGAATCGATCCTCAAGTTCACCAACGAATGCCTCGCGCCCACCGCCAGCATCACCTTGCTGGTCGGCGCGGGCGGCGGCTTGAATCGGATTCTGGTGGATGCCGGCGTTACCGATCAGATCGTCGGCCTTGCCCATGAATTTCATTTGTCGCCACTGATCATGGGCTGGTTGTTCGCCGCGCTGATGCGTGTCGCCACCGGTTCGGCGACGGTGGCGATGACCACTGCATCAGGCGTTGTCGCGCCGGTGGCCATCGGTCTGGGTTATCCACATCCTGAGCTTTTGGTGCTGGCGACCGGCGCCGGCTCGGTTATCTTTTCCCACGTCAACGACGGCGGCTTCTGGTTGATCAAGGAATACTTCAACATGACGGTCGCTCAGACGTTCAAGACCTGGACCGTGCTCGAGACGCTGATTTCGCTGGTCGCTTTCGCGCTGACCGTCGGCCTTTCCTACCTGCTGTAACCGGAGCCCGCCGCCTATGGACATCCTCTACCAGATCCGCGCCCGCCAGGATTCCTTCAGCGCCGGCGAGGGCCGCATTGCGCGGTTGATGCTCGACGATGTCGGCTTTGCCGCCAGCGCCAGCCTCGAAGACCTCGCACAACGCGCCGAGGTCAGCACCGCTACGCTGTCGCGCTTTGCCCGCACGGTCGGCTGCCGTGACCTGCGTGATCTGCGCCTGCAACTGGCCCAGGCCAGCGGCGTTGGCAGCCGTTTTCTCGACCCGGCGGGCACGCCTGAGCAGTCGGCGTTCTACGGGCAGATCGTCGGCGACATCGAAACCACCCTGCGCCAGCATCTGGCCGGATTTGACGAATCGCGCTTCGCTGACGCAGTGAAATTACTCGGTCAGGCGCGGATGATTCACGCGTTCGGCATGGGCGGTTGCTCAACCCTGTGCAGCGATGAATTGCAGGTGCGTCTGGTGCGCCTCGGTTACCCGATTGCGGTGTGCCACGACGCGGTGATGATGCGCGTCACCGCCGCCAGTTTGAACGCCGAGCAAGTGCTGATCGCCTGCTCGCTGACCGGCATCACCCCGGAGCTTTTGGAAACCGTGGAGCTGGCGCGCAACTACGGCGCGCGCATCCTCGCCATCACTCGCGGCGATTCACCGCTGGCCGAACTGGCCGACGTCGTGCTGCCGCTGCAAGGCGCGGAAACCTCGTTCATCTACAAACCGACGGCGGCGCGCTACGGCATGCTGCTGGCCATCGACGTGCTCGCCACCGAGCTGGCGCTGGCCAGCCCTGAAGACAATCAAGAACGTCTGCGGCGAATCAAACTCGCCCTCGACGAATACCGTGGCGGCGACGATCACCTGCCGCTGGGAGACTGACATGCAGTACGACACCCTGATCCGCAACGCGCTGGTTATCGACGGCAGCAACACGCCCGGCTATAAGGCAGACGTGGCAATTCTCAATGGCCGCATCGAGCGCATCGGCGATCTGCCCGACGCCCGCGCCAGCGAAGAAATCGACGCCGCCGGCCGGGTGCTGGCGCCGGGTTTCATCGACGTGCACACCCACGACGACACCGTGGTCATCCGCCAACCCCAGATGCTGCCCAAGCTCAGCCAGGGCGTGACCACGGTGATTGTCGGCAATTGCGGCATCAGCGCTTCGCCAGTGAGTTTGAAGGGCAATCCGCCGGACCCGATGAACCTGCTCGGCACTGCCGCAGCGTTTGTTTATCCACGTTTCAGCGACTACCGCGCCGCCGTCGAAGCGGCCAATCCCACGCTGAATGTCGCCGCGCTGGTCGGCCACACGGCGCTGCGCAGCAATCACCTCGACGACTTGTTCCGCACTGCGACACCCGGCGAAATCACCGCCATGCGCGCGCAGTTGCGCGACAGTCTCGAGGCCGGCGCGTTGGGTTTATCCACAGGCCTGGCCTACGCCAGCGCCTTCAACGCCTCGACCGATGAAGTCATGCAACTGACCGAAGAACTGACGGCATTCGGCGCGGTGTACACCACCCATCTGCGCAGCGAGTTCGCCCCGGTGCTGGAGGCGATGGACGAAGCGTTTCAGATCGGCCGCCACGCGCAATCACCGGTGATCATTTCCCACCTCAAATGCGCCGGCGTCGGTAACTGGGGACGCAGTCCGCAATTGCTCGCAGCGCTGGAAGAGGCAGCGAAAACCCATCCGGTCGGCTGCGATTGCTACCCGTACGCGGCGAGTTCCTCGACCCTGGATTTGAAGCAAGTCACCGACGCCCATCGCATCACCATCACCTGGTCGACCCCGCACCCGGAAGTCAGCGGGCGCGACCTGATCGACATCGCAGGCGAATGGAAACTGTCGCTGGAAGAAACCGCGAAACGTCTGCAACCGGCGGGCGCGGTGTACTACGGCATGGACGAGGCCGACGTCAGAAGAATCCTCGCCCATCCGCTTTCGATGGTCGGTTCTGACGGACTGCCCGAAGACCCGTTCCCGCATCCGCGCCTGTGGGGCGCTTTCCCACGGGTGCTGGGCCATTTCAGCCGCGACGTCGGCCTGTTTCCGCTGCACACCGCCGTGCACAAGATGACCGGCCTGTCGGCGGCGCGTTTTGCCTTGCAGGAAAGGGGCGAGATTCGTGAAGGGCATTGGGCGGATCTGGTGTTGTTCGATCCGGCGACCGTGCGCGACGTGGCCGATTTCAACGATCCGCAACGGGCGGCGCAGGGGATTGACGGGGTTTGGGTCAACGGCGTGTTGAGTTATCGCGATGGACAGGCGAATGGGGCGAGGGCAGGGCGGTTTCTTGCGCGACAGGGCGACCTGCGCGACCACTTTCGTTAAGGATTCGTGGTGTGCGTCACAGTGATGGCACATTGCAATTAAAGAAAGCCATCCACAAGCCGATTTGCTGACATCCTCCCCGTCTACACTGTGGGGCCAATCAGTCAGGGAGCACCCCATGAGCTTCGGCAAAACCACCCCGATCCTGCGGATCTTCGATGAGGCCAAGGCTGTCGAGTTCTACGTCGATTTTCTCGGTTTCAAGATCGACTGGCAGCATCGCTTCGAAGCGAATTTTCCGCTGTATCTGCAGGTGTCACGGGGCGAGTGTGTGCTGCATCTGTCCGAGCATCACGGCGATGCCTGCCCGGGTTCGGCGCTGCGTATCGAGACCGATGAGCTGGAGGCGTTTCAGCAGCAACTGATGGCCAAGGATTACAAGTTCTCGCACCCGCAGATTCAGGCGATGCCGTGGGGGAGTCAGGACATGACGATCGCCGATCCGTTTGGCAATCGGTTGGTGTTTACCAATGCGATCAGTCTTTGAATTTAGCGCCAGAGATCAAAAGCCCCTCACCCTAGCCCTCTCCCGGAGGGAGAGGGGACCGATTGGGGGATGCTCGGGAGTTACGCCGACCTGAATGTTCTGTGCTGAATCCATAATCGAATTGAATGCATGGCGTCGAATCCATAATCGACTCGGTCTTTCAGGTCGACGGACAACGCAAGACAGCTGGGTCGGCCCCCTCTCCCTCTGGGAGAGGGCTGGGGTGAGGGGCAACCCCTGACACCCCACAAAAACCAGCCCACACCAAATTCCTCAAAAACCCTCAATCAGTCGGCACCAACCGATCCAGCACCCGATTCACCGCCATCTCCGCGACCATCACAATCTGCGCAATGCCCTGCAACGTCTTGCGTTGCGAGCCGTTCACCAGCCCCGCCTGATCGTTGAGCATCACCGTCGCCGACCCTAGTGTTTCGCAGGCGTCGGCCAACAGCGATTCGTTGTCGGCGTCGGGATTGGCCATGTACAGCGTGTTGGACTTGTAGGGCGGGGCCATGAATTCGGCGCTGGATGGGCCGAGGTAATGGTCGAGGGCGCGGTCGGCGGCTTCGTGGAATTTCTTCGATTCGGCGGATTCGTAGGGGGATGCCGAGTCGGTGGGGGGCGGGTTTGGGGTTACTTTGAACATATCCAGATCCTCATTTTGGCTGGCCACCGCTTTCCTACTAAAGAAAGTGGAGGCAGCTGTGCGCAGGTTAGTAGACCGGGGATCTGGGAAACCGGCGCGCCCGAGAGCGCCCTGCGCACAGCCACCATAAAGCTCAGGCGAGACCTGACTGTCTGATGAACGATGCACCCCAAATACTCCGGGCTACTAAACCCGATCACTGATAGGCAGTGACGCAATCACAGTAGCGATGAGGTCTGGGGCGCACAAGCCGGCGGATTCTGGCGCAGGCGTAGGCAGCGGCGCAAGGAATTGTGGGTGGTTTCGCTGAATGTCTGGCGATTTTAAACAGTTGAAGGGAATCGTGTTTATTGCGCGATTTATATGGCGGAAATTTACGGCGCTGCCGATGACGCCATCGCTGGCAAGCCAGCTCCCACAGTGTCCGAGTTGATCACTATATCTGTGGCTTGCACCGAACCTGTGGGAGCTGGCTTGCCAGCGATAGGGCCATCAGCATCACCGCCGATTCCGCAACCGAAACTCCCCCGGCGGCATCCCGCGCCAGCTCTTGAACGTGCGATGAAACGAGCGCGGTTCGGTAAAACCCAGATACTGCGCAATGTCCTGAACCGGCAACGTGCTATTGAGCAAGTAGTGCTCCGCCAACTCCTGACGCAGCTCATCGAGAATCTGCTGATACGACGTCCCGACCTGCTGCAACTGCCGCTGCAACGTGCGCACCGAGACGCTGAGCTGCTCCGCCACTTGCTCCTTGCGCGGCAAGCCCTCCTTGAGCAAACCGCGCAGGATGTTTTTCACCTGCTGCGCCAGCGACGCATCTTCCAGCGTCGCCAGCAAACCCATCGCGTGTTCTTCCAGGGTTCGCAGCAATTGCGCATCGGCCTGGCGCAGCGGCAACTGCAAATAATCCAGCGGCACCACCAGCGCCGAATACGCCTGATCGAACCGCACCGGGCAACCGAAAAACGCCTCGTACTCCGCCTGCGTGACCTCATCCGGCCGCGCATGCTCCAGCCATACGCAGGCCGGCGACAGCTGCGTGTCGGCGATCCAGCGCGCATAGTGCAGCCACGAACCGAGCACGTTTTCCACCAGATGCCGACGAATCCGTGGCCGCTGGTAACGGCAGGTCCAGATCAGATGCACGTGCTCGCCCTGCACCTCCGCGCGGCTGACGCCCATATCGCCGACGAGTTTTTCGAACGGCATGATCCGGCTCATCGCATCGCCCAGCGTCGCGCAATTCATGGTGATGTAACCGAGCACGCTCCAAGAATTGGGCAGGACGAAATTCGCCGCATGCAGCCCGAACAACCCATCGCCCGAGTGCTCGCAGAAATAATCCAGCAAGCGCTCGTGAACCTCGCCCGGCAGGCGCAAGGTGTTGTCGCTCAACTGCTGCGCCTGCAACCCGGCCGCCGCCAATGCAGGCTCGATGGCCATGCCCAACTGTTCGGCGTGACGCAGGTATTTGAGCAGCGGCGGAACGGAAGTGAAGCCGAGCGATGGCATGGTCGCGGTCCTTTGATCGACGGCGCGTGAGCGAATGAATGCCGCAAGGTAAGTGGATTGCCCGGCGAAAGTAAATGCCCGGACGTTTGGCGCCATTGGCTACAGGTTATGGCCCGATGCGACCGTGACAGATCTCCAGTGCTGACTAGTATGCAAGCTTGATCCAACGGCAGAAAAAGGACACACGCATGCGACGCTGGAACGGCTGGGGAGAGGCAGGCACGGTGGTTGAACTGCCGGCCCAGGGCGCGACATTTCTCCACGAACGCCTGGGCGCTGGCCGGGCATTGCCCGATGCGACCCTGGCAGCGGCGTTGGCGCAAGTGCCGACCTCGCGTCTGGTGCCACATCGTTTGTACAGCGTCGATACTCACGACCGCCTGTTGCACGCGCGCGGCCAGAGCCTGCCGGACTGGCTGGCGTTGCGCGAAGGCGCGTTGGGTACTTATCCCGATGCCGTGGCGTTTCCCGAAACCGCCGAGCAGATCCGCCAATTGCTCGCGCTCGCCCATGATCAGGATCTGTGCCTGATTCCCTATGGCGGCGGCACATCGGTGGCCGGACACATCAATCCGCCAAACTCCACGCGGCCGGTGCTGACGGTGTCGCTGGCGCGGATGAATCGCCTGACCGATCTCGACGAACAGAGCCTGCTGGCGACATTCGGCCCCGGCGCCAGCGGGCCGCAAGTCGAAAGCCAGTTGCGCGCGCGCGGCTACACGCTGGGGCATTTCCCGCAGTCGTGGGAGCTCTCGACCCTGGGCGGTTGGGTGGCCAGCCGTTCCAGTGGTCAGCAGTCGTTGCGCTACGGGCGGATCGAGCAATTGTTCGCGGGCGGCACCCTGGAAACGTTCGCCGGGCCTCTGCAGATTCCGACGTTTCCGGCGTCGGCGGCTGGACCGGATCTGCGTGAAATGGTGCTCGGTTGCGAGGGCCGTTTCGGAATCATTTCCGAGGTCAAGGTGCGGGTCAGTGCGTTGCCGGCGGACGAACGTTTCTACGGTGTGTTCCTGCCCGACTGGCCGCACGCGCTGCAAGCAATCCGGCAACTGGCGCAGGCGCGCGTACCGCTGTCGATGCTGCGTCTGTCCAACGCGGTGGAAACCGAAACGCAACTGGCGCTGGCCGGCCATCCGCAGCAGATCGCCTGGCTGGAAAAGTACCTCAAGCTGCGCGGCGCCGGCGCCGGCAAATGCCTGCTGACCTTCGGCGTCACCGGCAATCGGCAGCAAAACGCACTGTCACTGAAACACGCGCGCCAGCATCTGAAAGCCTTCGGCGGCGTGTTCACCGGCACCCTGCTGGGCAAGAAGTGGGCGCAGAACCGCTTCCGCTTTCCCTACCTGCGCGAGAACCTGTGGAACGCCGGTTACGTGGTCGACACCCTCGAAACGGCCACCGACTGGAGCAACGTCGATCACTTGCTCAGCCTGATCGAAAACAGCCTGCGCGATGCCCTGGCCGCCGAGGGCGAGCGCGTGCATGTGTTCACTCATCTCTCGCACGTTTACGGCGAAGGATCGAGCATTTACACCACTTACGTGTTTCGCCCGGCAGCCGACTATGCCGCGACGCTGGCGCGCTGGCGGATGCTCAAACACGCGGCCAGCCAGACCATCGTCGACAACCACGGCACCATCAGTCATCAGCACGGCGTCGGCAAGGATCACGCGCCGTACCTGTTGCGGGAAAAAGGCCCGCTGGCGATGCAGACGTTGCAGGCGCTGAGTGAACATTTCGACCCGGAAGGGCGCCTCAACCCGGGCACGTTATTGCCAGAGTCGCGGCCATGACGGCGAACTGGAATGCGCAGTGGCGCGAGCAGATTCTGCCGACGCTGGCGGATGACACCTGGGACCTGATCGTCATCGGCGGCGGCATCAGCGGTGCCGGAATCGTCCGCGAAGCCGCGCGCCGGGGCTGGCGTTGTCTGCTGCTGGAGCAGCGCGATTTCGCCTGGGGCACCTCCAGCCGATCATCGAAAATGGTCCACGGCGGTTTGCGTTACATCGCCAAGGGCCAGTGGCGCCTGACCCGCGATTCGGTGCGCGAGCGTCAGCGCCTCCTCGACGAGGCGCCGGGGCTGGTCGAGCCGATGAGTTTCATGATGCCGCACTATCGCGGCGGCTTTCCCGGCCCGCGCGTCATGGGCGGCCTGCTCTCGGTGTACGACGCGCTGGCGGGGCGGCGCAACCATGGTTTTCATGACGCCGAGCAACTGCGTTTTCTCGCCCCGGGGGTGAAGGAAAACGGCCTGCTCGGCGGCAGCTGTTTTGTCGATGCCCTGACCGATGATGCGCGGCTGGTGATGCGCGTACTGCGCGAGGCTCGGGCCGATGGCGCGGTGGTGCTCAATGGTGTGCGGGTCACGCAACTGCTGCGTGAAGGCGGGCGCGTGTGCGGGGTTCAGATCGAAGATGGCGAGGGCGGCGCCACGCTGCAATTGCGCTCTGGCGTGCTGGCCGTGGCTACGGGCGCTTGGGCTGAGCGCTTGCGTCCCGTTGAGTCAGCGAAGCAATTGCGACCGTTGCGCGGCAGTCATCTGTTGCTGCCGGGCTGGCGTTTGCCGGTGGCGCATGCGTTCACTTTTCTACATCAGCGCGATCGGCGCCCGGTTTTCGTGTTTCCGTGGGAGGGCGCGACGGTGGTCGGCACCACGGACCTCGATCACCGCGAAGATCTCGACCACAGCGCGCGCATATCCAGCGACGAACTCGACTATCTGCTCGCCGCTTGCCAGCAGCAATTTCCCGGCGCCGAAGTGGGCGTCGACGATGTGCTGTCGACCTGGTCAGGCGTGCGTCCGGTGGTCGGCAGCGCGGCGGGTGCGCAGCAGGACAAACCGTCCAACGAAACCCGCGAACATGTGTTGTGGCAGGAGCCCGGTTGCGTGACGTTGGCCGGTGGCAAACTGACCACATTTCGCCCGCAAGCGATCGAAGTGCTCAAGGCGTGTGCGGGGATGCTCGGGCGTTCTTTTGTCGATGACGGCGCGCAGTTGTTCGCCGCTGTGCCGCCGCTGACAATTGCGGGACTGAGCGGCAATCAATGGCGGCGCTTGGCCGGACGTCACGGTCGAGACCTGCCGAGGCTGGCGCAATTGCTCGGTGAACTCGGTCTGGAAACGGTTGGCGCCAGCGATACGTTGTGGGCCGAACTGGCGTTCGCCTGCGAGGCGGAAATGATTCTGCACCTGGATGATTTGTTGCTGCGCCGCACCCGTTTGGGCCTGTTGCTGCCGCGCGGTGGCGAGGACTATCTTCCCGCGATTCGCACGCTCTGCCAGCCACGATTGGCCTGGGACGATGAGCGCTGGCTAGCGGAAATTCAGCGTTATCGATTGTTGTGGCTGCGCGATCACGGCTTGCCGGAGATCACCCCATGAAATACCTATTAGCGATCGACAACGGCACTCAGAGCGTGCGCGCGTTGCTCTTCGATCTGCAGGGCAATCTGCTCGGCAAAGGCAAAGTCGATCTGCAGGCGTACTACTCGACGCAACCCGGTTGGGCCGAGCAGGACCCGGAATATTACTGGGCGAAACTCGGCGAGGCCTGCCAGCAACTCTGGCAGCAGACTCGCATCGACCGTGCGCAGATTGCCGGCGTATCCCTGACCACCCAGCGCGGCACAGTGATCAACGTGGACGCCAAGGGCAAACCGTTGCGCCCGGCAATTGTCTGGCTCGATCAACGTCAGGCCGAGGTCGAGGGCGGCATCAAGGGGCCGTGGGGCTGGCTGTTCAAACTGGTCGGCGCCAAGGCAACGGTGGATTACTTTCGCGCCCAGGCCGAGGCCAACTGGATCGCCCGGCATCAGCCCGAAGTGTGGGCGGCGACCGACAAGTTTTTGCTGCTCTCGGGTTTTCTTACTCATCGCCTGTGCGGACGCTTCGTCGATTCGGTCGGCTGCTGCGTCGGTTATCTGCCCTTCGACTTCAAACGGCTGAAATGGGCGGCGCCGCATGACTGGAAATGGCAAGCACTGGCGGTGCGCCCGGAGCAGTTGCCGACCCTGCACAAACCCGGCGAAACCCTCGGCTACATCACAGCCGAAGCCGCCCGGCACACTGGCATTCCCGAAGGGCTGCCGCTGATCGCGGCGGGCGCGGACAAGGCCTGCGAAGTGATCGGCTCCGGCGTGGTCGATGCGCGCACCGTGTGCCTGTCTTACGGCACCACCGCGACCATCACCAGCACCCGCTCACGCTACCTGGAAATCGTCCCGCTGATCCCGCCGTATCCTTCGGCCGTGCCCGATCAGTACAACTGTGAAGTGATGATCTATCGCGGCTACTGGATGGTCAGCTGGTTCAAGAACGAATTCGGCCTGCGCGAGATGCAGCAGGCAAAAGAGCAGGGCATCGAGCCGGAGCAACTGTTCGACGCACTGGTCAACGAAGTGCCACCGGGCTCGATGGGCCTGATGCTGCAACCCTACTGGTCACCGGGCATCCGCGAACCGGGCGTGGAAGCCAAAGGCGCGATGATCGGCTTCGGCGACGTACACACCCGCGCGCACATCTACCGGGCCATTCTCGAAGGCCTGGCCTACGCGCTGCGCCAGGGCATGGAGAACATCGAACGGCGCTCAAAGGTCTCGATCCAGCGCCTTCGCGTCGCCGGCGGCGGCTCGCAAAGCGACGCCGCCATGCAACTGACCGCCAACATCTTCGGCCTGCCGGCAGAGCGTCCGCATGTGTATGAAGCGTCCGGGTTGGGGGCGGCGATTTGCTGTGCGGTGGGGTTGGGATTGCATCGGGATTTCCCATCGGCCATTGCGGCGATGACTCGGGTGGGGGCGGTTTTCACACCGCAGCCTGAGGCGCAGAAGGTTTATGAACAGTTGTACAGAGAGGTGTATTTGCGCATGTATCGCCAGCTCAAACCGCTGTATCAAAGCATCCGCAAAATCACCGGGTATCCCGAATAGTCCTGACACCCTAGACCCCTGTGGGAGCGAGCCTGCTCGCGAATGCGCAGTGTCAGTCAATGATGATCTGAATGACCCACCGCTTTCGCGAGCAGGCTCGCTCCCACAGGAGGTCGGCGGTCTGCTCAAAATCTGAGTGCACACAAATCCAAATGTGGGAGCGAGCTTGCTCGCGAATGCGCAGTGTCAGGCAACGTCGATTTGATTGACCCACCGCCATCGCGGGCAAGCCCGCTCCCACAGGGGTATTGCGGTGTGCTCAAAATCCAGCGAGCCACACAAATCCAATGTGGGAGCGAGCCTGCTCGCGAAGGCGCAGTGTCAGGCGACGTTGGTTAGACTGACCTGACCCACCGCCATCGCGGGCAAGCCCGCTCCCACAGGGATTTTCGGTGAGCTCAAAATCCGATGAGCCACACAAATCCAATGTGGGAGCGAGCCTGCTCGCGAAGACGGAGTGTCAGGCAACGTCGATTTGATTGACCCACCGCCATCGCGGGCAAGCCCGCTCCCACAAGGGATCTGCGGTGTGCTCAAAATCCTGTGACCCACACAAATCCAGATGTGGGAGCGAGCCTGCTCGCGAAGGCGCAGCGTCAGGCAACGTCGATTTGACTGACCCACCGCCATCGCGGGCAAGCCCGCGATTCGGTTTCAGCCTCAGCGCAAAACCAACATCAAACGCGGAAGTGGCTGACCATCTGCTGCAACTGACCACCCAACCGCGCCAGTTCAACACTCGACGCTGCCGTCTCATCACTCGCCGCTGCGGTCTGCTCGGACACGTCGCGGACGTTGATGATGCTGCGGCTGATCTCTTCGGCCACGGCGCTTTGCTGTTCGGCAGCGGCGGCGATCTGCTGGTTCATCGACTGGATGTTCGACACCGTGCGGGTGATGTTTTCCAGCGAGGCGCCGGCCTTGCGCGTCAGGGCGACGCTGCTGTCGGTCAGCGCGCGGCTGTTGTTCATCACTGCCGAAACCTGCTGGGTGCCGTTCTGCAGACCGGCGACCAGACCTTCGATTTCCTCGGTGGATTTCTGCGTGCGTTGAGCCAAACCGCGCACCTCATCGGCCACCACGGCAAACCCACGCCCGGCTTCACCGGCACGTGCCGCTTCAATCGCGGCATTGAGCGCGAGCAGGTTGGTCTGTTCGGCAACAGCCTTGATCACGTCCATGACGCTGCCGATCTTGTCGCTTTCCTGCTGCAGCACGCTCATCGCTTCGGTCGAACGCACCACTTCGCTGGCCAGACGCTCGATTTGCGCGATGGCCTCATTCACAACCTTGTCGCCTTCACGGGCCTCACCATCCGCCGCAGCGGCAGCTTGCGACGCTTCCTCAGCATTACGCGCAACTTCCTGCACCGTGGCAGTCATTTCGTGCATGGCAGTGGCGACCTGATCGGTCTCGACCTTCTGGCTGTTCACACCGGCGCTGGTCTGCTCGGTTACGGCCGACAACTCTTCGGCGGCGCTGGCAATCTGCGTGACGCCGTCGCGGATGCCACTGATCAAATCACGCAGGGTCACGCCCATGCGCGCGATCCCTTGCTGCAACACGCCGAGTTCGTCGCGACGGGTGACGGTGACGTTCTGAGTCAGGTCGCCGCTGGCGATGCGCTCGACCACGGCCAGGGTTTCCTGCAACGGCCGGGTGATCTGACGGGTGATGATCACCGCCGCAATCACGCCAACCAGCAGCGCCAGCAACGTACTGATCAACTGGAAGGTGCGCGCCTGAGCGCTTTCAGCGTCACGGCGATCAAGCTGGATCTGATACAGCTGCTCGCTCAGGGCGACGATGGTGGTGCCCTGATCGGTCATTTCCTTACGCGCCTGCACGGCATCGGTGTTGGCGTTCTTGTACGCCATCAACGCGCTGCGATAGCTGCTCAGCGCGGTTTCCAATTGGCGCAAGGCATCCTGCTGAGTCGCGGCAAATTGCGCGTTCAGCGGCTTGAGACTGGCGATGGCCGCGTCGATCTGGCCGACGGCTTTCTGCTCGGTCTCGGCGTTGCTGGTCGCGGTGTAACCACGCACTTCATAGCGCGCTAGGATGAACGCTTCCTTGGCCGCAGTAACCGCCTGGAACTGCTCGAAACGCTGATCGCTCAACTCCAACTGCTGCACACGCTGGCTGATCGATTCGATCAGGTTGTATGCGCTCTGAGCGTTGACGCTCATGGTGTCGCGCGCGCTGTTGCCGGTGCGATAGGCGTTGCGCATTTTGTTCAGCGAGGTCTGGTATTCAGCGATGGTCGCGGCCTGCTGCTTGAGCAGTTTGACGTTCTCCGGACTCTTGAATTTGCTGATCAACGCCTGCTGCTGAGCGGCGAAACTTTCCAGGGTTGTCTGCACATTCTGCGCGGCGGTTTCGTCGCCGTTGGTCAGCATGTATTGCAGGCGCACCACGCGCAATTTGGTCAGGCCAGCGTTGAGCTGGGTGATGTCGCTCATCCAGTTGCTGCGGTCGATCAGGCCGCCGAGGCTGGTCCAGCCGGTCAGCGCCAGAACGCAGGTCAGGGCCAGCACCAGGCCGAAGCCCAGGCCGAGTTTCATGTTCACGCTGATGTTACCGAACCAGCTATTCATGCAAATCCTCCAGAAACGTTGGGTTTCTTGGTCGTCAGTTAAGCTGGAAGATTGTTGTTCTTTTGAGCCAGCAGGGGTGTTAGCAGGTCTGTATCGGCCGCAAACCCGAGAGCTGAAAGGATTTTTGTCTGACAGATTTAGCGCAACTCAACCCAGGCGCCGCGACCAGCGCTGATCCGGCGCCTCGAACCCCGGATTGACTAGCGCCGTCAGCACATGATCCTGCCAACGCCCGGCGATATTCAGATATGCCTTCGCATAGCCCTCGCGCTCGAAACCCAAACGCTCAAGCAAACGCGCACTGCGCTCATTGCCCGGAATGTAATTGGCCATGATCCGATGCAGATTCTGCACATCGAACATATAACCAATCCCCGCCTCCAGCCCCTCCTGCATCAAACCCTGCCCCTGATGCGCCTCATCAATGTGATAACCCAAATAACACGCCTGAAACGCCCCACGAATAATCCCGCTGAAATTGCACGCCCCGATCATCTGCTGACCGTCCGGCGACAGTAGCGCGAAATGCATGGCTAACCCGGCTTCGAAAGCGCTGGCCTGGATCTCGAGGCGACGGCGGATGTTGGCGGTGGAGAAGTAGTCGGTGGTGCGGATGGGTGACCACGGGGCCAGGTGGCGGAGGTTGCGCTGGTAGAACGCGCTTTCGAGCTCGGCTTGATCGGGGGAGAGGATGGCAAGGGTCAGGCGCGGGCAGGGCAGGGATAACAGCGGCATCGAGCGCTCCTTGGCGAGGGATCTGCTGGCAGAGTCGCGCATATGGTGGGGAGCGGCAAGATATGGAGAAGCCGAGGCGAAAAAAAGCCCGCTAGGAGCGCGGGCGAACCGTAGTTTCTTGAATGAGCGAGTGGACTTTACAGGCTGTCCCGGTTGGGCGCAGTGAAGAAAAATTCATGTCGCTTCTGCCAACCGGGTTGGTGTCCCGCCAGTCGATCTTCAGTGCACGATGAAATATCAGCGCCCATAAAGCACCGTATTCATCAACGCATTGACCTGATTTGGCATGGTGTGGATGAACCAGTCGAAAGCAAGACCCGAGGTCAGCAGGTACGCGAGAACCAGCAGGATGGGCATGAAGATGATGTTTTTGCGCAGATTGGCGTACTTGCGGGTTTTTCTGGAAAGCCATGGTTCGTGAGTGCCGTTGTTATTGGCATGTGCGCCCGCAACGATGAAGTAGGTTGAAAAAAGCATCATCCGCAGACTTGTGTAAATAAGCAGGATCACGCCCGACAGGTGCAGCAAAAACCAATGCATATCCAGCAAGACGAAATTTTCCTTTATCCCCGTCAGTCCCTGCTCATTGATGATTCGCTGGCCGTTCTGGAAATTTGGCGGCGCCTGTGTGGGCATAAAAGCTTCGTCGGTGACATACGTCGCGGCCACGCAAAATGCCAAGCAAAACAAAAGCGCAACGACCCACTTAATGCCCGCGAAGAAGCTCCGGTAAAGGCTATGCAGGGTTCCGCCAGCCCATAGGGAAATAGTGAACAGCGTGACCCAGGAAAGCAGGTTGAGTATTTCAACCCTGAAAAACAGATAAATGAGTCCGGCAACCAGCAGCAGCATGCAGATGAACGGAGTCATATCCTGGCTTGTGCTGGCCGCGTTTACGCCCGGCGGTGGATTGACCACCGTATTGAAGGTCAGGTTTACCGAATGGCCCGGCTGATTGGCGGATTGTGGAGAATCGCCTTTGAGTACCCGATCCAGAATGGCTCCCAGAATCAGGCCGAGGATGGTGAAGAACGCCGATATGTAGATATCGACTTCCTTGGATTGGATCGTTTCGATGAAGCTCATGGTTTATTGCCTTCCTTGTGCAGGTTGAGTTTCCACATGCGAACCGGTTTTCTCTGCGAGGCTTCCAGCCAGCCGCGGAATGGTAAGGGGATGGCTGTGGTTTTGCTATCACACAAGCGCACTCGCCTTACAGCCAAACTGGTTTCGTTAAATTGGAGATGAGCCAAAGCGGTGCCGCAGCCCCCAGCGTCCTCTTAGTACGCTTCGAACATTCACAGCCACCGGCAGGCTTGAGAATGTGAAGGAAATGGGCGGCCATTCGACTAACCCCAGATGCGACAAAGCCCGCACTGGGCGGGCTTTGTCGTTGAGAGTTGGTGGAGCCGGGGGGATTTGAACCCCCGTCCGCCAGTACTCCGCTGTCGGTACTACATGCGTAGCCGTGTCTATTAAGTTAACCCTCAGCGACCCGACGGGCAGGGTGCTTTGGGCGAGTTGTGTAAGTTTTAGCCGCTTCGTCCACAACGTACTGCACGGCGATTCTGTTCTATATGACAATCATTTCGGGTTTACAGACATCCCCTGATGATTGCTGGACCCGAAGGTACCAGGAGCATTGTCAGCTGCAATTAAGCAGCGAGAGCAACACCGTATTGGTCGTCATTGGCAACTATAAGTAGTTGCAACAGTGGATTTACGACTTCTGTTACCAAGTCGGCATGCACCTAGAGTTTCGCAACCGGCGTCGAATCCTAAACGGCCCCGAACTCATTGCCCGGTGAATCTGTTCGGGCAACAAGCGTGCACAGTGTACGTCAAAACGCTTGGCAGGCCAACCCGAAGGTTGGCCTGCGCGACATCAGTTACGCGTCGGGTTACGGATCTGCATCTTGCTGATGATGCCGTTGGTAACCTCGATGCATTCCTTATCGTTGCCGGACGCCTGGGCCGCAGTGGCTTTTTCCTGTGCTTCCTTGATGTTATTCATGGAGCTTTCAGGAAGGGACGGCTGGCTGGTGACGAAGTCTTTGATGCTTTGAAGATTCCCGGCACAAAGGTCTTTGTCGGCCGCGAACACCGGCGAGGCCAGAAGTGCACCAGTGATAAACAATCCAGCAATTGCAGAATGCTTCATGGGTATCTCCTTGAACGATGGGGGCTCGGTGCTGCCGGACGGTCTGGCCGCGATGCCGAGGTCAAGACAAGCGAGGTCAGTATAGGACCTGTCTGGTTGACCGCTTCGCTGCGCAGGAATTCGGTTTTATTTGCAACGAATGTCAAATGGCCAGATCGGTCGACCAGGTGTCGATGCAGCCGACCTGTAAAAGGTCGGCGCATGAATCATTTTTTGGTGTCACCGGTAGCGTTTTGAATGTCCAGCAGGGTTTGCTGGGTTTCAGCGAGGCAGTCGTCAATCTTGCCTTGTGCTTTCAGGGCGCGGGCTTTGCTGACACTGGCCGAGACGCGCGCATTCAGATCCGGTGACGTCTGGTATTGAGTCTTGGCGCTATCGATTCTCTGCAGATTGGCATCGCACAAATCGGCGGGTTTTTCAGCGGCGAACGAAGTGGACGCCATCATCGAGGCAGTGACAAACAGACCTAACATTACAGAGCGGTTCATGTGTATCTCCTTGAACTGAGGGTTCAGACTTCGCTGACCGTTGAACAGGCCCCGAATGGTCCGGGGCATGTGCAGTGGACTACCGCCTCGCTCAAGGGTTCTGATTTTTGTTCAGCAGACTTTGGCCTGTGTCACCCGATCCACCAGATAAACCAGCCCGTGGTAGTCGATGCCACCGTGTTGGGTCAGGCCGATTTCGCAGGTGCGGCTGGTGGATATTCCCTCGCTGCAGTGCTGCACGGCGTCCTTGAGCGTACGCAGCGAATGGCTGTTCAGCTCCGGTGTGGTGAAGCCTTTGTCGCCGGCAAATCCGCAGCAATGTATGCCTTCAGGAATCACCACGGTGTTGCTGCATTTGCGCGCCAGATCGATCAGCGCCTGGCTTTCGCCCAAGTGTTGAGTGCTGCAGGTCACGTGCACGGCAATCGGCGCTTCCTGGGGTGTGAAGTCCAGACGATCCAGCAAATGCGTACGGATGAAGCGCACCGGATCGTACAGATCCAGTCGTGTTTCGCCGATGTCCTGAACCAGCCGTAACGTACACGGGCTGGTGTCGCAATAGATCGGATCGAGGCCGCCGCGACTGGCGTGGAGCAGGGCGCTGATCAGTTCCTGGCGCTTGTGCTCGGCCTGTTCGGCGTAGCCTTTGGAGGCGAATGGCTGGCCGCAGCAGAGGTTGTCCTGATTGTCGGGAAAGACTACCTGGTAACCGGCCTTTTCCAGCAGGCCACGGGTTTTGTCGTACAGCGACATCTGTTCTTTGTCGCCCGCCGCCGGACCCATGACCCGCGAGACGCAAGCTGCCAGATAGACCACACGCGGGCGCTCGTCCGAAACGCTCGGGCTGAAGCGAATGGCTTTTTCCGGTTGGGGCATGGCGTTGGTCCACAGCGGCACCTGGCCTTTGGACAAGCGCGTCAGCGTCGCCGACAACTTCGCCAGACGCGGCGCCCCGAGCATCATCCGCGCGCCGTTGGCGACGTGCAGGGTGAAGCGCGCGCCTTGCAGGGTCTTGCCGAAATTTCCTTCGATCCAGTCAGCGGTTTTCTGATGCGTGGCGTGTCGGCCACGGAGCTTTTTCACCAGTTCGCCGGTGTTGATGCCTACAGGGCAGCGTTGCGCGCACAGACCGGTCGCGGCGCAGGTGTCGATGCCTTGGTAGTCGAAGGCTTTTTCCAGTTCGGTGGTGTCGACGCCGGCGCGCTTTTTCGCCTGGATATCACGCCAGATGACGATGCGCTGGCGCGGGCTCAGGGTCAGGCCTTTCGATGGGCAGACCGGTTCGCAAAAACCGCACTCGATGCACTTATCCACAATCTCGTCCGCCGCCGGCAGCGGTTTCAGGTGCTTGAGGTGGATCTGCGGATCTTCGCTGAGCACCACGTCCGGATTGAGAATGCCGTTGGGGTCGAGCAGGCGTTTGAGCTGCCACATCAGTTGATAGGCGTCGCTGCCCCATTCCAGCTCCACGAACGGCGCCATGTTGCGGCCGGTGCCGTGTTCGGCCTTCAGCGAGCCGCCGAACTCCACGGCGACCAGTTGCGCGACATCGTCCATGAACGCTTGGTAGCGTGCGATTTCTTCCAGGCTGTTGAAGCCTTGGGTGAAGACGAAGTGCAGATTGCCTTCCAGTGCGTGTCCGAAAAGGATCGCTTCGTCGTAGGCATGTTTGTCGAACAGCTCGATCAGGCGATTGACGCCGACCGCCAGTTGTTCGACCGGGAAGGTCACGTCTTCGATGATTACCGTGGTGCCGGTTTTGCGCACGGCGCCGACGGCGGGGAAGGTGTCTTTGCGGATGGCCCAGAGGCGGGCGTTTTCCACCGGGTCTTCAGTGAAGTCGACGTGCTTCTCGACGGGGAAATCGCGCAGGGACGCCATGATTTGCGCCAGTTGTTCCTGCAGCAATGTTGACGAAGCCGCGCGGGATTCGATGAGCAGCGCGCAGGCATTTTCCGACAGCTGCTGTACGAAAGCGGGCATGCCTTTTTTGTCTTGCACCGAGCGCAGACTGCGTCGGTCGAGCAGTTCCACGGCGGATACCGGTTGGCTTTTCAGCACGGTGACCGCGTTGCAGCAGGTTTCGACATCGGGGAACACGATCAGCGCCGAGGCCTTGTTCGGGTGATCGATGACGGTGTCGTAAGTCACCGCGCTGATGAAGCCGAGCGTGCCTTCGGAGCCGACCAGCAGGTGGCTCAGGATATCCACAGGCTCGTCGAAATCCACCAGGGCATTGAGCGACAGGCCGGTGGTATTTTTCAGACGGTATTTGTGGCGAATTCTTGCGGCCAGTTCGGTGTTGGCGCGGGTCTCGCGGCCTAATGTCGCCAAGCGTTCGAGCAGGTCGCCGTGGCTGGAGCGAAATGCCGCGACGCTGGCAGGGTCTTCGCTGTCGAGGCGCGTGCCGTCGGCCAGCACCAAGCGAATCCCGGCCAAGGTGTGATAGGTATTCTGCGCAGTACCACAGCACATGCCGCTGGCGTTGTTGGCGACGATGCCGCCGATCTTGCAGGCATTGATCGACGCCGGGTCCGGGCCGATCTTGCGCCCGAACGGTGCCAGCCAGGCATTGGCCTGCGCGCCGATCACCCCTGGTTGCAGGCGGATCTGCGTGCCTTGGCCGCGAATCTCGCGGGCGTTCCAGTTATCTCCAAGCACGATCAGCACCGAGTCGCTGATCGCCTGCCCGGACAGGCTGGTGCCGGCGGCGCGGAAGGTGACCGGCACCTTTTCGCGCTGGGCCAGTTGCAGCAGCGCCACGACTTCGTCTTCAGACTCGACGCGGATCACCAGTTTCGGAATCAGTCGATAGAAACTGGCGTCGGTGCCGAAGGCCAGGGTCGACAGCGGGTCGTCGAAACGCCGGTCTGCTGGAATCAGTTGCTCGGCATCACGCAGGAAAGCAGCAGGAAGACTCATTGATCCTCCAGAATCAGCACGACCAGATCTTTCGGGCCATGCGCGCCATACGCCAGCACCTGTTCAATATCGGCGGTTTTCGACGGGCCGGAGACCAGCAGCGCGTTGGTCGGCATGCCTTGCGCCCATTCGAATTCTTGTTGCACTTGATAGAAGTTGTCGCGGATTTCGCTGGCCTTGAGCAGGGCGAAATGCACCGGCGGCACCAGGCTCATCAAGCGCGGTTCCTCACGGGTAGGCCAGATGATCAGGCTGCCGGTCGCGGCGATCGCACCGAGGGTGCCAGTGAGGCTGGCCGGGGTGTCGTTGAACAGCTCGGCTTTCCACTCTTCCATGGGCCGGTCGTAGGACTTCAGTTCTGGCAGCTCGGGATTGTTCGCCCAGTGCTGTGCGATGCGTTGTCCGTGCGGTGTGGTCGGTGCGATCAGCAGGCTCGGCAATTGGCGGTCGCGCAGCAGTTGCGCCAGTAATGCCGGCCACTCGGCGCCCGAGGTCAGGTGGATTTCGGTGTGCACCGCCTCCATCAGTTTGCGCAGTTGCGGGATGCGTTGCTCGGCGCTGTAGGTGTAGGGCTGGGTGACCAGATCGACATCGAAGTTGTCGGCAATTGGCGTGGTGCCGGTCAGACTTTTCCGCAGCTTGCCGAGGATATTTTGCTTGGCGCTCATCGACGCTCTCCCTGTTTGGCCAGATGCTCGCGGGCCATGTCATGCAGCGAACGCGCGGCCGGTTTTGGTGCGCTGTGGTTTTGCGTCCATGGGCCGACATTGCTCGGCGTAAGGGCGCGCAGGCGCGTGGCGAAAAAAGCGAACAAGCGGTACAGCGTCGGCGAGCTGTTGAGTCTGGCCCAGGCGTTCCAGATGAAGCGCTCCTTGCGCGAATATTTGCTGCCCTGACCGCGCATCACCTGATTCGGCGCGTCCGGAGCTTTGACGTTTTCCTCACGCAGACGGCGCAGGATGGCCGGGATCGGTATCTTCACCGGGCAGACTTCACCGCAGGCGCCGCACAATGATGACGCGCTCGGGTGGTCCGGAACCTTGGCCAGACCGACCATGTGCGGGGTGATGATTTTGCCGATCGGCCCCGGATAGACCTCGCCATAAGTGTGGCCGCCCACTCGGGTGTACACCGGGCAGTGATTCATGCAGGCGCCGCAGCGGATGCAGTTCAGGGTCTGGCGCAATTCACTGTCGGCGAAGGCCTGGCTGCGACCGTTGTCGAGCAACACCAGATGCACTTCCTGCGGGCCGTCGAGTTCATGTTCCTTGCGCGGGCCAGAGATCATGTTGACGTAAGTGGTGATCGGAATGCCCAGCGCCGAGCGCGTCAACAGTGACAGCAGCGGCACCACGTCGCGCAGGTTTTCCACGACTTTTTCGATGCCGGTGACCGCGATATGCACCGGCGGCACGGTTGTGGTCATGCGCCCGTTGCCTTCGTTTTCCACCAGCAGCAGGGTGCCGGTTTCGGCGACGGCGAAGTTGACGCCGGAGACGCCGATGTCGGCTTCGAAGAATTTCTGCCGCAGGAC
The DNA here is from genome assembly GCF_054871425.1 of Pseudomonas glycinis. Taxonomy (NCBI): domain Bacteria; kingdom Pseudomonadati; phylum Pseudomonadota; class Gammaproteobacteria; order Pseudomonadales; family Pseudomonadaceae; genus Pseudomonas; species Pseudomonas glycinis. Next base: position 184,330 of record NZ_JBTYHF010000011.1, on the reverse strand, counting down.
CCTGCGACCGATCTGAATGAGTTGGTCAACGTCCTTGGTGTATTCCACGCCAAGTTTGTCGTGGAACAAGGACGCGACCTGACCGGCATTCTTGTGGATCGCCGGCATAATGATGTGTGAAGGCTTCTCGTGGTCGAGCTGGACGATGTACTCCCCCATGTCGGACTCCAGACATTCAATGTCCCGAGCCTCGAGGAAATGGTTCATCTCCATCTCTTCGCTGACCATCGATTTGCCCTTGATCACTTGCCGCGCCTCGTGAGCGCGGATGATCGATAAGACGATGCCATTGGCCTCGTCCACCGTTTCCGCCCAGTGCACTGTCACACCGTTGCGGGTCAGGTTCTGTTCCAGTTGCTCGAGCAGGTCGGGCAACTTGGACAGCGCGCGGGCCTTGATCGAATTGCCCAGTGCGCGCAAGTGTTCTCTTTCGTGGGCATCGCTGAAAGCCGCTGCCCGCTTGGTCATCAGTGAATCCATGGCAGTGCGGAAGTTGTTCCGCAGCTGCTGATCACCCAGGGCATTGTGTGCCCGGGTGCGGAAATCTTCTTCTACGGCGACCGTAGGAATAATCGTTGAGGTGCTCATTGCGCACCTCCGGTTCGCTGCCAGAGGAAGCTCGCCAGATGTTGCCCGCGTAACGCTTGCTGCTGTTTCTCCAGCGCGCCGTTGATGTTCATCAAACAGCCGCAGTCGGCACTCAGTACCTTGTGCGCGCCGGACTCCTTCAGCGCGCGGGTCTTGTCAGCCACCATCGCGCCGGAAATATCTGGCATACGGACGCTGAATGTCCCACCGAAGCCACAGCATTCGCTTTCGTGGTCGTGATTGACCCGTTCCACATTGCTCAACTGCGCCAACAACTCGCGGCCGTGCAGGTGGGTGTTCATTTCGCGGCGTGCCGAACACGAGGTGTGCAGCGCGACTTTCACCGGTTCGCCGCTGTCCTTGAGCTGCACCTTGCAGACGAACAGCAGAAACTCGGCCAGTTCGTAAGTGCGAGCCGCAAGGGCCTGCACCTGTTTCAACGTTTCCGGCTCGTCCTTGAACAAGTCGGCGTAATGCTCGCGCAGCATGCCGGCGCAGGAACCCGAGGGAACCACCACCGGATAGTCCCCGGCAAACAACGCCAATTGCGAGCGCGCTACCGTCCGCGCCTGCTCGGTGTAACCCGAGGTGTAGGCCGGTTGGCCGCAGCAGCTCTGCCCTTGCGGATACTCGACCCGGATCCCTTCGCGCTCCAGCAGATGGATCGCGTCCATCCCGGCTTCGGGGTAGAACAGGTCGACCACACACGTGCCGAACAGGTAGACCCGCGACGGTTTCTCGCTGGGGTATTGCCGAGGTTCGGGCAGTGGCGGTGCCACGCGGGTCGCGTTCGGCACAGCGTTGTAAAAAAGCTCGCTCATCAGGCGTGTCTCCGGGTGGGCCCGGTTATCCGTCTGCTGCGGCTGCCGAATATAAAGCGCATTGCTTTCAGCAGCCTTACAGACCCGGTGGTGAATTGCTGACGCCGGATCACGGGCCGGCGTCGGTTATTTCCGTCTTTCTTGTAGGCGTCTTGTAGGTTTAGTGCACCAGCATGCCGGTGAACCAGTAGGCCTGAGCCAAGGTGATCAAACCGACGATCGTTGCAAAGAATAGGCTGTGCTTGAGGGTGAAGCGGAACAGATCCGATTCCTTGCCGACCAGACCGGTCGCGGCGCAGGCCACGGCGATCGATTGCGGCGAGATCATCTTGCCGGTCACGCCGCCGCTGGTATTGGCCGCCACCAGCAAAGTGTCGTTGACGCCGATCTGGTGTGCGGTGGTCGCTTGCAACGAACTGAACAGCGCGTTCGACGAAGTATCCGAACCGGTGAGGAACACGCCCAGCCAACCGAGGAACGGCGAGAAGAACGGGAACGCGGCGCCAGTACCCGCCAGCACCAGGGCCATGGTCGAGGACATGCCGGAGTAGTTGGTGACAAAGGCGAACGCCAGCACCATGCCGATCGACAGGATTGGCCAGCGCAGTTCGTAGAAGGTCTCTTTCAAAGTGGTCAGACCAGTTTTAAAATTGATCTTCAGCACCAGCATCGAAATCAGCGCGGAGAAGAAAATCGCCGTGCCGGTGGCGGAAATCGGGTCAAGTTTGAACACCGCTGGAATCGCGGTCGGATTGGCCACGATCGGCGCAGTCTTGATCACCAGTTGATCAAGGTGCGGAATCGCGAAGTTGAACACCCAGCTGTACATCGAGCCGCCGGCAGCGAACATGGCTTTGAAAGGCTTCAGCGTCCAGATCGTCACCAGCACAGTGAGGATCAGGAACGGCGACCACGCCTTGAAAATTTCCCCGAGGCTGTAGGGCGAAGCCTCGGTGGTGCGCTTCTGGCCGAAACCGCCGACGCTGGCGCTGACCACTGAAGCGGATACAGCGCCAACGATGTGCTGGCCGGCGGCACGGCGCGGTTGCCAGACCTTGAGGAACAGGGTCAGGGAAATCAGGCTGGCCAGCGCCGAAGTGATGTCCGGCAGTTCCGGGCCGATGAAGTTGGAAGTGAAGTATTGGGTGATGGCGAAACTCAAGCCTGCCACCAGCGCGGCGGGCCAGGTTTCGCGCACGCCGCGCAGGCCGTCCATCATGAACACCAGCCAGAACGGCACGAACAGCGACAGCAGTGGCAGCTGGCGACCGGTCATGGCGCCGATCTTGAAGGCGTCGATGCCAGTGACCTGGCCCGCCACGATGATCGGAATCCCCAGCGCGCCGAACGCTACCGGCGCGGTGTTGGCGATCAGGCACAGGCCGGCGGCGTACAGCGGGTTGAAGCCCAGTCCTACAAGAAGTGCGGCAGTAATCGCGACCGGCGCGCCGAAACCGGCGGCACCTTCCAGAAAGGCGCCGAAGCAGAAACCGATCAGCAACACCTGCAATCGCTGGTCATCGGTGATCGAAAGGACCGAGCTGCGGATGACCTCGAACTGACCGCTTTTCACCGTCAGTTTGTAGAGGAACACCGCCGCGACAATGATCCAGGCAATCGGCCACAGGCCATAGGCGAAACCGTAACCAGCGGCAGCGAAGGCCATGTCCACTGGCATCTGGAAGGCGAAAATCGCCACGGCAATCGAAAGCGCGAGGGTGATGCTGCCGGCCACATGGCCTTTGAGGCGGAACACCGCCAGGGCGAGAAAGAAGAACACGATGGGAATGACGGCCGCGAGAGCGGAGACGCCAAGACTGCCGAGCGGGCTGTAGAGCTGTTGCCAGGTTTGCATAGTGGGGTGGCCCCTAATTGTTGTTGGTCAGGCACTGTGAGCAATCTTGGATAACTGGTAAGACCAATTTACAAGCGCTGTCGGCTAGGGTAAAAGCCTTGGTGGCGGTGTGTCAATTTGCCGCTCTGAAACTTTCGTCGAAGATGCGGTGCAGAGCGCAACTGATCCGCTTTGGCGAAGTGGCGTCTGGCAGGTGTCGGCGGCGCGCGGATAGGCCAGAATAGACACCCCGGCGAGCGGTCGGGATCGTGGAGAAATGAGTTATGGGCTTTGATCAGATACGTCAGCGCCGTTTGTCTGACGATATTGTCGAGCGCCTCGAAGGGATGATCCTTGAGGGCACGCTGAAGTCGGGCGAGCGGTTGCCGGCCGAGCGCACGCTGGCCGAACAATTTGGCGTATCACGCCCGTCGTTGCGCGAGGCGATTCAGAAACTGGCGGCCAAAGGTTTGTTGGTCAGTCGCCAGGGCGGCGGCAATTATGTGGTGGAAGGCCTGGGTTCGACGTTCAGCGATCCGCTGCTGCAATTGCTTGAAAGCAATCCCGAAGCGCAACGTGATTTGCTCGAATTCCGGCACACCCTGGAGGCATCGTGCGCCTACTACGCCGCATTGCGCGCCACCGATGTTGATCGCGAGCGCCTGACCGCTGCGTTCGAAGAGCTGCAGGATTGCTACTCGCGCCATGAAGAAGTCAGCCGGGCGGAAGAGGGCGCGGCGGATGCGAAGTTTCATCTGGCGATTGCCGAGGCCAGCCATAACGCGGTGTTGCTGCATACGATTCGCGGCTTGTTCGATCTGCTCAAGCGCAACGTTGTGACCAACATCGGCGGCATGTACAAACAGCGTACGGAAACCCGCGACATGCTGATCTCGCAGCATCGGGAATTGTATCTGGCGATTATCGAAGGGCGTGCCGAGCAGGCGCGGGAAGTGTCCAGCCGACATATTCTGTATGTGCAGGAAGTGCTGGAAGAGGTACGTCAGGAGGTGCAGCGCATGGCTCGGGCGGAGCGGCGCAAGGGGATGTAGTCCGTTAGTTCTGCAAACGATCGTTCCCACGCTCTGCGTGGGAATACAGCAATGGACGCTCTGCATCCGCGTTGTGACGCGGAGCGTCACGGGATGCCTTCCCACGCAGAGCGTGGGAACGATCAGGGTGGAAAACTAATCTTCCTTGCCCTTGTTGCGCACCGCACGCTGCAATTCACGCCCGGCATCGCGCTCGCGCTCGGTGTCGCGCTTGTCGTATTCCTTCTTGCCCTTGCCCAGAGCGATTTCGCACTTGACCATGTGCTTGCTCCAGTACCAGGACAGGCAGACGCAGGCGTAACCCTTTTGCTGCACGGCGGCGGCAAGCTTGTCCAGCTCGCGGCGGTTGAGCAGCAGTTTGCGTGTGCGCACCGGGTCGGCGATGACGTGGGTGCTTGCGGTCATCAACGGCGTGATGTGGCTGCCGAGCAACCATGCTTCGCCGTCCTTGAGCAGCACGTAGCTGTCGACCAGCTGCAACTTGCTCGCCCGCAGACTTTTTACTTCCCAGCCGGCCAGGACCAGACCAGCCTCGAACTTGTGCTCGATGAAGTAATCGTGTCGCGCCTTTTTGTTCTGCGCGATGGTCCCTGTTGGGTGTTTCTTCTGTTTAGCCATAGGGGCGGCATTATATGGAGTTGTTCGGCTGTCGGCTACGGTGTTGCTGCGTGCTTGAGCAGGTTGAGTGAATCCCGGACAATGCGGCCTCTTTTTCTAACGCTTGGGCGTGATAAACGATGTCGACAGACAAGGTTTCTGTCCACGGCAGTTGGGCTAGCCGCTGGGTATTCATACTCGCCGCGACCGGTTCGGCCGTGGGACTGGGTAGTATCTGGAAGTTCCCCTACATGGTCGGGGTCTACGGCGGCGGCGCTTTCGTGCTGATGTTCCTGGCGTGTATTGCGCTCATCGGTGTCCCGGTCATGCTCGCGGAAACCCTGATCGGCCGGCGCGCCCGGCAAAGTCCGGCGAATGCCCTGAAGGTGCTGGCACAGGAAGCCGGACACTCGGCGAAATGGTCGTGGGGCGCGTTCGCCGGGATGATCACGGCCCTGCTGATTCTGTCTTTCTACAGTGTGGTCGGCGGCTGGTCGCTGGATTACATCGTCGACATGGGCCGTGGTGATTTCCAGGGCGCGACGGCCGATCAGGTCGGCGCCTATTTCGGCAATGTCATCTCCAATCCATGGCGCCTGACACTTTGGCACACGATTTTCATGCTGCTGTCGGCCTTCGTGATCGCCAAAGGCGTGGTCGCCGGGCTTGAGCGCAGCCTGCGAATCATGATGCCGCTGCTGTTCGTGATGATTCTGGTGCTGCTGGGCTACAGCATGACCACCGGGCATTTCATGGAGGGCGTACATTTCATGTTCGACTTCCACCCGGAAAAAGTCCTCGACGGTCTGCTGCCGGCGATGGGGCACGCGTTCTTTTCGCTGAGCGTCGGCGTCGGCTCCATCATGATCTACGGCGCCTACATGCCGAAGAACACCTCGTTGTCGGGCACGGTGGTCGGCGTTGCGCTGTTGGATACTTTCGTATCGCTGGTGGCCGGTCTGGCATTGTTTCCAATTGTATTTGCTGCTGGCTTGAACCCAAGCGAAGGCCCGGGGCTGATGTTCGTCAGCCTGCCGTTTGCTTTTGGTAACGTCTTTTTCGGCCAGTTGATGGGCGTGGTGTTCTTTGTGCTGGTCGCGGTGGCAGCCTGGAGTTCGGCTATTTCGCTACTCGAACCGATGGTGGCTTACCTGGTTGAACGCACTAAAATCAGCCGCATCTGGGTGACGTTCTGGCTTGCGTTCACCTGCTGGTTCGTTGGTCTGGGCACGGTGTTTTCTTTCAATATCTGGAAGGAAGCCAAGTTTTTCGTGAACGAAGGCGGGGCGTTCAGCCTCTATCAATGGGGTGCGCAGAGCGGTCTCGACTTCTTCGGCGTGATCGATTTCTTCACCTCGCGGATCATGTTGCCCCTCGGTGGCTTGTGTTTCGTGCTGTTCGCGGGATGGGTGATGGGGCGTGAAGCGGTGCGGGATGAATTGTCCATCCGTAACCCGGTTCTGTTTGCCCTGTCCCTGTTCTTGATGCGCTACGTGGCGCCTATCGGCATTCTTGTAGTCTTTGCCGCTCAGCTCTGGAAGTAACGCTTACATGACGACACATATCCAACGATCCGCGCTCCTGCCGTACCCGGCGCAGTTTCTCTACGACCTGGTCAACGACGTCGCGCGGTACCCGGAGTTTCTGCCGTGGTGCTCGGAGGCTGAAGTGCTGGAAAGCTCCCCGGAACACATGCGCGCCAGTGTCGGCGTAGCGAAGGGCGGCCTCAGTCAGCATTTCGTCACGCGCAATACGCTGGTGCCGGGGCAGTCGATCGAGATGAATCTCGAAGAAGGCCCGTTCACTCAGTTGCACGGCATCTGGGTATTCAAGGCGCTGAACGAAAAGGCCTGCAAGATCAGTCTGGATCTGTCGTTCGATTATGCCGGGCCGTTGGTGCGCGCTACGTTGGGCCCGCTGTTCAATCAGGCGGCAAACCAACTGGTGGATGCTTTCTGCCAGCGCGCCAAGCAGATGCATGGTTAAGCCGGTGATCGAGATAGAAGTCGTGTACGCGGCGGTTGATCGCCAGGTTCTGCATACGATCAGCGTCGCTGAAGGCGTCAGCGTTCGGGCGGCGGTGCACGAATCGGGCATCGCGGCAGAGTTTCCTGAGTTGAATCTGGCGCAGTGCCCGCTGGGGATTTTTGGCAAGGTCGTGGCTGACGCGGATTCTCGCCCTGTTCAGGCGGGCGACCGGATCGAAATTTATCGACCGCTGCTGGCTGATCCCAAAGAAGTTCGACGCTTGCGCGCGGCCAAGGCTGCCGAGGCCAAAGCACGCAATTCTTGATCAGACCAAACGGCAGGCAATAAAAAACCCGGAATGTCCGGGTTTTTTTATTGTCTCGCCTATTACTGCGGCGAGGTGTCCAGCGGCTCTGGTGTCGGAACCGGTACGGTTTCCACACCATCGACGTCCTTCTGGATCTGATCCAGCAAGGAGCCTGGTTTGGCTGGTTTTTCAGCTTCTGGCTTGTCGGCGTTTTCAGCAGGCGCGGTCACGGTCGTGCCGCTGTCCTTGCCGAGAATGGCTTCATCACGGCTCACGCCGGGCATGAAGTCACCGGACAGGCTGACAAGCTGGTCGTTGGAGTTGAAGATAACGCTGATTCGTTCCTGCTGGCGTTCACCGCCACCCGGTTGCAGGCTGTACAGATAATCCCAGCGATCGGCATGGAACGTGTCGGCAAGCAGAGGGTTGCCCATGATAAACCGTACTTGCGGCCGGGTCATTCCCGGGCGTAACTGGTCTATCATGTCCTGCGTGACGACATTGCCCTGCTGGATGTCGATTTTGTAAACCCCGGGGAATGAACAACCGGCGAGTGCGAGCAGTCCCACAAAGGTGAAACTGGTTAGCAAGAGCTTGGTGTTTTGCATCGGTGGGCGACTTCCACTATCTTGGCTGGGACAACGTAAACGCCGATCATACCCGCATTAAGAGAAGCTGCGAAGCAGCATCGCGAGAAAGCTGACCATGGTTGAAAATAGCGAACTACGCAAAGCCGGCCTCAAAGTGACCCTGCCACGGGTCAAGATCCTGCAAATGCTCGACTCTACCGAGCAGCGCCACATGAGTGCCGAGGACGTCTACAAGGCGTTGATGGAAGCTGGTGAGGACGTCGGTCTGGCCACGGTTTACCGTGTACTGACCCAGTTCGAAGCGGCCGGCCTCGTGGTCCGCCACAACTTCGACGGCGGCCACGCGGTCTTCGAACTGGCTGACGGTGGCCACCACGACCATATGGTCAACGTGGAATCGGGTGAAGTGATCGAATTCTTCGACGAAGAAATCGAAAAGCTTCAGAAATCGATCGTCGAGAAGCATGGCTTCGAGATGGTTGATCACAACCTGGTGCTGTACGTACGCAAGAAAAAGTAAGCATGTCGCGCGAATTTCACATTCGCGAAACGAACGAAGGCGACCCAAGGGTCGCCTTCGTGCTTTCTACTATTTGTTACTTGTTACGCCTTGGCGGTCACCACCATTTTTTTCGCGTGAGCCAGGGATTCCTTGGTCAGATCGATGCCGCCGAGCATGCGCGCGACTTCTTCGATGCGCTCGTTCTTTGTGAGCTTGGCGACAGCGGTGTGAGTCGCCTTCTCGTCGCGAACCTTGTGCACGAACAGATGCTGATGCCCTTGCGCCGCCACTTGCGGCAAGTGCGTCACGGTCAGGACCTGGCCGCGATCACCGAGACGGCGCAGTAACTGGCCGACAATCTCGGCAGTCGGGCCGCCAATACCTACGTCCACTTCGTCGAACACCAGGGTCGGCACGCGGGAGGTCTGGGCGGTAATGACCTGAATCGCCAGACTGATCCGCGACAGCTCACCACCGGAGGCAACTTTTGCCAGCGCCTTGAGCGGTTGACCGGGGTTGGCGCTGACCAGCAGTTCGACCTGTTCCAGACCATTCGGCAGCAACTCGTCGCTGCTGTTGGCTTTCAGTTCGATGGTGAATCGGCCGCCAGGCATGCCCAGGCGCTGGATTTCCTGCTCCACCGCACTGGCGAGGCTGCCGGCCGCTTGATGACGAAGGTCGCTCAGCTCGCGCGCTTTCTCTTGATAGTGGCGGGCATAGGACGCCAGTTCTTCACCCAGGCGCTCGATGGATTCATCGTTGGCGTTGAGGGTTTCGATTTCATCGAGCAGCTTTTGCTGCATCTCGCCGACTTCGGTCGGCTGAATACGGTGTTTGCGCGCCAGGGTGTAGATCGCGTCGAGGCGCTCTTCCAGGTATTGCAGGCGAGCCGGGTCGGCATCGAAGTTGTCGAGGAAGCGATTGAGCTCGCCGACTGCTTCTTCTACCTGAATCTGTGCACTGGTCAGCAAACTGCTGGCTTCACCCAGCGCACCCACCGAGCTGTTCACACTGGACAGACGATTGAGGCTGGCGGTCAGCGCATTCAGGACATTGCCGGAATCGCTTTCGCTGCACTGCTCGACCACTTGCCGACAAATGCCCAGCAGGGTTTCGGCGTTGGTCAGGTTCTTGTGTTCCTGCTCCAGCTGTTCCAGTTCGTTTTCGCCGAGACCGAGGTTTTCCAGTTCTTCGAGCTGATAGCTGAGCAGTTGATGACGTGCGCGCTGTTCGTCGCCGGAGTTGGAAAGGCGCTCCAGTTCCTGGCGAGTCTGGCGCCAGCGCTGTGCGGCCAGTTGCACCTGACGCGCCAGATCGGTCGCGCCGGCGTATTCGTCGAGCAGGCGGCGATGGGTGTCGGTTTTCAGCAGCGATTGATGTTCGTGTTGGCTGTGGATATCGATCAGCAGCTCGCCGAGGGCTTTGAGGTCGCCAAGCGGGCAGGGCGTGCCGTTGATATAACCGCGCGAACGACCTTCCGAGGTGATGACCCGGCGCAGGATGCACGGCCCGTCGTTTTCCAGATCGCGCTCGGCAAGCCAGGCGCTGGCTTCGGGGATATCAGCAAGATCGAAGGTGGCAAGAATGTCGGCTTTATCAGCGCCCGGGCGAACCACGCCGCTGTCGGCGCGATCACCCAGGGTGAGGCCCAGGGCATCGAGCATGATCGACTTGCCGGCGCCGGTTTCCCCTGTGATCACGCTCATCCCGCGATCAAGTTCGAGATCGAGATGTTCAACGATGGCGTAGTTATGTACGGACAGGTGCACCAGCATAAAGGCAGCTCCCAGGCTTGAGGTCTGGTTATTTATACAGTGTTTTGTTCAGGCCTGACAATGCCCGCCCTTAGCTCGATTTGCTTGATCGAAAAGTTTTCTTAGCGCATTCAAGAATGAGTATTCAGCACTTTTTTGTAGGGACAATGGTTTTCAGCCCTTGAAGCCTGATTTTGCGGCCCCATATATCGGGGCAGAAGCGCGAGTCAGGCTCGCGGACGAAATTGAAAGGAGAATTCTATGGCTGACGAACAGACAGTAGATACGCAAAACCCAGAAGCCAATCAGGCGCCCGAAGGTTCGGGTGACGACCTGGCGACCCGTGTGCAAGTGCTCGAAGAGCAATTGGCCGCCGCGCAGGATCAGTCTCTGCGTGTTGCTGCCGATCTGCAGAACGTTCGCCGCCGTGCCGAGCAGGACGTCGAGAAGGCGCACAAGTTTGCCCTTGAGAAATTTGCCAGCGACCTGCTGCCGATCGTCGACAGCCTGGAGCGCGGCCTTGAGCTGTCGAGCCCGGACGACGAAAGCATCCGCCCGATGCGCGAAGGCATCGAGCTGACCCTGAAAATGTTCCACGACACCCTCAAGCGCTACCAGCTTGAAGCGATCGATCCGCATGGCGAGCCGTTCAACGCCGTTCACCATCAGGCGATGGCCATGCAGGAAAGTGCCGACGTCGAGCCGAACAGCGTGTTGAAGGTTTTCCAGAAGGGCTACCAGCTCAATGGTCGCCTGCTGCGCCCGGCGATGGTCGTGGTCAGCAAGGCGCCGGCACCGGTTTCGCCTTCGATTGACGAGCAGGCTTGAAATTAGCCGCAAGGCCCCCATTTAGAAGTCAAGCGTTTAAGTGCTACCGCAGTCAGCCACCACTGCTGCGGCAACAAAATCCAAAGTTTCGGGAGAGTGAACATGGGCAAAATTATCGGTATCGACCTGGGGACTACCAACTCCTGCGTCTCCGTGCTGGAAAACGGCAAAGCCAAAGTTATTGAAAACGCTGAAGGCGCGCGTACCACGCCGTCGATCATCGCTTACGCCAACGATGGCGAGATTCTGGTAGGTCAGTCGGCCAAGCGTCAGGCTGTAACCAACCCGCACAACACCCTGTACGCAGTAAAGCGTCTGATCGGTCGTCGTTTCGACGAAGAAGTTGTGCAGAAAGATATCCAGATGGTCCCTTACAAGATCGTCAAGGCTGACAACAATGACGCCTGGGTAGAAGTGAACGGCCAGAAAATGGCACCGCCACAAATCTCGGCTGAAATTCTGAAGAAGATGAAGAAGACCGCCGAAGACTACCTCGGCGAGGCAGTGACCGAAGCGGTGATCACCGTTCCGGCCTACTTCAACGACAGCCAGCGTCAAGCCACCAAAGACGCCGGCCGCATCGCTGGTCTGGACGTAAAACGTATCATCAACGAACCAACCGCAGCCGCTCTGGCTTACGGTATGGACAAGGCCAAGGGCGATCACACCGTGATCGTTTATGACCTGGGTGGCGGTACCTTCGACGTTTCCGTGATCGAGATCGCTGAAGTTGACGGTGAGCACCAGTTCGAAGTGTTGGCCACCAACGGTGACACTTTCCTTGGCGGTGAAGACTTCGACATTCGTCTGATCGACTACCTCGTTGACGAATTCAAGAAAGAAAGCGGCATGAACCTCAAAGGTGACCCGCTGGCGATGCAGCGCCTGAAAGAAGCCGCTGAGAAAGCCAAGATCGAGCTGTCGTCCGCTCAGTCGACCGACGTCAACCTGCCGTACATCACTGCAGACGCGACCGGTCCTAAGCACCTGAACGTGAAGATCTCGCGTGCCAAGCTCGAAGCACTGGTTGAAGACCTGGTTCAGCGCACCATCGAACCTTGCCGCATTGCCATGAAAGACGCCGGTATCGACGTCAGCGCGATCAACGACGTGATTCTGGTCGGTGGTCAGACTCGTATGCCGCTGGTACAGAAGCTGGTTACCGATTTCTTCGGTAAAGAAGCACGTAAAGACGTCAACCCGGACGAAGCTGTTGCCATGGGTGCTGCGATTCAGGGCGCTGTTCTGGCCGGTGACGTGAAAGACGTGCTGCTGCTCGACGTCAGCCCGCTGACCCTGGGTATCGAAACCATGGGTGGCGTGATGACCGCGCTGATCGAGAAAAACACCACGATTCCTACCAAGAAATCGCAAGTGTTCTCGACTGCTGACGACAACCAGGGTGCTGTGACCATTCACGTTCTGCAGGGTGAGCGCAAGCAAGCTGCCCAGAACAAATCGCTGGGCAAGTTCGACCTGGCCGACATTCCACCAGCTCCACGTGGCGTGCCGCAGATCGAAGTGACCTTCGACATCGACGCCAACGGCATCCTGCATGTCGGCGCGAAAGACAAGGCTACCGGCAAGACCCAGTCGATCGTGATCAAGGCCAACTCCGGTCTGTCCGACGAAGAAATCGAGCGCATGGTACGTGACGCCGAGGCGAATGCCGAGGAAGACCGCAAGTTCGAAGAACTGGCCGCTGCCCGTAACCAGGGTGACGCACTGGTGCACTCGACTCGCAAGATGGTCGCTGACGCAGGCGACAAGGTCACCGCCGAAGAGAAGACTGCAATCGAAGCTGCAGTGGTTGCTCTGGAAGCCGCCGTCAAAGGCGACGACAAGGCTGCCATCGAAGCCAAGGTTGAAGAGCTGTCGAAAGTCTCCGCTCCGGTTGCTCAGAAGATGTACGCCGAACAGGCTCAGCCAGCTGATGGCGCGGCCCCGCAAGGCGAATCGGCTGAGAAGGCTGACGACGTTGTCGATGCCGAGTTCGAAGAAGTCAAAGACCACAAGTAAGTTGTTGGTCGCCCGGTTGACTGCCTTGCGGCGGTGACTGGTAGGATGTCGCCGCGCGGGAGCTTGCCTCCCGCGTTGGCGTATCTGGAATACGTGAATTTTTACAGCATGCGACACCGTTCGGATGTTGGCGGTATGGCCGGGAATGCTCCTGCTTTTCGCGCCGCAGATACCGCATCAATCAAGACCAGGATCGTTGAATTGACGTGAGTTGGGTCCGGGCCTTAATGGGGGCTCAACGAGTTTGGCGAGGCTCAGGAGGGGTTTGCCGAACGTCCTTAAGAGTGCAAAGAACTTATGGCAAAGCGTGACTATTACGAAGTATTGGGTGTCGAGCGGGGCACGAGCGAAGCGGACCTGAAGAAGGCCTATCGCCGTCTGGCCATGAAGCACCACCCCGACCGTAATCCCGGCGACAAAGCTTCGGAAGAAGCATTCAAAGAGGCCAACGAGGCCTATGAAGTGTTGTCCGACGCCAGCAAGCGCGCCGCATACGACCAGTACGGTCATGCCGGCGTTGATCCGAGCATGGGCGGCGGCGGTGCCGGCTTCGGTGGCCAGAACTTCTCGGACATCTTCGGCGATGTCTTCAGTGATTTCTTCGGTGGCGGTCGCGGCGGTGCTCGTGGCGGCGCTCAGCGTGGCAGCGATCTGCGCTACACCCTGGAGCTGAATCTGGAAGAAGCGGTGCGCGGTACGTCGGTGAATATCCGCGTTCCGACACTGGTCAACTGCAAGCCGTGCGATGGTTCCGGCGCCAAGAAAGGCTCGTCGCCGACGACGTGCCCGACCTGCGGCGGCATCGGTCAGGTGCGCATGCAGCAGGGCTTTTTCTCGGTGCAGCAGACCTGCCCGCGCTGCCATGGCCAGGGCAAGATCATTTCCGATCCGTGCGACTCCTGCCACGGCGACGGTCGTGTCGAAGAGTACAAAACCCTGTCGGTCAAAGTGCCTGCCGGTGTTGATACTGGCGACCGCATTCGTCTGTCCGGCGAAGGCGAGGCGGGTACCCAGGGCGGGCCGACTGGCGACCTGTACGTTGTGATCAACGTGCGTGAACACGACATCTTCCAGCGTGACGGCAAGCATCTGTTCTGCGAAGTGCCGATCAGCTTCGTCGACGCTGCGCTGGGCGGCGAGCTGGAAATTCCGACCCTCGACGGTCGCGTCAAACTGAAAATTCCTGAAGGCACGCAGACCGGCAAGCAGTTCCGCGTACGCGGTAAAGGCGTGGCGCCAGTGCGTGGCGGCGGTGCCGGCGACCTGATGTGCCGTGTCGCTGTGGAAACGCCGGTCAACCTAAACCGTCGTCAGCGTGAACTGCTGGAAGAATTCCGCAGCTCCCTGGCCGACGACAACAGCCACTCGCCGAAAACCACCGGTTGGTTCGACGGTGTGAAGCGTTTCTTCGGCGATTTGTAAGGAGTCGGCATGCGACGTATTGCAGTGATGGGCGCCGCCGGGCGCATGGGCAAGACCCTGATTGAAGCGGTGCAGCAGACGCCGGGCGCTGGTTTGACAGCGGCGGTTGATCGCCCGGACAGCACGCTGGTTGGCGCGGATGCCGGTGAGCTGGCAGCGCTGGGCCGTATCGGCGTGCCGCTGTCCGGTGATCTGGATCGTGTGGTTGAAGAGTTCGATGTGCTGATCGACTTCACTCACCCGACCGTGACCCTGAAGAATCTCGCGTTCTGCCGCAAACACGGCAAAGCGATGATCATCGGCACCACCGGTTTCAGTGTTGAAGAGAAGCAATTGCTGGCCGAGGCGGGCAAGGACATTCCGATCGTCTTCGCCGCCAACTTCAGCGTCGGCGTCAACCTCTGCCTGAAGTTGCTCGACACCGCTGCGCGCGTGCTGGGCGACGATGTCGATATCGAGATCATGGAAGCCCATCACCGCCACAAGGTCGATGCTCCGTCCGGTACGGCGGTGCGCATGGGTGAAGTGATTGCTGATGCCCTGGGGCGTGATCTGAAGAAGGTCGCGGTCTACGGTCGTGAAGGCCAGACCGGTGCGCGTGAGCGTGAAACCATTGGTTTCGCCACCGTGCGTGCTGGCGATATCGTCGGTGATCACACCGTGCTGTTCGCTGCCGATGGCGAGCGCGTCGAGATCACCCACAAGGCATCGAGTCGCATGACCTTCGCCAAGGGCGCGGTGCGTGCGGCGCTGTGGCTGGACGGTCGCGAGCCGGGCCTGTACGACATGCAAGACGTACTCGACCTGCGTTGAGTCGTTGCTAAACCGGCGCAAATGTCCCGTTTTGCGCCGGTTTTTACCGCTTGGCGACGACCTGTCGCATTCTCCGGCCTTTAAGGCTCTTTAGCGGTGGACCAAAAACGCCCTTTTCTGTAAGCTACAGCTTTAGTGTGTCCACTAAAAGCGCGCAGAATAATTTCAGTGAAGAAGCGGGGTGACGTGTCCATACGTCACTCCGCTTTTTTACAACCTGCGATTGCCCTTTCATGCGTTATTTACGGGAGGTCTTCTTGACTAAGCCAGCCATACTCGCCCTTGCTGATGGCAGCATTTTTCGCGGCGAAGCCATTGGAGCCGACGGTCAGACCGTTGGTGAGGTGGTGTTCAACACCGCAATGACCGGCTATCAGGAAATCCTTACCGATCCTTCCTACGCCCAACAGATCGTTACCCTGACTTATCCGCACATCGGCAACACCGGCACCACGCCGGAAGACGCCGAGTCCGACCGCGTCTGGTCCGCTGGCCTGGTCATCCGTGACCTGCCGCTGGTAGCGAGCAACTGGCGTAACACGATGTCCCTGTCCGATTACCTGAAAGCCAACAATGTTGTGGCAATCGCCGGTATCGACACCCGTCGCCTGACCCGCATCCTGCGTGAAAAAGGCGCTCAGAACGGCTGCATCATGGCCGGCGACAACATCTCCGAAGAAGCAGCCATCGCCGCTGCGCAAGGCTTCCCGGGCCTGAAGGGCATGGACCTGGCGAAAGTCGTCAGCACCAAGACCCAATACGAATGGCGCTCGACTGTCTGGGATCTGAAAACCGACAGCCACGCGACCATCGAAGCTTCCGAGCTGCCATATCACGTGGTCGCCTACGACTACGGCGTCAAGGTCAACATCCTGCGCATGCTGGTCGAGCGCGGCTGCCGCGTCACCGTAGTGCCTGCGCAGACACCAGCCGCCGATGTGCTGGCGCTGAAGCCGGACGGCGTGTTCCTGTCCAACGGCCCTGGTGATCCGGAGCCATGCGACTACGCGATCCAGGCGATCAAGGAAGTGCTGGAAACCGAGACGCCGGTATTCGGCATCTGCCTCGGCCACCAGTTGCTGGCTCTGGCCTCCGGCGCCAAGACCCTGAAAATGGGCCACGGCCACCACGGTGCCAACCACCCGGTGCAGGATCTGGACACAGGCGTGGTGATGATCACCAGCCAGAACCACGGTTTTGCGGTAGACGAAGCCACCCTGCCAGCCAACGTGCGCGCGATCCACAAATCGCTGTTCGACGGCACCCTGCAAGGCATCGAGCGCACCGACAAGAGCGCGTTCAGCTTCCAGGGTCACCCTGAAGCGAGCCCGGGCCCGAACGATGTTGCGCCACTGTTCGACCGCTTCATCAACGAGATGGCCAAGCGACGCTAAGCGTTCGCCTTGAGACTGTAGAGAGAAGCCCTCGAGGGCGGCCCCGGTTCCGGCGGCCCCTTCGGGACTTCAGAAATCGATCAAGACGGCTTGCCGACTGACCTGCGGATTTGAGTGACAAACCATGCCAAAACGTACAGACATTAAAAGCATCCTGATTCTCGGCGCTGGCCCGATCGTGATCGGCCAGGCCTGCGAATTCGACTACTCCGGCGCCCAGGCCTGCAAAGCCCTGCGCGAAGAGGGTTACCGCGTCATCCTGGTGAACTCCAACCCGGCCACCATCATGACCGACCCGGACATGGCCGACGCCACCTATATCGAGCCGATCAAATGGCAGACCGTGGCCAAGATCATCGAAAAAGAGCGTCCGGACGCCGTACTGCCGACCATGGGTGGCCAGACCGCTCTGAACTGCGCACTGGATCTGGAGCGCGAAGGCGTTCTCGAGAAGTTCGGCGTAGAGATGATCGGTGCCAATGCCGATACCATCGACAAGGCTGAAGACCGTTCGCGTTTCGACAAGGCGATGAAATCCATCGGCCTGGCGTGCCCGCGTTCCGGCATTGCCCACAGCATGGAAGAGGCCAACGCGGTTCTCGAAACCCTCGGTTTCCCGTGCATCATCCGTCCGTCCTTCACCATGGGCGGCACCGGTGGCGGTATCGCTTACAACCGTGAAGAGTTCGAAGAAATCTGCGCCCGTGGTCTGGACCTGTCGCCGACCAAAGAGCTGCTGATCGACGAATCGCTGATCGGCTGGAAAGAATATGAAATGGAAGTTGTCCGCGACAAAAAGGACAACTGCATCATCGTCTGCTCGATCGAAAACTTCGACCCGATGGGCGTGCACACCGGTGACTCGATCACCGTAGCTCCTGCGCAAACCCTGACCGACAAGGAATACCAGATCCTGCGTAACGCCTCGCTGGCGGTACTGCGCGAGATCGGCGTCGAGACCGGCGGTTCGAATGTGCAGTTCGGTATCTGCCCGAACACTGGCCGCATGGTCGTGATCGAAATGAACCCGCGTGTATCGCGTTCCTCGGCACTGGCTTCGAAAGCCACCGGTTTCCCGATCGCCAAGGTCGCGGCCAAACTGGCTGTGGGTTACACCCTCGACGAGCTGTCGAACGACATCACCGGCGGCAAGACCCCGGCGTCCTTCGAACCGTCGATCGACTACGTCGTCACCAAGCTGCCACGCTTCGCCTTCGAGAAATTCGCCAAGGCTGACGCACGCCTGACCACGCAAATGAAGTCGGTCGGTGAAGTCATGGCCATCGGCCGGACCTTCCAGGAATCCCTGCAGAAAGCCCTGCGCGGTCTGGAAGTCGGCGTTTGCGGTCTGGACGAGAAGCTCGATCTGAGCAACCCGGACAGCATGAGCGTGCTCAAGCGCGAACTGACCGTGCCGGGCGCCGAGCGCATCTGGTACGTGGCTGACGCCTTCCGCGCCGGTCTGTCGGTCGAAGATATCTTCGGCATGAACATGATCGACCCGTGGTTCCTGGTGCAGATCGAAGACCTGATCAAGGACGAAGAGAAGGTCAAGACCCTCGGTCTGTCCTCGATCGACCGCGACCTGATGTTCAAGCTCAAGCGCAAAGGCTTCTCCGATCAGCGTCTGGCCAAGCTGCTGGGCGTCACCGAGAAAAACCTGCGTACGCACCGTCAGAAGCTGGAAGTGTTCCCGGTCTACAAGCGCGTTGACACCTGCGCCGCCGAATTCGCCACCGACACTGCTTACCTGTACTCGACCTACGAGGAAGAGTGCGAGGCAGCGCCGTCGGGTCGCGACAAGATCATGATTCTGGGCGGCGGTCCGAACCGTATCGGCCAAGGCATCGAGTTCGACTACTGCTGCGTTCACGCTGCTCTCGCCCTGCGCGAAGACGGCTACGAAACCATCATGGTCAACTGCAACCCGGAAACCGTTTCCACCGACTACGACACTTCCGACCGTCTGTACTTCGAGCCGGTAACCCTGGAAGACGTACTGGAAATCTGCCGCGTCGAGAAGCCGAAAGGCGTGATCGTCCAGTACGGCGGCCAGACTCCGCTGAAACTGGCTCGTGCTCTGGAAGCTGCTGGCGTGCCGATCATCGGCACTAGCCCTGACGCGATCGACCGCGCCGAAGACCGCGAGCGCTTCCAGCAAATGGTCGAGCGCCTGAACCTGCGTCAGCCGCCAAACGCCACCGTGCGCAGCGAAGATGAAGCTGTTCGCGCTGCGGCGAAGATCGGTTATCCGCTGGTGGTGCGCCCGTCCTACGTGTTGGGCGGCCGTGCGATGGAAATCGTATACAAAGAAGACGAACTCAAGCGCTATCTGCGTGACGCGGTGCAAGTGTCCAACGACAGCCCGGTGCTGCTCGACCACTTCCTCAACTGCGCCATCGAAATGGACGTGGATGCGGTCTGTGACGGCAAGGACGTGGTGATCGGCGCGATCATGCAGCACATCGAACAGGCGGGCGTTCACTCCGGTGACTCCGCTTGCTCGTTGCCGCCGTACTCGCTGCCGGCGCACATCCAGGACGAGATGCGCGAACAGGTCAAGAAAATGGCTCTGGAACTGGGCGTTGTCGGCCTGATGAACGTGCAATTGGCCTTGCAGGGCGAAGATATCTACGTCATCGAAGTCAACCCGCGCGCCTCGCGTACCGTGCCGTTCGTTTCCAAGTGCATCGGTGTTTCCCTGGCCATGATCGCCGCGCGCGTAATGGCCGGTAAGACCTTGAAGGAAATCGGCTTCACCAAAGAAATCATCCCGAACTTCTACAGCGTTAAAGAAGCGGTGTTCCCGTTCGCCAAGTTCCCTGGCGTTGACCCGATCCTCGGCCCAGAGATGAAGTCGACCGGTGAAGTAATGGGCGTCGGCGACACCTTCGGTGAAGCATTCGCCAAGGCGCAGATGGGCGCCAGCGAAGTGCTGCCGACCGGCGGTACCGCGTTCATCAGCGTGCGCGATGACGACAAGCCACTGGTTGCAGGCGTGGCCCGTGATCTGATCAACTTGGGCTTCGAAGTGGTCGCCACTGCCGGCACTGCCAAGCTGATCGAAGCCGCAGGCCTGAAAGTGCGCCGCGTGAACAAGGTGACCGAGGGTCGTCCACACGTGGTCGACATGATCAAGAATGACGAAGTCACGCTGATCATCAACACCACCGAAGGTCGTCAGTCGATCGCCGATTCGTACTCCATTCGTCGCAACGCCCTGCAGCACAAGATCTACTGCACCACCACTATCGCTGCGGGCGAAGCGATCTGCGAAGCGCTGAAGTTCGGTCCGGAAAAGACCGTGCGCCGCTTGCAGGATCTACACGCAGGATTGAAGGCATGAGCATAACCAAGTACCCAATGACTGTTCAGGGCGCTCGCGCCCTGGAAGAGGAGCATGCTCACCTGACCAAGGTCGTCCGTCCGAAGCTCAGCCAGGACATCGGTACGGCCCGCGAGTTGGGTGACTTGAAGGAAAACGCTGAATACCATGCTGCCCGCGAACAGCAAGGCATGGTCGAAGCGCGTATTCGTGACATCGAGGGCCGGATTCAGAATCAGGTCATCATCGATGTCACGACCATTCCTCATACCGGCAAAGTGATTTTCGGTACCACCGTCGAGATCGCCAACGTCGAGACTGATGAAAGCGTCACTTACCACATCGTGGGTGAGGATGAGGCTGACTTCAAACTCGGCAAGATCTCCGTCGGTTCGCCGCTGGCCCGCGCCTTGATTGGCAAGGAAGAGGGTGACGTGGTCGCCGTCAAAACGCCAAGCGGCGTGATCGAGTATGAGATTGTCGAAGTTCGTCACATCTGAAAGAAGGCGCCCGCTGCATGCGGGCGCCATGCTTTGGCAACTGACCCAGATGCTTTGGGTCGGTGGCCTATGGTTGATTCATATCGGTTTGCAGCCGGCGTTGGGTCAGATCGGCCTGGCGCCGCTGTTGATCGACGAAGTCGCCAGTGCATTCGAAGTGCTGGTGGTGGGGTTCGCCGCTCTGTGCGTGATCTTTCAGGCTTTGGTGCTGGTACAGGCCGAGGGCCTTGGCAGTCTATGGCGGGATTTTCGCGGGCAGGTGCTGTTGATGGCGTTGTACGCGTGCGCGATGTATGTCGCTGTGCGTGTCGGCTGGCCGGATGCGCAGCGCTGGCAGGTATTCAGTTATCTGGTGCTGGGATTTTCCGGGCTGGTGCTGGTCATGCAGCCGGTGCCGGGATGGAGTGGCAGGGTGCGCGAAGCACACCCTTGACCCTGCGCATCACTTGAAGCGATGAACGTTCGACAGCTGCTTGTTGACGCTGAAGTTCTTGCGGTAGACCAGTGCCATCTTGCCGATGACCTGAACCAGGTCCGCTTTGCCGACCTTGCACAGTTCGGCGATGTGCGCCAGGCGCGACTCGCGATCGAGGATATTGAGCTTGATCTTGATCAGCTCGTGATCGGCCAAGGCGCGTTCAAGTTCGGCTAAAACACCTTCAGTCAAACCGTTGTCCGCCACCGTCAACACTGGTTTGAGGTGGTGGCCGATGGATTTGTACTGTTTCTTCTGCTCTGGAGTGAGCGGCATAATCTGACCCTTTCGTCTGGATTCTGTAAAATGGCGGCCATTTTACCCGAGGGTTCGTGGATCCGCCCAACTAATCACGACCCTAATCATCGAGGTGCCCAATGGCGCGTTCCAAGACAAGCCTTGGTTGGCTGAAAAGACATGTCAACGATCCTTATGTGAAGCAGGCGCAGAAGGATGGCTACCGCTCGCGTGCAAGTTACAAGCTTCTGGAGATCCAGGAAAAGTACAAACTGATCCGTCCCGGCATGAGCGTGGTCGACCTCGGCGCCGCGCCGGGTGGCTGGTCCCAGGTGACCAGTCGGTTGATCGGCGGTCAGGGTCGTCTGATCGCTTCGGACATCCTGGAAATGGACAGCATTCCGGACGTGCATTTTATCCAGGGCGACTTCACGGAGGACTCGGTGCTCGCTGAAATCCTGGAGGCCGTGGGTAATTCGCAGGTTGACCTTGTGATTTCCGATATGGCCCCCAATATGAGTGGTACGCCCGAAGTGGATATGCCCAAGGCCATGTTCCTCTGTGAGCTGGCGCTGGACCTGGCGGAACGGATCCTCAAGCCCGGTGGCAATTTCGTCATCAAGATTTTTCAGGGCGAAGGGTTTGACGTTTATCTGAAGGATGCTCGGAAGAAATTCGACAAGATCCAGATGATCAAGCCAGACTCTTCCCGTGGCAGCTCCCGTGAGCAGTACATGCTGGCCTGGGGTTATCGTGGCGGTGATGCGTAAAACGAGGTTTTTCGGCAGGGCGATAGGTTTTTCATATTTCGCTCTGCAGGCATAAGCGAATATTGTGTAGAAAGTGTTTCACAAAGGGTTACAGACGGCGCCTGCCAGAGTTGTAGGTAATGTAGTAAGTTAGGCCGGTGAATATCATGCGAAGCGCGCGCCAGTAGCGGAGCTTGCTTCAGAGGGTAGTTAATTGAACGATATGGCAAAGAATCTGATCCTGTGGTTGATCATCGCGGCAGTCCTGGTGACGGTGATGAACAACTTCTCCAGCCCTAACGAGCCGCAGACCCTCAACTATTCCGACTTCATCCAGCAGGTCAAGGATGGCAAGGTCGAGCGCGTAGCTGTTGACGGCTATGTGATTACCGGCAAGCGCACCGATGGCGACAGCTTCAAGACCATTCGTCCGGCAATTCAGGACAATGGCCTGATCGGCGATCTGGTCGACAATCACGTTGTGGTTGAAGGCAAGCAGCCTGAACAGCAAAGCATCTGGACTCAGCTCCTGGTGGCCAGCTTCCCGATCCTGGTGATCATCGCGGTGTTCATGTTCTTCATGCGCCAGATGCAGGGTGGTGCCGGTGGCAAGGGCGGGCCGATGAGCTTCGGCAAGAGCAAGGCACGCCTGCTCTCCGAAGATCAGGTGAAAACCACTTTGGCTGACGTTGCCGGTTGCGACGAGGCCAAGGAAGAAGTCGGCGAGCTGGTCGAGTTCCTGCGTGATCCGGGCAAGTTCCAGCGTCTGGGTGGTCGTATCCCGCGCGGCGTGCTGATGGTCGGCCCGCCGGGTACCGGTAAAACCTTGCTGGCCAAGGCGATTGCCGGCGAAGCGAAAGTGCCATTCTTCACCATTTCCGGTTCCGACTTTGTCGAAATGTTCGTCGGTGTCGGCGCGAGCCGCGTCCGCGACATGTTCGAGCAGGCCAAGAAGCACGCCCCTTGCATCATCTTCATCGACGAAATCGATGCCGTGGGTCGCCATCGTGGCGCCGGCATGGGTGGCGGTCATGACGAGCGTGAGCAGACTCTCAACCAGTTGCTGGTAGAGATGGACGGCTTTGAAATGAATGACGGCATCATTGTTATTGCTGCGACCAACCGTCCGGACGTACTCGACCCTGCGCTGCTGCGTCCGGGCCGTTTCGACCGTCAGGTGGTCGTCGGCTTGCCGGACATTCGTGGTCGCGAGCAGATTCTTAAAGTTCACATGCGCAAAGTGCCAATGGGCGACGACGTTGCTCCGGCAGTGATCGCACGCGGTACTCCGGGCTTCTCCGGTGCTGACCTGGCCAACCTGGTCAACGAAGCGTCGTTGTTCGCTGCCCGTAGCGGCAAACGCATCGTCGAAATGAAAGAGTTCGAACTGGCGAAAGACAAGATCATGATGGGCGCCGAGCGCAAATCCATGGTCATGTCCGAGAAAGAAAAGCAGAACACTGCTTACCACGAAGCCGGCCACGCCATCGTTGGTCGCGTCGTGCCTGAGCATGATCCGGTCTACAAGGTGTCGATCATCCCGCGCGGTCGTGCGCTGGGTGTGACCATGTTCCTGCCGGAAGAAGATCGTTACAGCCTGTCCAAACGTGCGCTGATCAGCCAGATCTGCTCGTTGTACGGTGGCCGTATCGCAGAAGAAATGACCCTGGGCTTTGACGGTGTAACCACCGGTGCGTCCAACGACATCATGCGTGCAAGTCAGATTGCCCGGAACATGGTGACGAAATGGGGCCTGTCGGAAAAACTCGGTCCGCTGATGTATGCCGAAGAAGAGGGCGAAGTGTTCCTCGGTCGCGGCGGTGGCGGCCAGGCTGCCAGCTTCTCCGGTGAGACCGCCAAGCTGATCGACTCCGAAGTGCGCAGCATCATTGATCAGTGCTACGGCACCGCCAAGCAGATCCTCACGGATAACCGTGACAAACTGGATGCCATGGCTGATGCGCTGATGAAGTACGAAACCATCGATGCCGAGCAGATTGACGACATCATGGCCGGCCGCACACCTCGCGAGCCTCGCGACTGGTCGGGTGGCACCGGTACGCCTCCGCCTCCTGTCGTGCAGGACGAGCGTCCGGAAAAACCGATTGGCGGTCCGGCTGCTGACGTTTAAGGCTTGAAATGACTTCTGTACAGTCCCTGACCCGGTTGCCTTGCGGCAACCGGGTTCTTGATTTGGCCCAGACGCATGTCATGGGCATTCTCAATGTCACTCCTGATTCCTTTTCCGACGGCGGCCGCTACAGCCAGCTCGATGCGGCGCTGCGCCATGCCGAAGCCATGGTGCTGGCTGGCGCGACGCTGATTGATGTCGGCGGCGAATCGACCCGGCCAGGCGCGCGAGCGGTTTCTCCTCTGGAGGAGCTTGAGCGCGTCGCGCCGATTGTCGAGCTGATCAATCGCGAGCTGGATGTCATCATCTCGGTCGATACTTCCACCCCAGCAGTCATGCGCGAAACCGCACGGCTCGGTGCCGGCCTGATCAATGATGTGCGTTCGTTGCGTCGCGATGGTGCGCTGGATGCGGCGGCGGCGACAGGGTTGCCGGTCTGTCTCATGCACATGCTCGGCGAGCCGGGTGATATGCAGGATAATCCGCAGTATCAGGATGTCACCCGCGAGGTCGGCGAGTTTCTCGCCGAGCGCATGGAACAGTGCGCGCAGGCGGGTATTCCCGCCGAGCGGATCATTCTTGATCCCGGCTTCGGCTTCGCCAAAACCCTGCAGCACAATCTAAGCTTGTTCAAACACATGGAGGCCCTGCATGCACTGGGTCGACCACTGCTGGTAGGTGTTTCGCGCAAGAGTATGATTGGTCACGCTTTGAATCGTCCCGTGGGCGAGCGTCTGTATGGCGGCCTGGCACTGGCGGCGCTGGCGTCAGTTAAAGGCGCACGTATATTGCGCGTTCACGATGTGGCGGAAACCGTCGATGTTGTGCGAATGATCGCGGCCGTTGAATCAGCCGAATAAGAATGATGGAGCACTTATGAGCAAGAAATATTTTGGTACCGACGGCATTCGCGGTCGCGTTGGTGAATACCCGATCACGCCTGACTTCATGCTCAAGCTTGGCTGGGCGGCTGGTATGGCTTTCCGCAAGATGGGTGCCTGCAAGGTGCTGGTCGGCAAGGACACTCGGATCTCCGGTTATATGTTCGAGTCGGCGCTCGAGGCGGGCCTGACCTCGGCGGGTGCCGATGTGATGCTGCTCGGCCCGATGCCGACGCCTGCCATCGCTTATCTGTCGCGTACGTTCCAGGCTGAAGCCGGCATCGTGATCAGTGCTTCGCACAACCCTCATGATGACAACGGCATCAAGTTCTTCTCCGGCAAAGGCACCAAGCTGCCCGATGAATTGGAGCTGATGATCGAAGAGTTGCTGGATACGCCAATGACCGTCGTCGAGTCGAGCAAGATCGGTAAAGTGTCGCGAATCAATGATGCATCGGGCCGCTACATCGAGTTCTGCAAGAGCAGCGTGCCTACCGGGACCAATTTCGCCGGTCTGAAGATCGTTATCGACTGCGCGCATGGTGCGACCTATAAGGTAGCGCCGAGCGTCTTCCGTGAATTGGGTGCCGAAGTCGTCGTGCTTTCCGCTCAGCCGAACGGGCTGAACATCAACGATAACTGCGGTTCCACGCATATGGAGCCGTTGCAGGCCGCCGTTCTGGCCGAGCATGCGGACCTGGGTATCGCCTTCGATGGTGATGGCGATCGGGTATTGATGGTCGATCACACCGGCGCCATTGTTGATGGTGACGACCTGCTGTTTATCATTGCCCGCGATCTGCATGAGCGTGGCAAGTTGCAGGGTGGCGTCGTCGGTACTTTGATGAGCAATCTTGGTCTCGAACTGGCCCTTGCGGATCTGTCGATCCCGTTCGTTCGCGCCAATGTCGGTGACCGCTACGTGATTGCCGAGCTGCAAGAGCGCAACTGGCTCGTAGGCGGGGAAAATTCCGGGCATGTGGTCTGCTTCAACCACACCACCACGGGCGACGCCATCATTGCGGCCTTGCAGGTGTTGATGGCTCTGAAATCCCGCAATGAAGGTCTGGCACAAACGCGCCAGGCGTTGCGCAAGTGCCCTCAGGTGCTGATCAACGTTCGCTTTGGCGGCGGTGAAAGCCCACTGGAGCATCCTGCTGTCAAGGAAGCCAGTGCCCGTGTCACTCAGGCGATGGCGGGACGCGGTCGCGTGCTTCTGCGCAAGTCCGGCACAGAGCCTCTGGTGCGCGTAATGGTCGAAGGCGAGGACGAAAACCAGGTTCGCGGCTATGCCGAAGAGCTGGCAAAACTGGTAACCGAAGTTTCTGCCTGATACGGCTTGCAAGCCATGATTGTGTTGGGTAACATCTGCGCCCACTTTGACCGACGAGGTACAGCATGCGTCGCCCTATGGTAGCTGGTAACTGGAAGATGCACGGTACCCGCGCCAGCGTCGCTGAGCTGATCAACGGCCTTCGTCATCTGGCCTTGCCAAGCGGTGTTGATGTCGCGGTGTTCCCGCCTTGCTTGTATATCAATCAAGTGATTGATGGCTTGAAAGGCAAGTCGATTTCGGTCGGCGCGCAGAATTCTGCGGTGGAAGCCATGCAAGGTGCGTTGACTGGTGAGATTGCTCCCAGCCAACTGGTGGATGCAGGTTGTTCCCTGGTGCTTGTCGGGCACTCCGAACGCCGCCAGATTATGGGCGAGCGAGACGGGATGTTGAATCGCAAGTTCGCAGCGGCACAGGCATGTGGCTTGATTCCGGTGTTGTGTGTAGGGGAAACCCTCGAGCAGCGCGAAGCCGGAAAAACTCTTGAAGTTGTCGGGCGTCAGCTGGGCAGCATCATCGAGGAGCTGGGTGTCGGTGCCTTTGCCAAGGCAGTGATTGCATACGAGCCGGTCTGGGCCATTGGTACCGGGCTGACTGCAACGCCGCAACAGGCTCAGGATGTGCATAAAGCCATTCGCGAGCAGTTGGCGGCAGAGAATTCTGAAGTCGCACGAGGTGTGCGGCTTCTATACGGCGGCAGCGTGAAGGCGGCCAATGCGGTCGAACTGTTCGGCATGCCGGATATCGATGGGGGGCTCATTGGTGGGGCTTCCCTGAATGCAGATGAGTTCGGTGCGATCTGTCGCGCCGCGGGAAACTGAAAAAATGCTGGAAACAGTCGTAGTCGTTTTTCATCTGCTGGGTGCATTGGGCGTAGTTGCTCTGGTTTTGCTGCAGCAGGGTAAGGGTGCGGACGCTGGCGCGTCTTTCGGAGCAGGTGCTTCAAATACTGTGTTCGGAAGCCAAGGTTCCTCTACCTTTCTTAGTAAGTTTACTGCTATACTTGCCGCCGGTTTCTTCATAACCAGCTTGGGGTTAGGTTACTTTGCTAAAGAGAAAGCTCATCAGCTGACTCAAGCAGGTCTTCCAGATCCGGCAGTGTTGGAAGTACCTAAGCAACAACCGGCTTCTGATGATGTCCCGGTGCTTCAAGAGCAAAAGTCGGCTACTCCAGCGACTGACGTGCCTCCAGCTCAAGAGCAGAAGTAAGAAGAGTTCCAAACGTAGTATTGCCGAGGTGGTGGAATTGGTAGACACGCAACCTTGAGGTGGTTGTGCCCATAGGGTGTAGGGGTTCGAGTCCCCTTCTCGGTACCAATTAGTCAGGAGAGCCCGCTGTTGCGGGCTTTCTTGCAGGTGGAAGGTTACATTGACCCTAAAAGGGATCGGTCGTATACTTCCGCCCCAGCTTTGTCGCGGGGTGGAGCAGTCTGGTAGCTCGTCGGGCTCATAACCCGAAGGTCGTCGGTTCAAATCCGGCCCCCGCAACCAGTTTAAGGAGCCCCTTTTAAGGGGCTTTTTGTTAGCTGGATACTTTCAACGCCGCTGTTCGACGGCGTTTCAAGGATGGGCGTTATGCCCATTTTTTTATTTTGCAAAGCATGCACATATCATGCACTAGGGGGTTCAGGTGTCGAGCAAGCTAGAAGAGTTGCAGGCCTTGCTGGCCCCGGTGGTCGTGGCCCTGGGCTATGAATGCTGGGGTATCGAGTTTTCGGCTCAGGGTCGTCACTCGATGTTGCGCGTTTATATCGATAAAAAGGGTGGCGTGCTGGTGGACGATTGCGCCATTGTCAGCCGTCAGATCAGCGGTGTTCTGGATGTTGAAGATCCTATCTCCGTTGAATACACCCTCGAAGTTTCCTCGCCTGGCATGGAGCGCCCGCTGTTCACTCTTGAGCAGTTTGCCCAATTTGCCGGTGAACAAGTGAAGATCAAGCTGCGCTCGCCTTTCGAAGGTCGACGCAATTTTCAGGGCCTTCTGCGCGGTGTAGAAGAGCAGGACGTCGTGGTGCAGGTAGAAGACCACGAGTTCCTGTTGCCGATCGATATGATCGACAAGGCCAACATTATTCCCAGTTTTGACTGAGACGCGGATCCCGCGGATCCAATGGCTTGCGAAAGGCGAGGCGTACGATGAGCAAAGAAGTACTGCTGGTTGTTGAGTCGGTATCCAATGAAAAGGGTGTACCGGCAAGCGTAATTTTTGAAGCGCTGGAGCTGGCTCTGGCCACTGCTACCAAAAAGCGTTTTGAAGACGAAGTGGACCTGCGTGTGGAAATCAACCGCCACACCGGTTCCTACGAAACCTTCCGTCGCTGGACGGTCGTCGAAGAGAATGATCTCGACGATCCGGCCATCGAGACCTGGCCAAGCAAGGTTGCCGAAACGCATCCTGGTGCCAAGGTCGGTGACGTCGTCGAAGAGAAAATCGAATCCATCGAATTCGGCCGCATCGCTGCACAGACTGCCAAGCAGGTCATCGTGCAGAAAGTTCGCGAAGCCGAGCGCGCTCAAGTGGTCGACGCCTATCGCGAGCGCCTGGGAGAAATCATCTCCGGCACCGTGAAAAAAGTTACCCGCGACAACGTGATCGTTGATCTGGGCAACAACGCTGAAGCATTGCTGGCCCGTGAAGACATCATTTCTCGCGAAACCTTCCGTGTCGGCGTGCGTCTGCGTGCGCTGCTCAAGGAAATCCGCACCGAGAACCGCGGCCCGCAGCTGATCCTGTCGCGTACCGCGCCGGAAATGCTGATCGAGCTGTTCCGTATCGAAGTGCCGGAAATCGCCGAAGGCCTCATCGAGGTCATGGCCGCCTCCCGTGATCCGGGTTCGCGTGCCAAGATCGCCGTCCGTTCCAAGGACAAACGCATCGACCCACAAGGTGCCTGCATCGGTATGCGCGGTTCGCGCGTCCAGGCGGTATCGGGTGAGTTGGGCGGTGAGCGTGTTGATATCGTGCTGTGGGACGACAACCCGGCCCAGTTCGTCATCAACGCCATGTCCCCGGCCGAGGTTGCGGCAATTATCGTTGACGAAGATGCCCATGCCATGGACATCGCCGTTGGCGCAGACAATCTGGCTCAGGCCATCGGTCGCGGTGGTCAGAACGTGCGTCTGGCCAGCCAGTTGACTGGCTGGACCCTGAACGTGATGACCGAATCGGACATCCAGGCTAAGCAGCAAGCAGAAACCGGCGACATCCTGCGCAACTTCATCGACGAGCTGGAAGTCGACGAAGAACTGGCTCAGGTGCTGGTAGATGAAGGCTTCACCAGCCTGGAAGAGATTGCCTACGTACCGGTGGAGGAGATGCTCAACATCGACGGCTTTGACGAGGACATCGTCAACGAGCTTCGTGCTCGCGCCAAGGATCGCTTGTTGACCAAAGCCATCGCTACTGAGGAAAAGCTGGCAGACGCCCATCCGGCCGAAGACCTGCTCTCGCTTGAGGGTATGGACAAGGATTTGGCGATGGAACTGGCGGTGCGCGGCGTAATTACCCGCGAAGACCTGGC
Source organism: Pseudomonas glycinis (assembly GCF_054871425.1). Lineage (NCBI taxonomy): Bacteria > Pseudomonadati > Pseudomonadota > Gammaproteobacteria > Pseudomonadales > Pseudomonadaceae > Pseudomonas > Pseudomonas glycinis. The sequence goes on along the minus strand of NZ_JBTYHF010000011.1, from coordinate 154,689 downwards.
CGAGCAGTCTATTGACGACCTGCTCGACATCGACGGCATTGACGATGATCGTGCCGGCAAGTTGATCATGGCCGCCCGAGCCCACTGGTTCGAGTAATTAGGCGCGGCCTGAGGAGAGAAGTGCATGACGCAAGTCACGGTGAAACAACTGGCCGATGAGGTCAAAACACCGGTAGAGCGCCTGTTGCAGCAGATGCGTGAGGCAGGTCTGCCGCACACCGCCGCCGACGAAAATGTGACTGACAGTGAGAAGCAATCCCTGCTGACTCACTTGAAGAGCAGTCACAAGGCGAAAGTGGAAGAACCACGCAAGATCACGCTGCAGCGTAAAACCACCAGCACCCTGCGTGTGGCTGGTAGCAAGAGCATCAGCGTTGAAGTTCGCAAGAAGAAAGTTTTCGTACAGCGCAGCCCGGAAGAAATCGAAGCCGAGCGCAAGCGTGAACTGGATGAGCGTCGCGCAGTAGAAAATGCTGCCCGTCAGAAGGCTGAAGAAGAAGCCAAGCAACGCGCCGAAGAAGAAGCGCGTCGCCAGCCTGCTGCTGCGCAAACCGCTGCCAGCGACGCCGTTGCGGCGCCGGCTGCCGCTGCCGAACCCGTTCGCGAAAGCGCACCGGTGGCTGCTGCTCCTGCTCCATCGGCTGACGTTCGCAACAAGCAGAACGAACAGCGCCGTCCGGACAAGCCACGTGCCGACGACAACAATCGTCGCAGCGGTGGTGGTGATGGCGAGCGCAAAAACGCTCCGCATCGCGCATCGGTCAAAGAAAAAGCTCCGGCGCCACGTGTGGCGCCACGCACTACCGACGAAGAAAGCGATGGCTTCCGTCGTGGTGGTCGCGGCAAGGCCAAGCTGAAGAAGCGCAACGCCCACGGTTTCCAGAGCCCGACCGGCCCTGTCGTGCGTGATGTGCAGATCGGCGAGACCATCACGGTTGGCGATCTGGCCAATCAGATGTCGGTCAAAGCGGCTGAAATCATCAAGTTCATGTTCAAACTGGGTACCCCAGCGACCATCAACCAGGTGCTTGATCAGGAAACTGCTCAACTGGTAGCCGAAGAACTGGGCCACAAAGTGACCCTGGTCAGCGACACCGCTCTGGAAGATTCCCTGGCCGAGTCCCTGAAGTTTGAAGGTGAGTCGTTCTCCCGTGCACCAGTCGTGACCGTAATGGGCCACGTTGACCACGGTAAGACTTCCCTGCTCGACTACATCCGTCGTGCCAAGGTAGCTGCTGGCGAAGCCGGCGGTATCACTCAGCACATCGGTGCATACCACGTTGAGACTGATCGCGGCATGGTCACTTTCCTCGACACCCCGGGTCATGCTGCGTTTACCGCAATGCGTGCCCGTGGTGCCAAGGCGACCGACATCGTGATCCTCGTGGTTGCAGCGGACGACGGTGTGATGCCGCAAACCATCGAAGCGGTTCAGCATGCTCAGGCAGCTGGCGTGCCGCTGGTGGTAGCAGTGAACAAGATCGACAAGCCGGGCGCCGATCTCGATCGCATCCGCAGCGAACTGTCGGTTCACGGCGTGACTTCCGAAGACTGGGGTGGCGACACGCCATTCGTTCCGGTTTCGGCGAAGATGGGTACTGGCGTGGACGAGCTGCTTGAAGCCGTTCTGCTGCAGGCCGAAGTTCTCGAACTGAAAGCTACTCCGTCGGCTCCTGGCCGTGGTGTGGTGGTTGAATCGCGTCTCGACAAGGGTCGTGGCCCGGTGGCAACCGTGCTGGTTCAGGACGGTACGCTGCGTCAAGGCGACATGGTCCTGGTCGGTTCGAACTACGGCCGTGTACGTGCCATGCTCGACGAGAACGGCAAGCCAATCAAGGAAGCCGGTCCATCCATCCCTGTCGAGATCCTCGGCCTGGACGGTACCCCGGACGCTGGCGACGAGATGAGCGTGGTTGCCGACGAGAAGAAAGCCCGTGAAGTGGCTCTGTTTCGTCAAGGCAAGTTCCGCGAAGTCAAACTGGCTCGCGCTCACGCCGGCAAGCTGGAAAACATCTTCGAAAACATGGGTCAGGCCGAGAAGAAGACGCTCAACATCGTCCTCAAATCCGACGTCCGTGGTTCGCTGGAAGCGTTGAACGGTGCCTTGAATGGCCTGGGCAACGACGAAGTACAAGTGCGCGTCGTGGGTGGCGGTGTCGGTGGTATCACCGAATCCGACGCCAACCTGGCACTGGCTTCCAACGCTGTACTGTTCGGCTTCAACGTGCGTGCCGATGCCGGCGCTCGCAAGATCGTCGAGCAGGAAGGTCTGGATATGCGTTACTACAACGTGATCTACGACATCATCGAAGACGTCAAGAAAGCCCTGACCGGCATGCTCGGCAGCGATGTTCGCGAGAACATCCTGGGTGTGGCCGAAGTGCGTGACGTGTTCCGTTCGCCGAAGTTTGGCGCGATCGCCGGTTGCATGGTGATCGAAGGTGTCGTGCACCGTAACCGTCCGATCCGTGTACTGCGTGAAGACATCGTTATCTTCGAAGGCGAGCTGGAATCCCTGCGCCGCTTCAAGGATGACGCTTCCGAAGTACGTGCCGGCATGGAATGCGGTATCGGCGTGAAGAGCTACAACGACGTCAAAGTCGGCGACAAGATCGAAGTCTTCGAGAAGGTTCAGGTTGCTCGCAGCCTCTGACTCGCGTACTTCAAGGGCCACGATGGGCCGTAGCATGCAAATGCACGGCACAGCGTCCGGACTCTAAACGCAACGCCCGGTCTGGCTTTTGTCAGGCCGGGCGTTTGCCGCTTTCAGACCTTGCGGGTTTCACCGCTGGGCAGTAACAGGTAACAAATCATGGCAAAAGAATACAGCCGTACCCAACGTATCGGCGATCAGATGCAGCGCGAGCTGGCGCAACTGATCCGTCGCGAAGTCAAAGACCCGCGCGTCGGCCTGGTCACCATCACCGCTGTGGAAGTGTCCCGTGACGTCGGTCACGCGAAGATTTTCATCACCGTAATGGGTCAGGACAACGCTGAAGACATCGCGCAAAGCATCAAGGTGCTCAACGCCGCCGCAGGCTTCCTGCGCATGCAGTTGGCCCGCGAAATGAAGCTGCGCAGCGTGCCGCAATTGCACTTCCACTACGACGAATCCGTCGTGCGTGGCGCGCACCTGTCGGCATTGATCGAGCGCGCCGTGGCTGAAGACAATCAGCACGTTGCCGCTCCAGCACCTGAAGACACCAAGGAGTAATTCGGTGGCTCAGGTCAAACGTATCCGTCGTAACGTCAGCGGCATCATCCTGCTCGACAAGCCATTGGGGTTCACCTCCAACGCTGCCTTGCAGAAGGTGCGCTGGCTGCTCAATGCCGAGAAGGCCGGGCACACCGGCAGCCTCGACCCGTTGGCCACCGGCGTGTTGCCGCTGTGCTTCGGCGAGGCGACCAAGTTCTCGCAATACCTGCTCGATTCCGACAAGGGCTACGAGACTCTGGCGCAACTGGGCAAGACCACCACCACGGCCGATGCCGAAGGTGAGGTTTTGCAGGAGCGTCCGGTGACCGTTGGTCGCGCCGATGTCGAAGCGGTTCTGCCGAAATTTCGTGGGCAAATCAGTCAGATACCGCCGATGTACTCGGCACTCAAGCGTGATGGCCAGCCGCTGTACAAACTGGCACGTGCAGGCGAAGTAGTGGAGCGCGAACCGCGTTCTGTTACTATTGCGCGCTTGGAATTGCTGGCCTTCGAAGGCGATACTGCGCGGCTTGCGGTGGACTGCAGCAAGGGCACCTATATTCGGACCCTGGTGGAGGATATCGGTGAGCAACTCGGTTGTGGTGCGTACGTCGCAGAATTGCGTCGGACCCAGGCCGGGCCTTTCACCCTGGCGCAGACTGTTACTCTCGAAGAGCTGGAAGCGGTACATGCCGAAGGCGGCAACGAAGCGGTCGATCGCTTCCTGATGCCATCGGACAGCGGCCTGCAGGATTGGCCGTTGCTGCACTTTTCCGAAGCGAGCGCGTTCTACTGGCTCAACGGCCAGCCGGTACGTGCCCCGGATGCGCCGAAGTTCGGCATGGTGCGGGTACAGGATCACAATGGTCGTTTCATCGGTATCGGTGAAGTGAGCGAAGACGGGCGCATCGCGCCGCGTCGCTTGATTCGGTCAGAATGACCGGAACCGGTCTGCGTTAAGCGGGCCGGCGAGTGTGGCTGTTAACAGGCATGGTCACTACTCATTTATAGATACAGGGATTTGTCCCTGGCCTGTTGAAGCTGTTTCCCTGAAACAGTTTCCTGATAAGGAAGGATTGCCTCATGGCTCTCGACGTTCAAGAAAAAGCTCAAATCGTTGCTGACTACCAGCAAGCTGTTGGTGACACTGGTTCGCCAGAAGTGCAGGTTGCACTGCTGACCGCCAACATCAACAAACTGCAAGGTCACTTCAAGGCCAACGGTAAAGATCACCACTCCCGTCGTGGTCTGATCCGCATGGTTAACCAGCGTCGCAAGCTGCTGGACTACCTGAAAGGCAAGGACGTAAGCCGGTACGCCGCGCTGATCGCTCGCCTGGGTCTGCGTCGCTAATCAGCGATTGCGCTATGAGGTTGGTGGTCTGTCGGGCGTCAGCGGTTTTCCGCTGGCGCCTTGCAGGCTCCCAGCCTCAAGTTTTATCTGCAGCATGGCTTTACCTGTAGTACCCGGACAATTGCCATCGGGCCGATTCCCGAGATTGCCCAAGAATTCGCAAGAAACCGTTTCCCCCAAGAGCCACAAAGAAGGTAGGACACCGTGAACCCGGTAATCAAAAAATTCCAGTTCGGTCAATCGACCGTTACCCTCGAGACAGGCCGTATCGCCCGTCAGGCCTCCGGCGCAGTATTGGTCACCGTTGACGACGACGTCAGCGTGTTGGTGACTGTTGTCGGTGCAAAGCAAGCCGATCCGGGCAAGGGTTTCTTCCCTCTGTCCGTGCACTACCAAGAAAAGACTTACGCTGCCGGTAAGATCCCTGGCGGTTTCTTCAAGCGTGAAGGCCGTCCCTCCGAGAAAGAAACCCTGACTTCCCGACTGATCGACCGTCCGATCCGTCCGCTGTTCCCAGAAGGCTTCATGAACGAAGTGCAGGTTGTCTGCACCGTCGTTTCCACCAGCAAGAAGACCGATCCGGACATCGCTGCGATGATCGGTACCTCGGCTGCCCTGGCCATCTCCGGCATTCCATTCGACGGCCCGATCGGCGCCGCTCGCGTGGCTTTCCACGAAAGCACCGGCTACCTGCTGAACCCGACCTACGAACAGCAGGCCGCTTCGAGCCTGGACATGGTCGTTGCCGGTACTTCCGACGCCGTGCTGATGGTTGAATCGGAAGCCAAAGAGCTGACCGAAGACCAGATGCTGGGCGCGGTACTGTTCGCTCACGACGAATTCCAGGTTGTGATCAACGCTGTTAAAGAACTGGCTGCCGAAGCCGCCAAGCCAACCTGGAACTGGGCTCCTGCGCCAGAAGCCACCGAACTGCTGGGCGCTATCCGTGCCGAGTTCGGCGAAGCGATCTCCCAGGCTTACACCATCACCATCAAGGCCGACCGTTACGCTCGCCTGGGTGAGCTGAAGGACCAGGTGGTTGCCAAGCTGTCCGGTGAAGAAGGCCAGCCAAGCGCTGCTGAAGTCAAAGCAGCCTTCGGTGAAATCGAATACCGCACCGTTCGCGAAAACATCGTTAACGGCAAGCCACGTATCGACGGTCGCGACACCAAGACTGTACGTCCGCTGAACATCGAAGTCGGCGTTCTGCCGAAGACTCACGGTTCGGCACTGTTCACCCGTGGCGAAACCCAGGCGCTGGTTGTGGCAACACTGGGCACCGCCCGTGACGCGCAACTGCTGGACACCCTGGAAGGCGAAAAGAAAGACCCGTTCATGCTGCACTACAACTTCCCGCCGTTCTCGGTAGGCGAGTGTGGTCGCATGGGTGGCGCCGGTCGTCGCGAAATCGGTCACGGCCGTCTGGCCCGTCGTTCGGTTTCGGCCATGCTGCCAGCCGCTGACGTGTTCCCGTACACCATCCGCGTGGTGTCGGAAATCACCGAATCCAACGGTTCGAGCTCGATGGCTTCCGTGTGCGGCGCTTCCCTGGCACTGATGGACGCTGGTGTACCGATGAAGGCACCGGTGGCCGGCATCGCCATGGGTCTGGTTAAAGAAGGCGAGAAGTTCGCCGTCCTGACCGACATCCTCGGCGACGAAGATCACCTGGGCGACATGGACTTCAAGGTAGCCGGTACCGCCAAAGGCGTTACCGCACTGCAGATGGACATCAAGATCAAGGGCATCACCGAAGAGATCATGGAAATCGCTCTGGGCCAGGCCCTTGAAGCGCGCCTGAACATCCTCGGCCAGATGAACCAGATCATTGGCCAGTCGCGTACCGAACTGTCGGCCAACGCTCCGACCATGATCGCAATGAAGATCGACACCGACAAAATCCGTGACGTTATCGGTAAAGGTGGCGCGACCATCCGTGCGATCTGCGAAGAAACCAAGGCTTCGATCGACATCGAAGACGACGGCTCGATCAAGATCTTCGGCGAAACCAAGGATGCCGCAGAAGCTGCTCGTCAGCGCGTTCTGAGCATCACTGCAGAAGCCGAGATCGGCAAGATCTACGTCGGCAAGGTTGAGCGCATCGTCGACTTCGGCGCATTCGTCAACATCCTGCCGGGCAAGGACGGTCTGGTGCACATCTCGATGCTGAGCGACGCTCGCGTAGAGAAAGTCACCGACATTCTGAAAGAAGGTCAGGAAGTGGAAGTGCTGGTACTGGACGTGGACAACCGCGGCCGTATCAAGCTGTCCATCAAAGACGTGGCAGCTGCCAAGGCTTCGGGCGTTTAATCACCCCAACGCTTTAGCGCAATGAAGATGCCCCCGCCGTGCAAACGGCGGGGGTATTTTTTTATCTGAAATAAAGAAATTGTAGTTCTCAAAAGAAAACCATCAGACAACCCACAAATTTGCCGCAGCTCGAGACCGGTGCTAGGTTTAGCCCACCGCCCGTGTAGCTCAGCCGGTAGAGCAGCGCACTCGTAACGCGAAGGTCGCAGGTTCGATTCCTGTCTCGGGCACCAACTCCTCAGCGCGCCACGTCGATTCATGTTCCGCAGGTCAGCTTTTTGTGCAAGAGATGTAAAGAGCCGTGTAATTCGTCATGCAAACGTCCTATATTCGGTGCCTGCATGAGCATCGCTTAGCAGTTTTCAGATGATCCCGAATGGTTCCGAAGGCCGGCCAGTCCGCGTCAGAGAGATCCTTGATGATCCAGATCCATCCTCCATTCCTAAGATCAGCGAGAACCCCATGACTGAATTGACCCAAGAGCAACGCCACGAACAAGCGCTGGAAAAATACCTTCTGGATGTGCCGGACCTGAAGGTCGAGATCAAGGATCTGAGTCCCGATGATCAGAAAGACCAGATCCAGTGGTCCTTCGAAGACGAAGCCGAAGCGCAGGGCTTGCAGCCGTGGGAGCTGACCCTCAAGTACACGAGCACGCCGGAGGAGTTCGAGGCGCAGCGCCTCGTGCTGCACAAGGAAGCGGCGGAAGTCTTGGGTGTTGAGTGGGAAGAGTACTGCGAGATGAACAATCTCGTCGTATGAGAGCAGCTGCGAGCTTCTAGCTACAAGCTGCAAGTCAAAGCAGAGTCGCTTGGCTTGTAGCTTGCAGCTTGCAGCTTGCAGCTTGCAGCTCAGAGACTCAGTCGCATCGACAGATCCACCGCTTTGACATCCTTGGTCATCGCACCAATCGAAATGTAATCCACGCCCGTTTCGGCGATCGGCAGCAGCGTGCTTTCGTTGATGCCGCCGCTGGCTTCCAGTTTCGCTTTGCCGGCGGTCAGGCGAACCGCTTCGCGCATGTCGTCCAGGCTCAGTTCGTCGAGCATGATGATGTCGGCGCCGGCTTCCAGCGCCTGCTTCAGCTCTTCAAGACTTTCCACTTCGATCTCCACCGGTTTGCCCGGGGCGATCTTATGTGCGGCGGCCACGGCTTCGGCGATGCCACCGCTGGCGGCGATGTGGTTTTCCTTGATCAGGAAGGCGTCGTAGAGACCGATGCGATGGTTGTGGCAGCCGCCGCAGGTTACGGCGTATTTCTGTGCCAGACGCAGGCCGGGCAGGGTTTTGCGGGTGTCGAGCAACTTGACCTGCGTCTCGCCGACGAAGTCTGCCAGGTACTGCGCGCGCGTCGCCACGCCAGACAGCAACTGCAGGAAGTTCAATGCGCTGCGTTCACCGGTCAGCAATGAGCGCGCCGGGCCTTCCAGATGAAACAGCGGCTGATTGGCTTTGACCCGCTGGCCGTCGACCACTTGCCAATGCACCGCAACGCGCGGATCGAGCTGGCGAAACACCGCATCGACCCATGCGGTGCCGCAGATGACGGCGTCGTCACGGGTGATGATGGTGGCTTTGGCCAGGCGTTCGGCCGGGATCAGTTGCGCGGTGATGTCGCCGCTGCCGACGTCTTCGAGCAACGCACGGCGCACGTTGTTTTCGATTTCGGCGGTCAGATCGGCGAGACGTAGATTCGGCATAACGGACTCCACAAACAAAGTGGTTCGATTATAGGGGCAGGGCGTGAGCCAACCCAAGGCGAGAACGTGCGTGCCTGGCGCATCTGGTCGATTTTCCTGCGCTGAGTGCGAGGTGTATGGCGTATAGGGGAAACCCTGAGGCCTATAGCATCGCCGGCCTCTTTTGCCAGATAATCCGCCTTGTATTTGACGTCATGGCTTTGACGAACGACTCCGCTGGGGCAGTGTCGAAAGCGACGAACCGAATCACCGTTCCAGGAGGCTTGGATGCGCAACGACGGGAAAGTGGTGCCTTTGCACCGGGCGACTGCCGATCTGGCGGACCACTCGCCGCTTGCCCGCTTGCCGGTGATTCTGCTGCAGGTTCGCGACAAGGCTGCGCAGCAGCTGCGCCACGATTTGCAGGAGCTGTTCGATAACGCTGACGACACGCTGTTCGAAATGGCCGACCGGGCGCGCAACGACGTCGATCAGAACATCTTTTTCGAAGCGATGCGCGACCTGCGCCTTAAGCGCAAGAACATTGAGCGCGGTTTTCTTGAACTGTTCTTTGAGGCTTTCGCCGGCCTTACCCAATACGATCCCGCCGCCAACACCCTGCCACGCACGCCAGTGGTCGAAGAATCGGCGCCGCGCAACGATGCCGTGGAGCGTACCGTCGCCGTGCAGACCATGGTCAGTCGCGTGCTCAAGCGCGACGGCTTCGCTCTCGATCAACTGACCGCACGCTTCAGCTCGATGCTCGGCAAGCGTCTGGACGATCAGCACAACCCGCTGAGTCCGGCGATGCTCTGCGAATATTTCCTGCAGGCCGGGCGTAACCTCGGCGTCGAGATCAAGGTCAAGCTGATCCTGCTCAAACTGTTCGAACGCTATGTGCTGGCTGACACCGAGCAGCTGTATGGCGAGGCCAATCAGCTGTTGCTCGCGACCGGCGTGTTGCCACATCTGAAGCCCGCCGTGGCTCGTCGCATGGTCGAGCCTGCGGACAGCGACACATTGATTGAAGATCTCGACGAGCCGCCAGCGGACGAAGGCATCGAGGAAGTGTTCGCCGCGATGCAGCAATTGCTCGCCCAGGTGCGCGGCCGCGTCACACCGACCCTGGAGCCCGGCGCCCCGGCGCATCCGATCAACACCCGCGACCTGCTGCGGTTGTTGTCGCACTTGCAGCAATACGTACCGGCGCTTGAGGCCCAGGAAGATTTCGATCTGCGCCATCAGCTCGAACAATTGCTGACCCGGGTCAGCGTCAGGAGCGGCCGCTCCCGCGTCGTCGCGACTGCCGACGAGGATGTGATCAACCTGATCGCCATGGTCTTCGACTGCATCCTCGACGATCGCAATGTGCCTGACGCGCTCAAGGCGCTGATCGGCCGACTGCAGATTCCGATGCTCAAGGTCGCCGTGCTGGACAAGAGTTTCTTCAGCCGCAGCACTCACCCGGCGCGGCGCCTGCTCAACGAAATCGCTGAGGCCGCGATGGGCTGGGGTGATTTTGACGGCGCTGAGCGCGACAGTCTCTACGTGCGCATCGAGCAAGTGGTGCAGCGCTTGCTGAGCGAATTTGTCGACGACCCGGCGATCTTCTCCGAACTGCTCGCCGACTTCCTCGCCTTCACTCAGGAAGAGCGCCGCCGCACCGAACTGCTGGAACAACGCTTGCGCGATGCCGAGGAAGGCCGGGCGAAGGCCGAGCTGGCTCAGCATCGCGTTGCGCAGGCGTTGCAACAGGCGCTACTGGGCAAAGTGCTGCCGGCGACGGTGGTGAGTTTCGTCCAGCAGGCCTGGAGCAAAGTGCTGTTGCTGACCTGCCTTAAGCACGGTGATCAGTCCGCCGAATGGCACGCCGACGTGCAGACCATGGAACAGTTGGTCTGGAGCGTGCAGCGCCATGACGACGGCGAATCCAGCCTGCGCCTGCTGGCACTGGTCCCGGGTTTGCTCAAGTCACTGCGCGATGGCCTGAGCAGCACCGCGTTCGACCCGTTTGCCACCAGCGAATTTTTCAGTGAGCTGGAGGCTCTGCACGTACGCGTGCTGGAGCGTTCCGACGATGCCGAGCACAGCGCCATGCCGCTGGTCGAAGTCACGCCCGAGGTCTTGCAGCACAGTGCCGACCAGGCAGCAGCCACCCCGGCGCCGCGCCTGGCGCAAGACGCTGCCGGTCTGTCTCAGGTCGAGCAGTTGCGTGTGGGCCACTGGGTGGTGTTCGACGCAGACGACGAACAGACCTTGCGTTGCAAACTCGCCGCGATCATCGAAGAGACCGGCAAATATGTCTTCGTCGACCGCACCGGGACGAAGGTGCTGGAGCACAGCCGCACCGACCTCGCCTTGGCTTTCAGCCGTGGCGCCGCGCGTGCGCTGGATGACACCTTGCTATTCGACCGCGCACTGGAATCGGTGCTGGGCGACCTGCGGCGACTCAATCGCGGCAAGTGATCGCGCGCCGGGGGCGGATCGCGGCATACTGGGCGCCCACATGGTCGGCGTTGAAGGAATCGGTATGCAGTTGGATCCCGCGAGCGGGTGGTGTCATGGCGTGCAGATCTGCCCGTCGCCCAACTTCAATGAGCGCCCGACGGGCGAAGTGTCCCTGTTGGTCATCCACAACATCAGCCTGCCGCCGGCGCAATTCGCCACGGGCAAGGTTCAGGAATTTTTCCAGAATCGTCTGGATGTCACCGAACACCCGTACTTTGCAGGCATCGCTGACCTGCGCGTCTCGGCGCATTTTCTGATCGAACGTGACGGCAAGGTCACCCAGTTTGTCTCTTGTCTGGAGCGGGCGTGGCACGCAGGGGTTTCAGTGTTCGAGGGTCGTGAAACCTGTAACGATTTTTCCGTCGGCATCGAGCTGGAAGGCACCGATGATCTGCCGTTTACCGATGAACAGTATCGAGCGTTGACTGCGCTGACCCGGCAGTTGCAGAAGCGCTTTCCGGCGATCACCGATCAGCGTATCTGTGGCCACAGCGATATCGCGCCGGGGCGCAAGACCGATCCGGGACCGGCATTCGACTGGGCACGCTACCGCGCAGCCCTGGCAAAAGAGGAAGGACAATGAGTTTTCTGGTGTTACTGCTGGCGGTGTGGATCGAGAAGTTTTCGGCCCTGCGCCATCGGCTTCAACGCGACGGCGGATGGATCCGCGAACTGCACAAACTCGAAAACAGCAAACGGCTGGCCAGGCAACCGTGGCTGGTGCTGACGATTCTGGTGCTGTGCCCGGTGGCGTTGCTGGCGCTGTTGCTGCTGGTGCTGGAACCGGTGGCGTACGGTTTGCTGGCGCTGCCGGTGCATTTGCTGGTGGTGATTTACAGCCTCGGGCGTGGCGACCTGCTCGGCGGCCTCGGACCGTTCCGCGATGCCTGGCGCCGTGAGGATCTGCAAGCGGCGGCCCACGTGGCCAAGCGCGACCTGGACATCTGCGCCGACAGTGGCGAGCAATTGCTTGAGCAAGTGCAGGGGCATCTGCTGTGGCAGGCGTATCAGAGTTTCTTCGCGGTGATCTTCTGGTACTTCCTCCTCGGGCCGGTGGCGGCATTGGCTTATCGCTTGTTGGCGCTGGCCGAAGAGCACGGCTGCAATCCGGCGCTGGTCGAGCGTGCTGCGCAGTTGCGTCATGCCTTCGATTGGGTGCCGGTGCGCTTGCTGGCGGCGAGTCTGGCATTGGTCGGCAACTTCGTCGCGGTCAGCCGGGTGATGCTGCATGAGCTGCTGAACTGGAACATCAGCGCTGCGCAGTTGATCAACAAGGTCGGCCTGGCAGCCGGGGAAGTTCCACCGCCAGTGGTCGGCCCGGACGGCATCAACACCCTCGATTGCCTGTGGGAATTGCTGCTGCGCGCGGCGGTGCTGTGGTATGCCGGGTTTGCCTTGTGGACAGTTCTGGTTCACTGATAAGCCAGAGTGAAACTCATTGTGGCGAGGGGATTCATCCCCGAGGGGCTGCGCCGCAGCCCTGAAAACCCTGTTCCACCATTCATCAGTAACCATAAGTTACAAAACCTCCCGCCGATTTACGCTATACAGAGATAGCGCCCGATAGTGGCTATCTGCTGTCGTCCCGCGCCTGCCAATAAAAACAAGAAAAACCAAGGGAGACTTCCAGTGAAGAGCTTGCTCTATCCCGCCGTCTCGCTGATGAACCGTCTGAGCTTCGGCATGAAGTTCAGCCTGATCAGCGTGCTGTTCCTGGTGCCGATGCTGGTGACCAATTTCTATCTGGTGCGCGACTCCTATCGCGAATTTCAGGGCACCCGCGTCGAACTGCAAAGCCTCGACCTGCTGGGCAGCAGCCTGAGCCTGCGTCGGGATGTGGAAACCCTGAACAATCTGGTGCAGATCGACGTCACCCTCGGCCAGTCCGGCAAGGCCGGCAATGTCGAAGCGCAGATCCAGACGCTGGAGCAGGCTGTGCTCGCGCGCCTCGAAGGGCTGACGGCGATGACCGAAGATCCCGAGCAGATCAAGCAGTTCGAGGCCAAGCGCGATGAAATGATCGCCGCGTTCAAGGCCCAGCAGGCGGAGACTTCGCTGCAAAGCAAAAGCGCGTTGATCGGCAAGTTGCTGGCCAGTGCGCAGATTTTCAGCCAGATCATCACCAGTCAGGCCGGGTTGAGCCGCGACAACCAGAGCGACATTCGTCAGCTCAGCGAACTGGTGACGCTGATTACCCCCAGCGTGACGCAAACCCTCGGCGAAGGCCGGGCGATGGGCTCGTATTCGTTAGGTCAGGGTTTTCTCAACAGTTCCTCGAGCACGCGTTTTGACGAGCTGCTGGTGCAGATCGAAAAACTCCAGGCCGAGTACGCCCTGAAACTGCAAGACGCCCTCGGTTCCAGCAGCGCTGCACGCGAATCCCTCAGCGCGCAGGCCGACAGCAGCAAGGCTTCGCTCAAACAGGCCAGCGAGCTGTTCGAAGAACAAGTGGTAATGGCCGACACCCTCGATGCGCCGTGGCAGGCATTCTACGATCAGGTCACCGGGCTGATGGAACACACCTACCAGCTCAATCAGGCCACGCTGAAATTCCTCGACAACCAGTTGCAGCAGCGACTGGCGCAGAACCGCACGCACATGATTCTGCAAGCCTCGGCGCTTTCGGTGGTGTTCGTGCTGATTTTCTATCTTTATGGCGGTTTCTACGCCTCGACCCGGACCACCCTGAAAAGCCTGGGCGCGATGATGGACAAGGTCGCGGCCGGTGACATGACCGTCAACTTCAAGGCCAGCAGCCGCGATGAACTGGGCGAGTTGGGCGAGGTGTTCAACGGCACGGTGAAGAAGATTCACGACTTGATCGAACGCGTGGGCCACACCGTTGGCGAAGTCGAGCGACAGGCCGGACAGGTCGAAAGCGTCTCGGCGCAGAGCAATCAGGCCGTGGCCGGGCAGCGCTCGCAGATCGAACAAGTGGCGACGGCGATGAACCAGATGTCGGCGACCTCAATGGAAGTCGCGCGCAGTGCCGCCGCTGCGGTGAGCAGCGCCCACAGCGTCAATGACGAAACCCTCAGCGGGCGCGGCCTGGTGGAATCGCAACAGGGCAGCATTGCCGCACTGGCCAGCGAAATCGACCAGTCGGTGCTGGTGATCAATCAACTGGCCAGCGACAGCCAGTCGATCAGCCGTGTGCTTGAGGTGATCAAGAGCATCGCCGAACAGACCAACCTGCTGGCGCTCAACGCCGCTATCGAAGCCGCGCGGGCCGGCGAGCAGGGGCGCGGTTTTGCCGTGGTCGCAGATGAAGTGCGCACGTTGGCCAAGCGTACCCAGCAATCGACCGAAGAAATCGAGCAGATGATCGCCAAACTGCATGGTGGCGTCGGCGCGGCGGTGAAGGCCATGGGCGTCAGCCATCAGATGGCCAATGGCACGGTGGGCCAGTCGGAAAAAGTCCAGCAGGCGCTGGAGAACATTCTTGGCGCGGTGGGCATGATTGTCGACCAGAACCAGCAAATCGCCGCTGCCGTGGAACAGCAGACCGCCGTGGCCCATGACATCGACCAGAACATCGTCGAGATCAATCGCGCTGGCGAACGCACAGCACAAGGTGCACACCAGACCGAAGATGCCAGCCGTGCGCTGTCGGCGCAGGTGGTTGAGCTCAAACAACTGATCAGTGCGTTTCGCGTCTGAAAGGCTGGAACCGGATCAAAAATGTGGGAGCGAGCCTGCTCGCGAAGGCGGCGGGTCAGGCACTGACGATGTCACTGACAGATTGCTTTCGCGAGCAGGCTCGCTCCCACAAGGGATTGCGGTGTTACCAGCCGAAGACTTCGCAGCAGTTGGCGGTGCTGGCGTTGGCCAGTTGTTCAGGCGTGATATTCATCAGCTCGGCCAGCGCCGCGCAAATCGCCGGCAGATGCGCCGGGCTGTTGCGCTGGCCGGGGAACATGGCGGGGGCCATGTCTGGTGAGTCGGTTTCCAGTACCACCGATTGCAGCGGCAGTTCCGGCAGCACCCGATGCATGCGCAGCGCCTGCGGCCAGGTCGGTGCGCCGCCGAGGCCCAGTTTGAAACCGAGCTTGATGTACTCCCGCGCTTCCTCGCGGCTGCCGGCGAAGGCGTGGATGATGCCGGCGCGTTTGAGCTTGAAGCGCTTGAGCGTGGCGATCACCGCTGCGTGGCTGCGGCGTACGTGGATCAGCGCCGGCAACTCGAAGTCCGCGGCCAGTTGCAGCTGCGCTTCGAACAACGCCTGTTGCCGTTCGCGATCGAGGTTTTCGATGAAATAATCGAGGCCGATTTCGCCCACCGCGCATAACTGCCGATGCCCGCGCAACCGTGTCAGCCAGTCCCCCAGCGCGTGCAAATCCTCGGGGCGATGCTGATCGAGAAACACTGGGTGCAATCCGAACGCCGCGTACAGGTCGGCATCGCTCTGCACCAGATCCCAGACCCGTTGCCAGTTGCGCTGATGCACCCCCAGCACGACGATGCGCCGCACGCCGAGGGCGCGGCTTTCGGCCAGCAGCGCCGCGCGATCGGCATCGAAGTCGGGGAAGTCGAGGTGGGTGTGGCTGTCGATCAGCTCCACGATTCAGTCCCGATGAATACGCTGCTTGAAGGTCCGCGCGATGGCTTGCACGCCCGGTTGGTAGTCGTCCTGCTCGACCGCGGCCAGGGCCAGTTCCAGGGCCTTGTCGGCGATCAACTGGTGTTGCTGGGACATGGCATTGACCGGCAGCGGCAGGAAATCCAGCAACTGCGTGTCGCCGAAGGTGCCGAGGCGCAGCGGCCGCGATTTCAGCGGGAAATCATGCAGGGCATCGAACACGCCTTGCAGCAGCACGTAGGAGGTGGTCACCAGTGCGTCAGGCAAATGCCCCAGACGCTGCAGGAGTTCTTCCATCAATTGCTTGCCGCACTCGCGGCTGAACGACTCGGCGTGCTCGATCAGCACCTCACCTTTGAAGTCTTTGAGCGCTGCGCGGAAACCGGCGGCACGCTCCTGGCTGATGCTCAGCTCCGGGCGTGCGCCGAGCAGCACGATCTGCTTTGGCTGCGGATCGAGCAGGCTCTGGGTCAGATGCAGGCTGGCCTCGCGGTCGTCGCTGATCACCGAGCAGAAATGCTCCGGCTCCATGACCCGGTCGATGGCGATGATCGGCAGACCCTTGGCCTGCAACTGGCGATAGCTGTCATCACCGGCCGGCAGGCAACTGGCGACGATCAGCGCATCGCAGCGACGCGCGCGGAACAGTTGCAGCAACTGGCGCTCGCTGTCCGGCGCATCGTCGGAGCTGGCGATCAGCAATTGATAACCGCGCGCCCGTGCGCCTTGTTCGAGCAACTTGGCGATCCGCGCGTAACTGGGGTTTTCCAGATCCGGCAGGATAAAGCCCAGGGTGCGCGTGTGCCGACTGCGCAGGCCGGCCGCTTGCGGATTGGGCGTAAAGCCATGCAGATCGACCACCGCGCGCACGCGCTCGACGGTCGCGTTGCTGATGCGTTGCTGTTCGGCCTTGCCGTTGATGACGTAGCTGGCGGTGGTGACGGAGACGCCGGCCAACCGCGCGATATCACTGAGTTTCAACCCGGTATTTCCTTGTTTTTTCGAGCATGCCGCGACATTTTCGCCAATCCTACCCGATAAGGGCAGTCGACTTATTGCCTGGGCAGATCCGACCAGTTGGACTTCAAGGATGAGACATTATCGAGTAACGTGCCGATCAATCTAGATTAAACGTTTCAGCAAGCGTATTTTCTACGTTTTAGACGCCTTTGGACGGTCCTGCCGTGAAACCGCCAAAACTGCCGCTGAAAAGCGCGGCAGAGCGCCTAAGCTGTGAACCATTCAAAACAATACCTGGCGTTGAACTGCGCCAAAAAGGAGATCGCATGCTCGAGCTCACTATAGAGCAGATATCCATGGGCCAGTCGGCCGTGGATAAACCCGCTGCCCTGCAATTGCTGGCCAGTCATCTGGTCGCCGACGGTCTGGTTGCCGACGGCTACCTCGCCGGCCTGCAGGCCCGGGAAGCCCAGGGCTCGACCTTTCTCGGTCAAGGCATCGCCATTCCCCACGGCACCCCGGAAACCCGCGATCAGGTATTCGCCACCGGCGTGCGCCTGATGCAGTTTCCCGACGGCGTCGACTGGGGCGATGGCCAGATCGTTTATCTGGCGATCGGCATCGCGGCGAAATCCGACGAACACCTGCGCCTGCTGCAACTGCTGACCCGCGCCCTCGGCGAGACCGATCTGGGCCAGGCCTTGCGTCGCGCCAGCTCCCCCGAAGCGCTGCTTAAACTGTTGCAAGGCGCGCCGCAGGAACTGGCGCTGGATGCGCAGATGATCGGCCTCGGCGTGTCGGCCGACGATTTCGAAGAACTGGTCTGGCGCGGCGCACGTCTGCTGCGTCAGGCCGATTGTGTGAGCAACGGCTTTGCCGGCGTGTTGCAGCAAGTCGAAGCGCTGCCACTGGGCGACGGCCTGTGGTGGTTGCACAGTGAGCAGACCGTGAAGCGTCCGGGGCTGGCGTTCGTCACCCCGGACAAACCGATGCGCTACCTCGGCCAGCCGCTCAGCGGTCTGTTTTGCCTCGCCAGTCTGGGCGAAGCGCATCAGGCGTTGCTCGAGCGTTTGTGCGCGTTGCTGATCGAAGGTCGCGGCCACGAACTCGGCCGCGCCACCAGCAGCCGCAAAGTCCTCGAAGTGCTCGGCGGTGAACTGCCGGCCGACTGGCCGAGTGCACGTATTGCCCTGGCCAATGCCCATGGTTTGCACGCACGACCAGCGAAGATTCTTGCGCAACTGGCGAAGAGTTTTGACGGCGAAATCCGCGTGCGCATCGTCGACAGCCAGGACAGCGCCGTGTCGGTGAAGAGCCTGAGCAAACTGCTCAGTCTCGGTGCCCGCCGCGGTCAGGTGCTGGAGCTGATCGCCGAGCCGAGCATCGCCGCCGATGCCTTGCCGGCCCTGCTCGCGGCGATTGAAGAGGGCCTCGGTGAGGAAGTCGAGCCGCTGCCGGCCGTGAGTCAGCAGCGCGAAGTGATCGCCGACATCGCCGAAGTGCTGATCGCCCCGGCCTCCGGCAGCCTGTTGCAGGCGATTTCTGCCGCACCGGGCATCGCCATCGGCCCGGCGCACATTCAGGTGTTGCAAGCCATCGATTACCCGTTGCGCGGCGAATCTGCCGCGATCGAGCGCGAGCGCCTCAAGCAAGCGCTGAGCGACGTGCGCCGCGACATTCAGGGCTTGATCGAACGCAGCAAGGCCAAGGCCATTCGTGAGATTTTCATCACCCACCAGGAAATGCTCGACGACCCGGATCTGACCGACGAAGTCGACACCCGCCTCAAGCAAGGCGAAAGCGCCGAAGCGGCGTGGATGGCAGTGATCGAAGCCGCCGCCAAACAGCAGGAGTCGCTGCAGGACGCTTTGCTCGCCGAGCGTGCCGCCGATCTGCGCGACATCGGTCGCCGGGTGCTGGCGCAGCTGTGTGGCGTGCAAACCGCGAACGAACCTGAGCAACCGTACATTCTGGTGATGGACGAAGTCGGCCCGTCCGATGTCGCGCGCCTGGATCCTGCGCGAGTGGCAGGGATTCTCACCGCGCGCGGCGGTGCTACCGCGCACAGCGCCATCGTCGCCCGCGCGCTCGGTATTCCAGCGCTGGTCGGCGCGGGGGCGGCGGTGCTGTTGCTCGAGCCCGGCACGCCGCTATTGCTCGACGGTCAGCGTGGCCGTCTGCATGTCGACGCCGATGCCGCGACCCTCAAGCGTGCCGCTGAAGAGCGCGACACCCGCGAGCAGCGTCTGAAGATCGCCGCCGAACAACGCCATCAACCGGCGCACACCACCGACGGTCACGCCGTTGAAGTGTTCGCCAACATCGGCGAAAGCGCAGGCGTGACCAGCGCGGTGGAGCAGGGCGCCGAAGGCATTGGTCTGCTGCGCACCGAACTGATTTTCATGGCCCACCCACAGGCACCGGATGAGGCGACCCAGGAAGCCGAATACCGTCGCGTCCTCGATGGTCTGGCCGGGCGGCCGCTGGTGGTGCGTACGCTCGATGTCGGCGGCGACAAACCGTTGCCGTATTGGCCGATCGCCAAGGAAGAAAACCCGTTCCTCGGCGTGCGCGGTATTCGCCTGACCCTGCAGCGTCCGCAGATCATGGAAGCGCAACTGCGCGCCTTGCTGCGCTCGGCCGACAACCGTCCGCTGCGGATCATGTTCCCGATGGTCGGCAGCGTAGAAGAGTGGCGCCAGGCCCGCGACATGACCGAACGTCTGCGTCTGGAAATTCCAGTCGCCGACCTGCAATTGGGAATCATGATCGAGGTGCCATCGGCCGCGTTGCTTGCGCCAGTGCTGGCCAAGGAAGTCGACTTCTTCAGCGTCGGCACCAACGACCTGACCCAATACACCCTGGCCATCGACCGCGGTCACCCGACCCTGTCTGCACAGGCGGATGGCTTGCACCCAGCAGTATTGCAACTGATCGACATCACCGTGCGCGCCGCCCATGCCCATGGCAAATGGGTGGGCGTCTGCGGCGAGCTGGCGGCGGACCCGCTGGCGGTGCCGGTGCTCGTCGGCCTCGGTGTCGACGAACTCAGCGTGTCCGGGCGCAGCATTGCCGAAGTCAAAGCGCGCATCCGTGAACTCAGCCTGACCCAGGCGCAAACCCTCGCCCAACAGGCCTTGGCCGTGGGCAGCGCGAATGAAGTGCGCGCATTAGTGGAGGCCCTGTAATGGCCAAGATTCTTACCCTGACCCTCAACCCGGCTCTCGACCTCACCGTTGAGCTGTCGCGGCTCGATGCCGGTCAGGTCAATCGCAGCGAGGAGATGCACACCCACGCTGCGGGCAAAGGCGTCAACGTCGCCCAGGTGCTGGCGGATCTCGGCCATCAGGTCACCGTCAGCGGTTTTCTCGGCGAAGACAATCAGCAAGCGTTCGAAACCCTGTTCGCCAAGCGCGGTTTTGTCGACGCGTTCATCCGCGTGCCGGGCGAGACGCGCAGCAACATCAAAGTCGCCGAGCAGGACGGGCGCATCACCGACATCAACGGGCCAGGCCCGGTGGTCGATGCAACGGCGCAGCAAGCCTTGCTTGATCGCTTGCAGCAGATCGCACCGGGGCACGATGCGGTGGTGGTCGCCGGCAGTCTGCCGCGTGGTGTCACTGCGCAGTGGTTGCGCGAGCTGATTGAACGGCTAAACGCGCTCGGCTTGAAAGTCGCCCTCGATTCCAGCGGCGAAGCCTTGCGCGCTGCGTTGCAGGCCAGCCCCTGGTTGATCAAGCCGAACACCGAAGAACTGGCCCACGCCCTCGGCTGCGAAGTGGTCTCGCCAATCGCCGAAGCACAAGCCGCCGCACGTCTGCACGGGCAAGGCATCGAGCACGTGGTGATCTCCCACGGCGCCGACGGGGTCAACTGGTTCAGTGTCGGCTCGGCCCTGCATGCCTCGCCGCCGAAGGTCAGCGTGGCCAGCACGGTCGGTGCCGGCGATTCCTTGCTGGCCGGCATGCTCCACGGTCTGCTCAGCGCCGACACCCCCGAGCAAACCCTGCGCACCGCCACCGCGATTGCGGCAATGGCGGTGACCCAGATCGGTTTTGGTATCAACGACGCTGCGCAACTGGCGCAGCTCGAACAGGGCGTGCTCGTGCGTCCCCTGACAGAACAATAAGAGGGTTTGTCATGAAGTTAGCCATTGTTACGGCTTGCCCGAACGGCATGGTCACCAGTGTGCTGTGCGCGCGTCTGCTCGATGCAGCGGCGCAGCGTCAGGGCTGGAGCACCAGCGTTGAAGTGGTCGATCCGGCGCACCCGGAACGCGAATTGTCGGCGGCGACCATCGAAGCCGCCGAGTGGGTCTTGCTGGTCACCACCGGCGCGGTGGACATGAGTCGCTTCGTCGGCAAGCGCGTGTTCCAGATCGCTCCGGCGCAGGCTTTGCAGGATGTCGAAGCGATACTGCGTCGCGGTGCTGAAGAAGCCGAAGTCTACGTCGCCAGCGCAGTCGAACCGGCGATCGATACGCCCCGTGCGCCGCGCATCGTTGCTATCACCGCCTGCCCGACCGGCGTCGCCCACACCTTCATGGCCGCCGAAGCGTTGCAGCAGACTGCCAAGCGCCTGGGCTATGAATTGCAGGTCGAAACCCAAGGCTCGGTGGGCGCGAAAACGCCACTCAGCGCAACGGCCATCGCCGAGGCTGACGTGGTGCTGCTGGCGGCGGATATCGACGTCGCTACCGAGCGTTTCGCCGGCAAGAAAATCTATCGCTGCGGCACGGGCGTTGCCCTGAAGCAATCCGAAGCGACCCTGAAAAAAGCCCTTGCCGAAGGCGCTGTGGAAAGCGCGGCAAGCGACGGCAAGGCTCCGGCCAAGTCGGAAAAAACCGGCGTCTACAAACACCTGCTCACGGGGGTGTCGTACATGCTGCCGATGGTGGTGGCGGGTGGTTTGCTGATCGCATTGTCGTTCGTGTTCGGCATCACCGCGTACAAGGAAGAAGGCACGCTGGCGGCGGCGCTGATGCAGATCGGCGGCGAAACCGCGTTCAAACTGATGGTGCCGCTACTCGCCGGGTACATCGCCTACTCGATCGCCGACCGCCCGGGCCTTGCGCCGGGGATGATCGGCGGCTTGCTGGCGGGCACTCTGGGCGCCGGATTCATCGGCGGGATCATTGCCGGTTTCATCGCCGGTTACGCCGCCAAAGCCATCGCTCGCTATGTGAAATTGCCGCAGAGCCTGGAAGCGCTGAAGCCGATTCTGATCATCCCGTTGCTGGCCAGTCTGGTCACCGGTCTGGTGATGATTTACGTGGTCGGCAAACCGGTCGCCGGCATGCTCGCCGCGCTCACCCAGTTCCTCGACAGCATGGGCACCACCAACGCAATTCTGCTGGGTGTGTTGCTCGGCGGCATGATGTGCGTCGACCTCGGCGGGCCGATCAACAAGGCTGCCTATGCGTTTTCGGTGGGACTGCTGGCCTCGCAGAGTTACGCACCGATGGCCGCGACCATGGCCGCCGGCATGGTGCCGCCGATTGGCCTGGGTATCGCCACCTTCATTGCCCGGCGCAAGTTCGCCCAGACTGAACGCGAGGCCGGCAAAGCGGCCTTCGTGCTGGGCCTGTGCTTTATCTCGGAAGGGGCGATTCCTTTCGCTGCGAAAGATCCGCTGCGGGTGATCCCGGCGAGCATCGCTGGCGGTGCGCTGACCGGCGCCTTGTCGATGTACTTCGGCTGCAAACTGATGGCGCCGCACGGTGGCTTGTTCGTGCTGGCGATCCCCAATGCAATCAACCATGCGCTGCTGTATCTGCTGGCGATCGTCGCGGGGAGTCTGGTCACGGCGGTGGTGTATGCGCTGCTCAAAAGGCCTGAGGCTGTCGAGTTAGCGCTGGAGCCCGCCAAGGCCTGACCGACAACACCAAATCCCTGTGGGAGCGAGCCTGCTCGCGAAAGCGGAGTGTCAGCTGAAGATTTGGTAGCTGGCAGGACGCCTTCGCGAGCAGGCTCGCTCCCACAGGAGTCTGCATTGTCATAGCGGATTCATACACCCGTGCTTAAGTTTTCCCTTTTGCAGGGAGAACACCATGAGCGATTTCAATCTCGGTCGGCGTCGCGTCATGCAAGCGGTCGGCGCCGGGCTATTGCTGCCGGGGCTGGCGCCGGCGGTGATTGCCTCGGTCAAGGATCGTCCGCAGCTCACCGACGGCGTGCAGTCCGGCGACCTGCTCGGCGACCGCGCGATGATCTGGAGCCGCAGCGATCGCCCGGCGCGCATGGTGGTGGAGTGGGACACCGGCAGCCTGTTCGGCAACCCGCGCAAATTCGTCTCGCCACTGGCCGATGCGCGCAGCGATTTCACCGCCCGCGTTGAGCTCACCGGCCTGCCGGCCAATCAGGCGATCTTTTATCGCGTGCACTTCGAAGACGCCCAGAGCGGCGTCGCCAGCGAACCATGGTTCGGCCATCTGCGCAGCGTGCCAACGACAAAACGCGACATCCGTTTTGTCTGGAGCGGTGACACCGTCGGCCAGGGCTTCGGGATCAACCCGGACATCGGCGGCATGCGCATCTACGAAGCCATGCGCCTGCGCCTGCCGGACTTCTTTATCCACAGCGGCGACACCATCTACGCCGACGGCCCGGTGCCCGCGCAACTGACCACCGAAAGCGGGCGCATCTGGCGCAATGTCACCACCGAAGCCAAGAGCAAAGTCGCGCAGACCCTCGACGATTATCGCGGCAACTATCGCTACAACCTGATGGACGAAAACATCCGCCGCTTCAACGCCGAAGTGCCGCAGATCTGGCAGTGGGACGATCACGAAGTGGTCAACAACTGGTCACCGGGCAAGCAGCTGGATGAGCGCTATCAGGAGAAAGATATCCACAAGCTGGTGGGCCGCGCGCGGCAGGCGTGGCTGGAATATGCGCCGATGCGTTTGCAAGCGGCGGACGGCGGCGGGCGCATTTATCGCAAGCTCAGTTACGGGCCGATGCTCGACGTATTCGTGCTGGATATGCGCAGCTATCGCGAAGCCAACGACGACAACCTGGGCGCGGCAAAACCGTTTCTCGGCCGCGAGCAGCTGGACTGGCTCAAGCGTGAGTTGCAGGCATCGAAGGCGCAGTGGAAAGTCATCGCCGCCGACATGCCCATCGGCCTTGGCGTGCCGGACGGCGAGGTCAGCCCGGGCGTTGCACGCTGGGAAGCCGTGGCCAACGGCGACCCCGGCGCGGCGCAGGGGCGTGAACTGGAAATTGCCGAATTGCTCGGATTTTTACGTGCGCAGCAGGTGCGTAATTTCGTGTTTCTGACGGCGGACGTGCATTACTGCGCGGCGCATCACTATCATCCGGACCGCGCCGCGTTCCAGGATTTCGAACCGTTCTGGGAATTTGTTGCCGGGCCGTTGAACGCCGGCAGTTTCGGGCCGAATCCACTGGACAAGACGTTCGGGCCTGAGGTGGTGTTCGAGAAAGCACCGCCCGCACAGAACACCTCACCGTTTGCCGGGTTTCAGTTTTTTGGTGAGGTGAATATTGAAGCGCAGAGCGGGGAGATGAGCGTGGTGTTGCGAGATCTGGATGGGGTAGCAGTGTTTGAGCAGAAGTTGCAGCCTGTTTAATCACGCTGGATCAAAAGCCCCTCACCCCAGCCCTCTCCCGGAGGGAGAGGGAGCCGACCGAAGTGTCTTGCGTCATGCATCGACCTGGAAGACCGAGGTGATTGTGGCTTTGGATTCAGTGAAGAACGCTCAGGTTGGCGTCGATCTCGAGCATCCCCAATCAGTCCCCTCACCCCCTGGGAGGGAGAGGGCAGACTGAGGTGTCTTGCGCTATGCATCGACCTGGAAGACCGAGGTGATTGTGGCTTTGGATTCAGTGAAGAACGCTCAGGTCGGCGTCGATTTCAAGCATCCCCCAATCAGTCACCTCGCCCTCTGGGAGGGAGAGGGCCGACCGAGGTGTCTTGCGTCATGCATCGACCTGGAAGACCGAGGTGATTGTGGCTTTGGATTCAGTGAAGAACGCTCAGGTTGGCGTCGATCTCGAGCATCCCCCAATCAGTCCCCTCGCCCTCTGGGAGGGAGAGGGCCGACCGAGGTGTCTTGCGTCATGCATCGACCTGGTAGACCGAGGTGATTGTGGCTTTGGATTCAGTGAAGAACGCTCAGGCTGGCGTCGATCTCAAGCATCCCCCAATCAGTCCCCTCTCCCTCTGGGAGGGAGAGGGGACTGAGGTGTCTTGCGCTATGCATCGACCTGGAAGACCGAGGTGATTATGGCTATGGATTCAGTGAAGAACGCTCAGGTCGGCGTCGATCTCGAGCATCCCCCAATCAGTCCCCTCTCCCTCTGGGAGAGGGCTAGGGTGAGGGCATTTTCCGCTCTGCCGCAATTCTGATGATCTGCTCCAATACATCATCCATCTGCTGAAGCACCTCAAGATTGCTGAATCGCACGACTTCAATGCCTTGTTGAGACAGGAAGTTCGACCGGCGCCGATCGTGAAGCACCCCGGCCGTCTCATAGTGCTGGCCACCATCCAGCTCAATCGCCAACCTCAACTCCACACAATAGAAATCCAGCACAAACGGCGGACATGGAAACTGTCGGCGAAATTTCAGGTTGGCGATCTGCCGGGAACGCAGGCGCTGCCAGAGCAGGTGTTCGCAATCTGTCTGGTTGGTGCGTAAGTGGCGGGCGAATTGGGCGAGGGTAGGGCGGCTTGGCATGGCTTCACGGTCCTTGTGAAGTTGAGTGGAGATTTAACAGTAGCCCATTTCCCTCATCGGAACGCGGCCCGCCCAGCTCTCTCCCAGGAGGAGAGGGAGCCGACCGAGGTGATTATGGCTATGGATTCAGTGAAGAACGCTCAGGTCGGCGTCGATCTCCAGCATCCCCCAATCGGTCCCCTCTCCCATTGGGAGAGGGCTAGGGTGAGGGGCTTTTCGCAGGCGTTAGTAAACGTCCCGGCGATAGCGGCCCTGTTCGATCAGGCGTTCGACTTCGGCGCTGCCGAGGATATCGTTGAGGGCCTGGTCTACGCCTGAGGCCATACCTTGAAGGCTGCCGCAGATATAGATCACAGCACCATCTGCCAACCATTTCTTCAATTCATCCGCAGACTCACGCAAGCGATCCTGCACATAAATCTTCTCAGCCTGATCGCGGGAAAACGCCAGATCCAGCCGCGCCAGATCGCCATTGACCAACCACTCTTCCAGCTCGGCGCGGCAGAGGAAGTCGTGCTCACGGTTGCGCTCGCCGAACAGCAGCCACTGCCGTTGCTGGCCGTCGGCAATGCGTGCCTTGAGCAGGCTGCGCAGGCCGGCCAGGCCGGTGCCGTTGCCCAGCAGGATCATCGGCACCGGCTCGTTCGGCAGATGGAAACCGCTGTTGCGCCGCACGCGCAGGCTGATGCTGCCGCCCACTGGCGCGTGTTCGGTGAGCCAGCCGGAGCCGATGCCGAGGCTGCCGTCGTTGTGCTGTTCCTGACGCACGATCAGTTCCAGCACGCCGTCAGCAGCAATCGAGGCGATCGAGTATTCGCGCATCGCCAGCGGCACCATTGCGTCGACCAGCGACTGCGCATGCAGGCCGACCAGATGCGCGCGGTGCTCGGGCAGTTGCCGTGAGGCGAGGGCCACTTCCAGTGGTTCGTCGATGCCGTTGACCTTCACCGGGGTTTCGCCCCGAATGCCGAGGCCGTCGAGGAAATGTTCGATGGCCCACGGGCAATTGCGTGGCAGCACTTCGACCAGGTCACCGGCCAGCCAGCTGCGGGTGTCCGGGGCTTTGAGGCCGAGCAGAAAGACCGGCGCGCCGCTGCTGTCGGGGTTCATCAGTTCGCGACGGACCAGCGTCCAGTTGTCGTAGCTGGGTGCTTGCCAGGTTTCGCTCGGCGCCTGTCCGGTGAGCTGGCCGAGTTGCGTTTGCCAGTGACGCAACGCGTAAGGATCGCCGCTGTCGACCTCCACCGGGGCGAACAAGGTCTTGCCGCCGTGCTCGCCGAGCCATTGATGCAAGCGCTTGGCGAAGCCGCAGAAGTGCGCGTACTGCCGATCGCCGAGGCCGAGCACGGCGTAGTTGAGGCTGTCGAGTGTCGAAGCCTTGGCCAGCACTTTGCGTTCGAAACCACGGGCGCTGTCCGGCGCTTCGCCGTCGCCGAAGGTGCTGACCACGAACAATGCGTTGTTCGACTCACGCAGATCCTGTTCGCTGAGATTGGCCAGCGGCTGCACGTTGACCGGCAATCCGGCGGCCTGCAATTGTCCGGCGGTCTGCCACGCCAGTTGTTCGGCGAAACCGCTCTGGCTGGCGAAACCGATCAGCCAGGCCGAAGCCTCGGTGGACGGTTGTGCGAGACCTTGGCGGGCATCCTTGATCTGCTTTTTCTTGCGTCGACGGTCCAGATACAGCAGCCAGCCAGTGATGAAAAACAGCGGCATGCACACCGCTGCGATCGTCACGATGATGCGCCCGACAAGGCCGAAATAGCTGCCGACGTGCAGCGCATAAATGCTGGTCAGCAGTTGGGCCTTGAAGCTTTTGTCGGCATAGCGGTCGACGCGTTTGACCACGCCGGTGGCCGGATCGAGGGTGATCTGGTTCAGCGCGCGGTCATGGGGCGAGCTGTCGAGCAGGTAGAACACGGTTGCCGGTTGGCCGGCCACCGCCGGCATGCGAATGTTGTATGCGGCCAGACCCGGGCCGGCAGCGCTGTAGATGCTGCTCCACATCGCCGCGTAGTCGGCCGTCGGTGGCGGACCTTCCGGCGCCGGGCCGCGACCGCCACGTACGCGTTCGTTTTGCGGCGCGTCGGAAAGCAGTCGGGTCAGGCCTTTGTTGTACCACTCGTACGACCATGACAAACCGGTCAACGCCAGCAGCAAATAGACCAAAAGGCACCAGGTGCCGGCCACCGAGTGCAGATCCCAATTGAACGCGCGGCCCTTCTTTTTCCAGTCCAGGGTCAACCACACGCGCCAGCTGTTCCACTGGCGCGGCCAGCGCAAATAGAGGCCAGAGAGACAGAAGAACAGCAGCATCAAGGTGCAGGCGCCGGTAATGTTGCGCCCGGTGTCGCCCATGGCGAGGAAGCGGTGCAGTTGCAGCATCAGGCCGAAGAAGTCCTGGCCAGTGGCGTCGCCCTTGAACTCGGCGGTGTACGGATCGAAGTAGCGCATTTCGCCACGCCGTTCACCCTTGGGCGGAGTGAAGAATACCCGTGCGGCGTGACCGCTGTCGGTCTCGACCCAGAGCATCGCGACTTTCTTGCCGGACGCGGCTTCGATGCGTTCCACCAGTTCAACTGGCGGCAGCACTCCAGCGACCTGTTTTTCCACCTGCAGAACGGACGGATTCAGCGCGCGCAGGATCTCGTCCTGAAACGAATAGGCCGCGCCGGTGATGCCCATCAGGGCCAGCACCAGTCCTGCGGTGATGCCAAAAAACCAGTGCAACTGGAACAGGGTTTTCTTCAACACGTCACTCGCCGTCCGTTCGGAAATTGTCATCACGGCGCGCATTATGCCGTGGGTTATCAAGATGCGTTTTGCGTAACACACAAAAGCCCCGTTCAACTGAATGAACGGGGCCTGATCCGTTTCGCAGATCTTATGTGGGAGCGAGCTTGCTCGCGAAGGCGTCGTGTCAGTCAGCATCGACTTCACTGAGCCACCGCTTTCGCGAGCAAGCTCGCTCCCACAGGTTTTCACATCGGTCAGAAGTGGAAATTGGTGCTCAACAGCGCCGTGCGGCCCGCCGCCTGGTTGGCGAAGTGGGTCGAGAAGGCTTTGTCGTAATAGGTTTCGTCGGTCAGGTTCTGCACGTTGAGTTGCAGGTCGACGTTCTTGGTCAGCTTGTAGGCCGCCATCGCGTCGTAACGCACGTACGAATCGACCATCGTTGTGTTGGCGACACTGCCGTAGACGTCGTCGACGTAGAACGCGCCACCACCGATCGTCAGCTTTGGCGTGACCTGATACGTGGTCCACAGGCTGGCGCTGTTTTTCGGCGTGTTCGGCAGATCGTTGCCGTCGTTGGCGCGACCCAACGGACCACCGTCAACCTGTTCGCTGTCCATGAAGGCGTAACCGGCAAACACCTGCCACTTGTCGGTGATCTTGCCGCTGGCCGACAGTTCGAAGCCTTGCACGCGGGTCTTGCCGGCGTTCTCGTAGGAGCTGGTGTCGACCTGCACGCGAGCGTTTTCCTTCTCGGTGCGGAAGATGTCGGCGGTCAGCGACAGGCGATCGTTGAGCAGATCCCACTTGGTGCCGATTTCGTAGTTCTTGGTGGTTTCCGGTTCCATGTCGCTGCTCAGCAGGTTGCCGCTGCGATCCGGGGTGCCGCCCAGCGGGTTGCCTTCCTGACCTTCGCCCAAGGTGTTGCCCGGCGGTGTCGCCGAGGTCGCATAAGAGGCGTAGATGCTGCCGTTTTCCGCCGGCTTGTAGACCACGCCGAACTGGCCGGTGACGAATTCGCTGGTGTCATCACCCTTGGAGGTGGTGGTCCCTGCGGCGTTGTAGGTTTTGTAGTCGGTGTCGAAGTGGTCGTAGCGCAGGCCCATGTTCACCAGCCATTGCTCGGACAACTCCAGCGTGTCGAACACGTACAGCGCGTAGGTGTCGGCCTGGGTGTCGGTGCCGGCGTAGTTGCGCGAGATCGCACCGTTCCACGGATCGTTCGGGTTCGGGTTCGACAGCGAGGTGCAGTTGTAATTGCTCGAGGCGCCAATCATCGCCGGTGTGCAGTTGCTGCTGGAAGGCACATTGGTCGTACGCGGCGTGGTGTCGGTGTTGACGTTGTACGAGGATTTCTCGCTCTGCTCGCGGGTGTATTCGACACCGGTGGAGAAGCTGTTCTTGAAACCGGCCATGTAGAAGGTGCCGAACAGGTCGGTCTGGTTGGTGGTGGTTTCAGTATTGCTCACCCGCGTGTTGGCCCGACGCCAGACGCTGCCGTTGTTGACGTTGCCCTTGCTGTCGTCCGGCTGGGTGAGGATGTAATCCTGCATGCTGCTGCCGTGGCGCAGGGTGTTCTTGATGGTCAGTGCATCATTGAGGTCGTGCTCGATGGCGAAGGTCGCGGTGTCGGTGCGGCCCTTGCGGAAGTCGCGATCCAGACCATAGAAGTTGTCGTGATCGCCACCGGCGTATGGCTTGTCCGGGTTGGACTTGGTGCGTGCGGCCGAACCACCGGTGGGAATGGTGTACGGGATGCCCGAGTCCGGGGTGTCGTTGCTTTCCAGATGGTAGTAGTCGAGGTTGACACGGGTGTCGGTGCCCAGGCCGAAGGCCAGCGACGGCGCGATGCCCCAGCGGTCGTAATCGACCTTGTCGCGACCGGCGACGTTGCTCTCGTGGCTCATCAGGTTGAGACGGCCGGCAGCGCTGTCGCTGAACTGGTAGTTGCCGTCGAGGGTGTAGCGCTGGGTCTGGTCGGAGCCGTAGGTGAAGCCGCCGTCGAACGAGTTGCCCAGATGCGCTTTCTTGCTCACCAGATTGATGCTGCCGCCGGCTGCGCCGCGACCGCCAATCGCCGAGTTCGGGCCTTTGCTGACTTCGATGTTTTCCACAGCGAAGATTTCACGGCTCTGCGAACCGGTGTCGCGCACGCCGTCCAGATAGGTGTCGCCCTGGGCGTCGAAGCCGCGAATGAACGGACGATCGCCCTGCGGGTTGCCGCCTTCACCGGCGCCGAAGGTGATGCCCGGCACGGTGCGCAGCGCGTCCTGCATGTTCAGCGCGCCGGTGTCCTTGAGCACTTGTTGCGGGATGACGGTGACCGAGCGCGGGGTGTCGACCAGCGGTGCGGTGTACTTGGGCGAGGAGGCTTTTTCGACTTGGTAGGACGTCGAGTCCTGGGCTTCGCCGGTGATGGCGGTGGCGTCCAGGGCGATGGCGTTGCCGGACGCTTTGCTGTCGGTTTTTTCCGCCGCGAAGACCATCTGCCCAGCGGAGCCGGCGGTGATTGCGACACCGATTGCCGAGGCGAGCAGACGTGGTGAACTGACCGGTAATTGTGCGTGTTGACGTGCCATTTTTATTCCCCTCCCCAAGGATTTGAGGCGGCGGAATATAGGGTAAACAGGTATTCGTATCAATTGCGAAACATTGTTATTCGCATTGAATTTACATTCTTTACAATTTGCCCTTACGGGTTTCTGCCTGTTCGTTCGTCTTGCGGGTTTTACACGGTCAATAAGAATCAATACCATTGCCGCCTTCTTGCCATCAGGTGACATCGCCATGCTGCTGCACATTCCCGGGCTGTTCGCAAAAGACGAAATGCAGCGCATCCGCCAGGCTCTGGAGCAAGCGGATTGGGCCGACGGCAAGATCACCGCCGGCTTCCAGTCGGCCAAGGCCAAGCACAATCTGCAACTGCCCGAAGGCCACCCGCTGGCCAAGGAAATCGGCGCGGCGATGCTTGAGCGGCTGTGGAAAAATCCGCTGTTCATGTCTGCCGCACTGCCGCACAAAGTCTTCCCGCCGCTAGTGAACTGCTACACGGCCGGCGGCAGTTTCGATTTTCACATCGACAACGCCGTGCGCCAGCCCAAGGGCAGCATCGAGCGGGTGCGCACCGATTTGTCGGCGACGCTGTTCTTCAGCGAGCCGGAAGATTATGACGGCGGCGAACTGGAGATTCAGGACACCTACGGCACCCAGCGCGTGAAGCTGCCAGCCGGCGACATGGTGTTGTATCCGGGCACCAGTTTGCACAAGGTCAATGCGGTTACACGTGGTGCGCGTTATGCGTCATTTTTCTGGACGCAGAGCCTGGTGCGCGAAGACAGCCAGCGCGCGTTGCTGTTCGAAATGGACGGGGCGATTCAGCAGCTGACTCAGGACGTCCCCGATCACCCTTCGCTGATCCGCCTCACCGGCACTTATCACAACTTGCTGCGGCGCTGGGTCGAGGTATGAGTTTCCAGCTACGCCGAGAGGAAGTCCTCGATGCGGCCGGGTTGGCGGCAATGCTTGAAGAAAGCCCGGCCCGCGCTGCGCAGGCGATTTTGCTGGCGGCGGGCGAGGGCGAGGTTGAAGCGCAGGCGCTGCTTGGGCAGATCCTGCTGGACGGTCAGGGCATCGCGCAGGATCAACCGCTTGCATTGCGCTGGTTCGGCATCGCCGCCGGGCGCGGGCATCTGATGGCGCGCAACATGCTCGGGCGTTGTCATGAGCAGGGTTGGGGTTGTGCGGCGGATGCCTCGGTCGCGGCGCAGCATTATCGGATCGCTGCCGAGGCGGGGCTGGACTGGGCGATGTACAACCTGGCCAATCTACTGGCCACCGGGCGCGGGGTGACGGTTGATCATCAGCAAGCGCTGGCGTTGTATCGGCGCGCGGCTGAGTCGGGCCATGCGAAATCGATGAATTTGCTGGGGCGTTATCTGGAGGAAGGGCAGGTGTGTCCGGCGGATCCAATTGCTGCACGCGAGTGGTATCAGCGTTCGGCCGAGGCTGGGGATTTTCGTGGGCAGTTCAGTTATGCCGCGGTGTTGGCGGCTGAGGGGCGGGTTGATGAAGCGGTCGATTGGCTGGAGAAAGCCTTGGCCGCCGGCAATCTGAATTTTCTGCGGGTGGCGAGCCAGACGCTGGCTGATGCGACAGGCTTGCGAATTCAGGCGATGGCTAGTCGGTATGCCGCTCGGTATGCAGAGTTGCAGCGCGGCTGAAACCGCCGAGCCCTCACCCTAGCCCTCTCCCTCGGGAGAGGGCTGGGCGGGCGGCGTTCCGATGAGGGGCTATGGTATCCAGTACAAAAAACCTCCCCAGCCGAACACCCACAAAAAAGCCCACAAATTCGTGGGCTTTTCTCTTGCAGCTTGCAGCTCGAAACTTTCAGCTGCTCCTTAAACGTAAAACGACTTCAGCGGCGGGAAGCCATTGAATTCAACCGCGCTATAGCTGGTGGTGTAAGCACCCGTCGACAACCAATACAGACGATCACCGATTGCCAAATTCAGCGGCAAACCGTATTTGTAGTTCTCGTACATGATGTCGGCGCTGTCGCAGGTCGGGCCGGCGATCACGACTTCTTCCATCTCGCCTTTCTTCTCAGTCCAGATCGGGAACTTGATCGCTTCGTCCATGGTTTCGATCAGGCCCGAGAACTTGCCCACATCGGTGTACACCCAACGCTCGACGGCAGTGCGCGATTTGCGCGCAACCAGTACCACTTCGCTGACCAGAATACCGGCGTTGGCGATCAGCGAACGGCCCGGCTCAAGGATGATTTCCGGCAGGTCATCACCGAAGTCCTCTTTCAGGAAGCGAATGATCTCTTCGGCGTAGGTTTCCAGGCTGTTGGTGCGGGTGATGTAGTTGGCCGGGAAGCCGCCGCCCATGTTGATCAGCTTCAGGTGAATGCCGTCTTCTTCTTTCAGGCGTTCAAAGATCACTTTGACCTTGGCGATTGCCGCGTCCCAGACGCTGATGTCGCGTTGTTGCGAGCCGACGTGGAACGAGATGCCGTACGGCACCAGACCGAGGTCGCGAGCGAGGATCAGCAGGTCCATGGCCATGTCGGTCTGGCAGCCGAATTTGCGCGACAGCGGCCAGTCAGCCGTGGTCGAGCCTTCGGTGAGAATACGTACATAGACTTTCGAGCCCGGGGCAGCCTTGGCGATGTTGCGCAGGTCGGCTTCGGAGTCGGTGGAGAACAGACGCACGCCCTTCTCGTAGAAGTAGCGGATGTCCTTGGATTTCTTGATGGTGTTGCCGTAGCTGATGCGGTCCGGGCTGACGCCACGATCCATCACCTTGTCCAGCTCGTAGATCGAGGCGATGTCGAAGCTCGAACCTTTGTCTTTGAGCAGGTCGATGATCTCGACGGCCGGGTTGGCCTTGACCGCGTAGTAGACCTTGGCGAATTCGAAACCGGCGCGCAGGTCATCGTAGGCCTGGGCGATCATCGCGGTGTCGATCACCACGAACGGGGTTTCCTGTTTGTCGGCAAACGCCTTCATTGTGTCGAATGTAGCGCGCGCGAAATAGTCTTCGACCTGGATCGACATGCTGGGTGCTCCTATGGGCAAACTCGTAAAAACAATGGGTGCATGAACGCCCTCCGTATCCCCACTTTGGTTCGCCTACTTCCCAAGGCATTGCCGCCGAAAGCAAAAAGGCCTGGGGATGTGCAGCTGTCCCTTGGCCTCGCTGTCTCGTCGTCAGTACTTGAGCCGGATGGATCGTTTCCAGCATGGACGTTCGGCGCGAACTTTAGGGCGTGAGGGGCGCGAGATCAACTAAAAATGTCGCGTTTTTGCACGCTTCTGACGTGCGTCGCGTTCATCACTCCTTTTACCCGACCGAGATGACGGGCAGATGTTCCCGGTGAATTTTCGAGTGTTAAACATATCTGCACGTTCGTGGCTTTTGTCGGCTAGATCGCAGGTAAGTGTGATAGCGGCAACATCGGCGACGTTGGCGTCGAGAGAGGGTGCTGAGGGGGGATTTGGACCTTGAAGAAGCTGAATTGATGACGCTCTTGCGGGAGAGGCTGTTGAGATTCTTTGTCACCCTGTGAAGATCAACAAAATTGCGTAGATCCTGTGGGAGCGAGCTTGCTCGCGAAGGCATTTTCACAGTCGACATCGTTGTTGACTGATATTTCGCTTTCGCGAGCAAGCTCGCTCCCACAGGGTCTGTATTTTTAGGCGACGACGGTCTCAGCCGGCGAGACGATACTGGTCTTCATCCCCCGCGAACGTCCCGAGCTGAGGTATGCCGCGATCGATTCCTGCGTCACTTCACCGAGGAATACCCGTTCGGCATCCATCACCGGCAGCCAGGCGCGGTTGAACTCGTACATGCGCGACAACAGGATGCGCAGGTGCTCGTCGTACGCCGCAGTGGCGTTGAACTCACGCAGGAATTGCGCGCAGGTGCCGGTCTGGCGATGCAGGTCGCGACGGCGCACGTAACCCAGCGCCTTGTTCTCGGCGCAGGTGACCACGACGTAGCGACGGTCATGTTCGTCCATCAATTCCAGCGCATCGGCCACTGGCGTTTCCGGGCTGACCGACGGCGCGTTGTCCGCCGCGTCTTCGGCCTTCACCAACAGCAGGCGTTTGAGCGTGCTGTCCTGGCCGACGAAGTTGCTGACGAAATCATCCGCCGGATGCGCCAGCAGGGTGTCCGGATGGTCGATCTGCAGCAGCTTGCCGGCGCGGAAGATAGCGATCTTGTCGCCCAGTTTGATCGCTTCGTCGATGTCGTGGCTGACCATGATCACGGTCTTGTTCAGCGCGCGCTGCATCTCGAAGAATTCGTTCTGGATCATCTCGCGGTTGATCGGGTCGACCGCGCCGAACGGCTCGTCCATCAACAGCAGCGGCGCGTCAGCCGCCAGCGCACGAATCACGCCGATACGCTGTTGCTGACCACCGGACAATTCACGCGGGTAGCGATGCAGATACTGCTTGGGCTCAAGCTTGATCATGCTCATCAGTTCGCGGGCGCGGTCGTGGCATTTCTGTTTGTCCCAGCCGAGCAGTTTCGGCACCACGACGATGTTCTCTTCGATGGTCATGTTCGGGAACAGACCAATCTGCTGAATCACGTAGCCGATGTTGCGGCGCAGGGTCACTTCGTCGAGATCGGTGGTGTCTTCGCCGTTGATGAGGATCTTGCCCGAGGTCGGTTTGATCAGGCGGTTGATCATTTTCAGCGTGGTGCTTTTGCCGCAACCCGATGGCCCGAGGAACACGCAAATCTCGCCTTCATTGACGGTCAGGCTTACCGAGTCCACGGCTTTGACATCTTTGCCGTTGCTTTGGAAAGTTTTGCTGAGGTTTTGAAGTTCGATCATTTCAGGAGTCCTTTTGGAGTCAGCGTGCGTTGCAGCCACTGCAGGAGGAGGTCGGCGAAGATCGCCAGAAGACTGACCAGCAGCGCGCCGACGATAAGCATCGACATGTCACTGCGGCTGATGGAGGCGAGGATCAACACACCGAGGCCGCCGGCGCCGATGGTCGCGGCGATGGTCATCACGCCGATGTTCATCACCACGGCGGTGCGCACGCCAGCGAGGATTACCGGCACCGCGATCGGCAGTTCAACCATGCGCAGGCGCTGGCCGAAGGTCATGCCGATGCCGCGCGCGGCTTCGCGGATGCCCGGCTCGACGCCGGTCAGGGCGAGGTAGGTGTTGCGCATGATCGGCAGCAACGAATAGAGGAACACGGCGGTGATTGCCGGCAGCGGCCCCAGCCCTTGGCCGAACTTGGAGTAGAACGGCAGCAGCAGACCGAACAGGGCAATCGACGGCACGGTCAGCAGCACCGTGGCGCTGGCTTGCAGCGGGCCGGCGAGGGTGGGAAAACGCGTCATCAGGATGCCCAGCGGCACGCCGATGACGATCGCCAGGGTCACGGCGATGCCGACCAGAGTGATGTGCTGCCAGGTCAGGTGCATCACCTGCTGCCAGTCGAGATGGGAAAAGGCGTTCAGGAATTCCATGACTTCTCCTCTCTTAATTCAGTGGGTGCTGGCGCAGGAAATCGGCGGCAACGGACGATGGGCTTTCGTGGTCGACGTCGACCCGCGCGTTGAGCTGGCGCATGGTTTCGTCGTCGAACAGTTCGGCCAGCGGCTTGAGTTGTTCGGCCAGTTTGGGGTTGGCATTCAGTGTGGCCTGACGCACCACGGGAGCGGCGGTGTAGTCGGGGAAGTAATGCTTGTCGTCTTCCAGCAATTTCAGGCCGAAGGCATTGAGACGGCCATCGGTGGTGTAGACCAGACCGGCAAACACCTGACCGTTACGCAGCGCGGTGTAAACCAGGCCGGCGTCCATCTGGCGGATGTTCTTGCGGGTCAGGTTCATGTCGTAGAGCTTGACCATGCCGTCGAGACCGTCAGAGCGGTTGGCGAACTCGGTATCCAGCGCCACCAGGTGGTTGGTCTTGGCCTCGGCGCGCAGCACTTCGTTGAGCTGGCTGATATTGCCGATCTGCGGGTATTGCTCGGCGACTTTTTTCGGCAAAGCGAGGGCATAGGTGTTGCTGAATTTCGACGGCGTCAGCCAGACCAGGCCTTTTTTCGCGTCGAGTTCTTTGACCCGGGCGTAGGATTGCGCGCTGTCGAGTTTCTCGGTGACATGGTTGTAGGCCACCAGCGACACGCCGGTGTATTCCCAGAGCAGGTCCAATTGGCCGCTTTCGTGGGCGCTGCGGGCGAGGTTGCTGCCCAGACCGCCGGTGATCTGCGCGTCGTAGCCTTTGCTGCGCAGGTATTGCGCGGTGATTTCGGCGAGCAGGGTCTGCTCT
Organism: Pseudomonas glycinis; assembly: GCF_054871425.1. Taxonomy (NCBI): domain Bacteria; kingdom Pseudomonadati; phylum Pseudomonadota; class Gammaproteobacteria; order Pseudomonadales; family Pseudomonadaceae; genus Pseudomonas; species Pseudomonas glycinis. The sequence goes on along the minus strand of NZ_JBTYHF010000011.1, from coordinate 117,857 downwards.
GTGAAGACCCGGGCGCCGAGGCGGATCACTGGTTTTTCAGCGGCTTGCGCGATTCCTGCGAACAGCAGGACGCAGCCTAAGATCAAGCTAAGTCGTTTCATAAATATTCCTTCGCAAAGCCTTAAGACGGGCGCAAACCGCGTTCCAGCCATAAGCGGCTGGCGAGGGTGACCACGCCATCGAGCAACAGCGCCAACAGCGCGGTGCACGCGGCGCCGAGCAGCAGTTGCGGCTGATTGTTCAGGGCGATGCCGGGGAAGATCAGGCTGCCGAGGCTGTTGGCGCCGATCAGGAACGCCAGCGGCGCGGTGCCGACGTTGATCGCCAGCGCGACACGCACGCCACCGACGATGATCGGCACGGCGTTGGGCAATTCGACTTTCCACAACACTTGGCGCGGGGTCATGCCGATGCCGACAGCGGCTTCCTTCAGCGAGCCCTGCACATTTTTCAGGCCTTCATAGGTGTTGCGCACGATCGGCAACAGCGAGGCGAGGAACAGGGCGAAGATCGCCGGGCCACTGCCGATGCCGAGGATGCCCAGCGCAATCGCGAGCACGGCCAGCGGTGGCACGGTGTTGCCGATATTGAAGATCTGCATGAAGCGTTCGGCGCGGCCGACCATGCTCGGGCGGCTGAGGAAGATACCGGCGGGAATGCCCACGACAAGGGCGGCCAGCATGGAAGCGAGGACGAGAATCAGATGAGCTTGCAGGTAAAACAACAAATCGTCGCGGTAGTGTTCGATCGTGTTGATGCCGATCCAGTGGACCAGCAGGGCCAGGAGCGCGATCACCACCGCACCTCCCATCAGCCCTTTGCCATAGCGGATAGCCACAGGCGGACTCCTTTTTTTGTAGTCGGCGAGCGCTGCTCCGCGTGGCAAGCCATTCCTGGCTGCCGGAGTCAGCGTTCGCGAAAAGTAGCCGTTTTCCAGCACCGGCCAAGCGGTGCGAAAGCGAGCCATGAGCGCAGCCTCGTCAGGCTAACTTGCTGATTTTTCAGCCCCTGACGAAAGTTCGTAACAGGGGATGGACGTCTCCGTGCTTTAAAAGGTTCCCATCTGCGGCAGCATTTGGCCACCCTTAATGTGCTCAACGGTTCGGTTATTGCAGCGAGTTGGGCTATAATCGCGGCCCTTTTTTGAATCACCGCCAGGCGATTTCCCATGACCCAACAGGCCGCCGAAGTCGCGAAACGCCGCACTTTCGCCATTATTTCCCACCCCGATGCCGGTAAAACCACGATCACCGAAAAGCTCCTGTTGATGGGCAAGGCGATTGCAGTGGCCGGTACGGTGAAATCCCGTAAATCCGATCGCCATGCGACATCCGACTGGATGGAGATGGAGAAGCAGCGGGGTATTTCCATTACTACGTCGGTCATGCAGTTCCCCTATCGCGAACACATGATCAACCTGCTCGACACCCCGGGCCACGAAGACTTCTCCGAAGACACCTACCGCACCCTGACAGCGGTGGACTCGGCATTGATGGTGCTCGACGGCGGTAAGGGTGTTGAGCCTCGGACCATTGCGCTGATGGACGTCTGCCGTCTGCGTGACACGCCGATCGTCAGCTTCATCAACAAGCTCGACCGTGACATCCGCGACCCGATCGAACTGCTCGACGAGATCGAAGCCGTTCTGAAGATCAAGGCTGCGCCGATCACCTGGCCGATCGGTTGCTACCGCGATTTCAAGGGCGTGTATCACCTGGCCGACGACTACATCATTGTTTACACCGCCGGTCACGGTCACGAGCGCACCGAAACCAAGATCATCGAGAAACTCGACTCCGACGAGGCGCGCGCGCACTTGGGCGATGAGTACGAGCGCTTCATCGAACAGCTGGAACTGGTGCAGGGCGCCTGCCACGAATTCAACCAGCAGGAATTCCTCGACGGCCAGTTGACCCCGGTGTTCTTCGGTACCGCGCTGGGCAACTTCGGTGTCGACCACGTGCTCGATGCTGTCGTCGATTGGGCGCCGCGTCCGCTGGCCCGTGTAGCCAACGAGCGTACTGTCGAGCCGGTGGAAGAGAAGTTCTCGGGCTTCATCTTCAAGATCCAGGCGAACATGGACCCGAAACACCGCGACCGCATCGCCTTCATGCGTATCTGCTCCGGCAAGTACGAAAAAGGCATGAAGATGCGCCACGTGCGTACCGGCAAGGACGTGCGCATCGGCGACGCCCTGACGTTCTTCTCCTCCGAGCGTGAGCAACTGGAAGAGGCCTACGCCGGCGACATCATCGGTCTGCACAACCACGGCACGATCCAGATTGGCGACACCTTCAGCGAAGGCGAAGTCCTCGGTTTCACCGGTATTCCGCACTTCGCCCCGGAACTGTTCCGTCGCGTGCGTCTGCGTGATCCGCTGAAGTCCAAGCAGTTGCGTCAGGGCTTGCAGCAGTTGGCGGAAGAGGGCGCGACGCAGGTGTTCTTTCCCGAGCGCAGCAACGACATCATTCTCGGCGCCGTCGGTGTGCTGCAGTTCGATGTGGTCGCCAGCCGTTTGAAAGAGGAATACAAGGTCGAGTGCTCGTATGAGCCGATCACCGTGTATTCGGCGCGCTGGATCGAATGTGACGACAAGAAGAAGCTTGAGGAATTCTCCAACAAAGCGGTGGAGAACCTCGCGCTGGATGGCGGTGGTCACCTGACTTACCTGGCGCCGACGCGGGTGAATCTGGCGTTGATGGAAGAGCGCTGGCCGGATGTGAAATTCCGCGCGACGCGGGAGCATCATTAAGGTTTGAGGTGTTTTTCTGAAAGCCCCTGAGGTGTAGGCCTTGGGGGCTTTTTTATGGGCTGCCGGTTTTGCTCTTGGCGGCCGTTGGGCCGACCAGGCTGTTGGGGTTTTGGGTGAATATCCGTTGCTGCGGGTGCTGCGGCTGGCGGTTTCGCCCTTACGGCGAGTCACCTTTTTCAAACGCCAAAAAGGTAACCGAAAAGGCTTGCTCCTACGTTCGGCCCTCGCAGGCTCGGGTTCCTTCGCTCCGGGATCGATCCGGGCGCAGCGGCTACGGTTTGCTTCGCTGCACCTCCTTCCGCTGTGTTCGACTGCGTCGAACGGTCGCTACGCTCCCACCCCCGGATCAATCCCTACACTCAGCCTTCCGACGTCGCCAGTGGATCAACAGCAAGATCAAAAGCACTCGAGCTTGCGCTCATTGTTGAGTGGGGCGGCTTCGCCGCGAGCAGCTGCGCTGCTTTGCGGTTGCATTGTGGGAGCGAGCCTGCTCGCGAAGGCGGCCTGATAGCCGGCCTGTTTCTGAGGAGGTACGCGGTCAAATTGTAGGAGTGAGCCTGCTCGCGAAGCGGCCTGACAGCCGGCCTGTTTCTGAGGAGGTACGCGGTCAAATTGTGGGAGCGAGCCTGCTCGCGAAGGCAATCTGCGAGCCGACGATTTTCTGCTTGATGCACTCAATCCAATTCGGTCGTTGAAGACTGCGAGCCTGAAAAGCAAGGTCAAAAGTTCTCAGCCTGCGACATTTCCTACAGCGTGTTGTAGGGCGGTTCCTTTTTCCCGTGTTTTGGATGTGCTGGTATGCGACAACCGCCATGTTGACCGGTAGTGTTCCAGTCCCTGCAAGTCGTTCGAAGAGGTCAATGGAGTGACAAGTCGGCTGAATCCCCTGCTGCTTCTTAAAGGCTATTTCACCCCCATGGCCTGGGTCCTCGCGGCGCTGTTGTTCATCAATCGCCTCAGCGCCATGGTCAAGCTGTTCATGGCGCTGTACCTGCGTCAGGAGCTGGGCCTGGCGATTGAAACCGTGGGTTGGTTGCTTTCAGCCTATGGCGCCGGGTTGCTGGTCGGTTCGATGCTCGGTGGTTGGCTCAGTGATCATGTGCGCACGGCGCGGCTGACGGCGGCGCTGTTTTTCGTTTCGGTGTGGGTGCTGATGCTGTTGGGGCTGGTGACGCAGGTGCCGTGGCTGGCCGGTTTGCTGTTGCTCAGCGGTGTCATCGACGGCGCGATTCGGACGTTGCATCAGCGCCTGATCATGGAGTATTGCGAGGTCGCGCAACGCTCGCGTGCGCAGGCTCTGAGCCGGGTCGCGCGTAATCTGGGCATGGCCGCTGCCGGGGTGGCGGGCGGAGTGCTGGCTCAGGCGGATTTTCGTTGGGTGTTTTTTGCCAGTGCGGCGATGACGATGCTGGCGTTGCTGTGGTTCGTGCGCACGACGTGGCGGCGGCCGGTGCTGGTGGTTGAAGACGAATCGACCGATGGCTCAAGCCTGCCGTATCGCGACAAGCCGTTCCTCTGGCTGCTGGCGGCGACGGCCGTGCTCGGCATTGCGTTCGACACGGTCTACAGCACGCTGGGCAATTATCTGCGTGATTACTACCACCTAAGCACCGAAGCGATCGGTTGGCAGTTCGGGCTCAATGCGCTGTTGGTGATCGCTTTGCAAATCCCGCTGTCGCACTCGGTCGAGCGTTGGGGCTCGCGTTGGCAAATGCTCGTGGGCAGTGTGCTGTTGGCCTGCGGATTGGGCATGTTGCCGTTCGGTTCCGGCTTGGCTTTTGTCTGTCTGTCGACACTGATCTGGACGCTGGGCGAGGCCTTGTTCATGCCGCCGTTGAATGTACTGGCGATGCAGTTTGCCCAGAGCGGCAAGAGCGGTCAGTACTTCGGCTTGTTCTTCATGAGCTGGAGTGCCAGCGCGCTGTTGTCGCCGGTGCTCAGTGGGCAGCTCTATGGCGAGTTTGGCGGGCACAGCGTCTGGGTGATGAGTGCGCTGCTGGTGTTGATCTCCATTCCACTGACCTGGCAGGCCACGCGCGGCGCTTAGCTGATTCGGTTATCAGGGTTATTCGAAAGCAATCTGGCGGTCGATGGCATTTCTGCCTGCGCGGTCGCGTCCTAAGTGGTGAGCCGGTCGGATCGCAACTAGATTTCACATCGAGCCAGTCCGGCAAGCATGTCTTAGCGCAACAGGATGGAGTCGGCCATGAAAAGCAGATTGCTACGGGTTTTGATGTTGTTGAAAGTGATGGTGATGCTATCCCTCGGCACCGCAACGGCGTGGGCCGAGTGCGAGGATCACGAATCTCAGGCGTTTAACGGCCAGGTAGGGCATAGCGGCCTGATGCTGGCCAAGTCCGAGTCGGAACCGGGGGATATGAATCAGGGTGGCAGCGCCGATGACGACGACTCGACCACGGACGAGCCGGATACCGATGACCCGGATGACGAAGGCGATAGCCAGACATAGATCGCCGGGCAAAGAAAAACCCCTTCGGCCTCGACTGATGCGCAATCGAGGTGGAAGGGGTTTTGTTATCGCATGAATTCCTGAATCAACACGAACTCCCTGTGGGAGCGAGCCTGCTCGCGAAAGCGTCATTTCAGTCGACAATGTTGGTGACTGTTACACCGCATTCGCGAGCAGGCTCGCTCCCACATGAGATATTTCGTGGGCCTACGCCGCGCCGTCGAGAAACTGCTCGGCGTAGTGGCAGGCCACCTGCCGATTATCCAGTTCGCGCAACAGCGGTTCTTCCGTGCTGCAACGTTCGGTCGCGTACGGGCAGCGCTTGTGGAAAGCACAGCCTGGTGGCGGGTTCAGCGGGTTGGGCAGTTCGCCGACGATCTTGATTTTCGGCTTGTTCGGGTCCGGGTGGATGGTCGGGGTCGCCGACAACAGCGCCTGGGTGTACGGGTGAAGCGGGCGTTCGTAGATGTCGTTTTTCGGACCCAGTTCAACCGGGCGACCGAGGTACATCACCATCACGTCATCGGCCACATGTTGCACCACCGCAAGGTTGTGCGAGATGAACACGTAGGCGGTGTTGAACTCCTGCTGCAAATCCATGAACAGGTTCAGCACCTGGGCCTGAATCGACACGTCCAGCGCCGAAGTCGGTTCGTCCGCCACCAGCACTTTCGGTTGCAGCATCATTGCCCGCGCCAGAGCGATACGCTGGCGCTGACCGCCGGAGAACATGTGCGGATAGCGCTGGTAATGCTCAGGGCGCAAGCCGACCTGCTTCATCATCGCCTGGACTTTCTCGCGACGTTCGGTGGCCGACAGCTTGGTGTTGATCAGCAGCGGTTCGGCCAGTTGATCACCGATTTTCTGCCGTGGGTTCAACGACGCATACGGGCTCTGAAACACCATCTGTACGTCTTTGCGCAGTTGCTTGCGCTCGGCCTTGTCGGCGCCGGCAACTTCCTGACCGGCGATCTGCAGCGAGCCCGACGACGGCTCTTCAATCAGCGTCAGGGCGCGGGCGAGAGTGGATTTGCCGCAGCCCGACTCACCCACTACGGCGAGGGTCTTGCCGGCTTCCAGTTCGAACGACACGCCGTTGAGCGCGCGCACGGTGGCGTGGCCCTTGAACAGGCCACGGGAGACTTCGTAGTGACGGGTCAGGTCGCGGGCGGTAAGTACGACGGCCATTACGCCACCTCCTGGTTCAGCGGGTAGAAGCAGCGGGCGAGGCTGTTGGCTTTCGGATCAAGGCCCGGGCGCTGGGTGCGGCAGTTGTCCTGCACGTACGGGCAGCGCGGCGACAGCAGGCAACCCTGCGGACGGTCGTAGCGGCCCGGGACGATGCCCGGCAAGGTCGACAGACGCGAGGCGCCGAGGCTGTGCTCGGGAATCGCCTTGAGCAGCGCTTCGCTGTACGGGTGCGCCGGGATGTCGAACAGTTGCGGCACCTGACCGACTTCAACCGCCTGGCCGGCGTACATCACGCAGACGCGCTGGGCAGTTTCCGCCACGACCGCGAGGTCGTGAGTGATCAACACCAGGCCCATGTTCTGCTCTTTCTGCAACGCCAGCAGCAGATCCATGATCTGCGCCTGAATCGTCACGTCCAGCGCGGTGGTCGGTTCGTCGGCGATCAACAGTTTCGGCTCGCCGGCAATCGCCATGGCGATCGCGACGCGCTGGCTCATACCGCCAGACAGTTGATGCGGATAGGCGTCCATACGACTGGCGGCGCCCGGGATCTCGACTTTTTCCAGCAGTTCGATGGCACGCTTGCGCGCTTGCTTGCCAGACATTTTCAGGTGCAGGCGAAGCACTTCCTCGATCTGGAAACCGACGGTGTAGCTAGGGTTCAGTGCGGTCATCGGGTCCTGGAAGACCATCGACAGGTCTTTGCCGACGATCTGCCGACGCTGACGATTGCTCAGTTTGAGCATGTCCTTGCCGTCGAAGCTGAGCGAGTCAGCGGTGACGATGCCGGGATGCTCGATCAGGCCCATCAGCGCCATCATGGTCACGGATTTACCCGAACCCGACTCGCCAACGATGGCCAGTACTTCGCCCTTGTCGACCTTGAGGTCTAGGCCGTCGACCACCGGGGTCGCGGTCTTGTCGCCGAAGCGGACGTTGAGATTCTTGATTTCTAGCAGTGACATTTGAATCTCCTCAGGCGGCGTTCTTGAGTTTCGGGTCCAGCGCATCGCGCAGGCCGTCGCCCATCAAGTTGATTGCCAGCACGCTGAGCAAAATGGTCAGACCAGGCAGACTTACCACCCACCAGGCGCGTTCGATGTAGTCGCGGGCCGAGGCCAGCATGGTGCCCCACTCAGGGGTTGGCGGTTGGACGCCGAGGCCGAGGAAGCCCAGTGCAGCGGCATCGAGAATCGCCGAAGAAAAGCTCAGGGTCGCCTGCACGATCAGCGGCGCCATGCAGTTGGGCAGCACGGTGATGAACATCAGACGCGGCAGACCGGCACCGGCCAGACGCGCGGCGGTGACGTAGTCGCGGTTCAGTTCGCCCATCACGGCAGCACGGGTCAGACGCACGTAGGACGGCAGGGAAACCACGGCAATCGCGATCACGGTGTTGATCAGGCCAGGGCCGAGGATGGCGACGATCGCCACGGCCAGCAGCAGCGACGGCAGGGCCAGCATGATGTCCATCAGACGCATGATGGTCGGGCCGACCACTTTCGGGAAGAAACCGGCGAACAGACCCAGCAGGATCCCCGGAATCAGCGACATCACCACCGACGACAAGCCGATCAGCAACGACAGGCGCGAACCCTGGATCAGACGCGACAGCAGGTCACGGCCGAGTTCATCGGTGCCGAGGAGGAACTGCATCTGCCCGCCTTCGAGCCACGCCGGCGGCGTCAGCAGGAAGTCACGGTATTGCTCGCTCGGATTATGCGGCGCGACCCACGGCGCGAAGATCGCGCAGAAGATGATCAGCAGCATGAACAGCAGGCCGGCAACGGCGCCCTTGTTCTTCGAGAACGCTTGCCAGAATTCTTTGTACGGCGACGGGTACAGCAGGCTTTGATCCACGGCGGACGTGGCGGTGGCTACTGAGGATGTTGGAGTGCTCATGGGTATTGACCTCAGCGCTGATGACGGATGCGTGGGTTGGCAAAGCCGTAGAGGATGTCCACCACGAAGTTGACCAGAATCACCAGGCAGGCGATTAACAGGATGCCGTTTTGCACCACCGGATAGTCCCGGGCGCCGATGGCTTCGATCAGCCATTTACCGATGCCGGGCCAGGAGAAGATGGTTTCCGTCAGGACCGCACCGGCCAGCAAAGTACCGACTTGCAGACCTACAACCGTAAGCACCGGGATCAGTGCGTTACGCAGACCGTGGACGAACACTACGCGCGACGGCGACAGGCCTTTGGCCTTGGCGGTGCGGATGTAGTCTTCGCGCAGCACTTCGAGCATCGACGAACGGGTCATCCGCGCGATTACCGCCAGCGGAATGGTGCCGAGCACGATCGCCGGCAGGATCAGGTGATGCAGGGCGTCGAAGAACGCGCCGACGTCATCGGCCAGCAGCGTGTCGATCAGCATGAAGCCGGTTTTCGGCTCGATGTCATACAGCAGGTCGATGCGCCCGGAAACCGGAGTCCAGCCCAGGCTCACCGAGAAGAACATGATCAGGATCAGGCCCCACCAGAAGATCGGCATCGAATAGCCCGCGAGGGAGATGCCCATCACCCCGTGGTCGAACAGCGATCCTCGTTTGAGTGCCGCGATCACCCCGGCCAGAAGCCCGAGGATGCCAGCGAACAGCAGGGCGGCCATGGACAGTTCCAGGGTCGCCGGGAAAAGAGAGGTGAACTCGGTCCACACACTTTCACGGGTACGCAACGACTCACCGAGATCGCCCTGGGCCAGTTTGCCGATGTAGTCCAGATACTGGGCATACAGCGGCTTGTTCAGCCCCAGGCGTTCCATTGCCTGAGCGTGCATTTCGGGGTCGACCCGACGTTCGCCCATCATCACTTCCACGGGGTCGCCCGGAATCATGCGAATCAACGCGAAAGTCAGCAAGGTGATGCCGAAAAACGTGGGGATCAACAACCCCAGTCGGCGGGCAATAAAACTAAACATCTTGTGTGGTACCTCATCAGCCGGTTAGGCGTGCCCGGTGTTCCATAGGTCAGGAGCACCGGGCGTTTCTTATCTACTTCACCTGGGTGGTGGCGAAGTTATTAGTGGTGAGAGGGCTGATGTGGTAGCCCTCTACATTGTTGCGCATTGCAGTGAACATCCGAGTATGGGCCATGCTGATCCATGGCTGGTCCTGATTAAACAGCACTTGGGCCTGTTCGTAGAGCGCGGCGCGTTCGGCCGGATCTACTTTAGCCCGCGCTTCATCCAGCAGTGCCTGGAATTTCTCGTTGCACCAGCGTGCGTAGTTTTCGCCGTTCTTGGCGGCCTCGCAACTGAGCATAGGCGTCAGGAAGTTATCCGGGTCGCCGTTGTCGCCCGCCCATCCGGCCGAGACCATGTCGTGCTCGCCGGCCTTGGCGCGCTTGAGCATCTCGCCCCATTCCATCACGCGGATGTCGATCTTGATCCCGACTTTCGCCAGGTCAGCCTGCATCATTTGCGCACCGAGCATCGGGTTGGGGTTGGTCGGACCGCCGCCGTTGCGGGTGAACAGGGTGAAGGTGGTGCCTTCCGGAACCCCGGCTTCCTTGAGCAGCGCGCGCGCCTTGTCGAGGTCGCGTGGCGGGTTCTTCAGGTCATGGTTGTAGCCGAGCAGGGTCGGCGGGTACGGGTTGACCGCCACCGACGCGTTACCCTTGCCGAACAGCGCGTTGACGTAGGCTTCCTTGTCGAACGCGATGTCGATGGCTTTGCGCACGCGTACGTCGCTCATGTACTTGTGCTGGGTGTTCATGGCGATGTACGAAACGGTCATCGCGTCCAGCTCGTCGACTTTCAGCTTGCTGTCTTTCTTGATGCTCGGGATGTCATCCGGTTTCGGATACAGCGCAACCTGGCACTCGTTGGCCTTGAGCTTTTGCAGGCGCACGTTGTTGTCGGTGGCGATCGCCAGGATCAACGCGTCGGCCGGCGGCTTGCCACGGAAGTAATCCGGGTTGGCCTTGAAGCGCACCTGCGCATCCTTGGCGTAGCGCTGGAAGATGAACGGGCCGGTGCCGATCGGCTTGTTGTTCAGATCGCCGGTCTTGTTGGCCTTGAGCAACTGGTCGGCGTATTCGGCCGGGTAGATCGACGAGAACGCCATGGCGATGTCAGCCAGGAACGGCGCTTCGCGACGGGTCAGGGTGAACTTGACCGTGTTGTCGTCGACTTTTTCTACGCTTTTGAGCAGTTCCTTGAAGCCCATGCTTTCAAAGTAGGGGAAGCCCACGCTCGACAGTTTGTGCCACGGGTGATTCGGGTCCAGCTGACGCTGGAAGCTCCAGACCACGTCGTCGGCATTCATGTCGCGGGTCGGCTTGAAATATTCGGTGGTGTGAAACTTGACGCCTTTGCGCAGGTGGAACGTGTAGGTCAGGCCGTCTTCGCTGATGTCCCAGGACTCGGCGAGCGCCGGGATCACTTCTGTGGTGCCGGGCTTGAAATCGGCCAGGCGGTTGAAGATGGTTTCGGCCACAGCGTCCGCCGTGACTGCAGTTGTGTACTGGACCATATCGAAGCCTTCCGGGCTGGCTTCGGTGCAGACCACCAAGGGTTTGGCCGAGGCGCCGACAGCGACACTCAGCAACGCAGCCGCGATGGCCGCACGTAGGGGAAGCATTTTCATCGATAACCCTCTGCAATCGGTTGAAGACAGAAAACCGAACGGCCGACTCATCATGAGTCAGCCGTCGGTTGGCGTTTTTACAGAATGTTGAACGGGATGGTGGTTACGAGACGGAACTCGTTGATGTTGCCGTCAGCCTGATGTTCGCTGGCGCGGTGAGTGGTGTACGTCGCGCGAATTGCAGTGGCTTTGAGCGGGCCGCTTTGCACAGCGTAGGAAGCCCCGACACCGTATTCATAGTGAGACTCGCCGTCCATCAGGCTCAGGTCACCACGCTTGGCGCCCGGATCGGTGTAGGCGGTGCCGCGGTAGTGAGTACCGTCGATGCCCCAACCGCGTGCCTGGTAGATATTGAACTTCAGGCCAGGTACGCCGTACTCGGCCATGTTGATGCCGTAGGCGATCTGGAACGACTTCTCGTTCGGGCCGTTGAAGTCCGACAGCAGGGAGTTGGCCAGGTAGATGCCGTTGGTTTCGTGCAGGTAGTCGAAGTACTCGTTACCGTTAACTTCCTGGTACGAGAACGTCAGGCTATGGGCCTGGTGAGTCAGACCCAGCGACAGCGAGTAGGTATCGTTGTCGATGTTGCCCATCAGCTTTTTGCCTTCGTCGACGGTCTTGTAGTAGTTCAGACCGGTGGTCAGGCTCAGCACCTGGCTGTCACCCAGTTCGTGGGTTGCGCCGAAGTAGTACTGGTTCCAGAAGTCTTCCACGTTGGAACCGTAAAAGCTGGTTTTCAGGCTCTTGAACGGTTGGTAGTTGACGCCGGCAACGTAAACCTTGTCGGTCTCCACGCCAGTGGCTGAATACTCGGTGCGAAATTTCGACAGGCTCTGCTCGGTACGAGGGGAAACGCGGTCGAAGCCACCCGCGTCGAACGACAGGTTGTTGAATTCTTCGCTGTGCAGGGTAATACCTTCAAAGCTCGAAGGCAGCGGACGGTTACCGATGACATCGACAATCGGCGTGCTGAAGTTCTGGCGACCTGCGGTCAATGTGGTGTTGGATACACGAAGCTTGACATTGGCCAGACCCAGCTTGCTCCATTGGTCGACAGCGTCGCCGTCGGAATCCGCCAGGGTCCGGTTGGAGCCGCCAGCAATGTCCTTGCGATCACGATCCAGCACAATGGCGTTATAAGCGGCGACTTCGGTGCTCACGCCCACGGTGCCTTGGGTGAAGCCCGAGGTGTAGTTGACGATGGTGCCTTGCACCCAGTTGATCCGGCGTGGCGTCGGAGTGCGTACGGTAGGCGTGGTGTTCTTGTCACTGTTTTTCACGTAGCTGAAACGGTCGTCGCGACGACGCAATTCGTTGGCATACCAGTTACGGGTTGTACCGCCCAGGCTTTGTCCATCGATAAAGCCTTTGGCCTCGCTTTGGGCGCTGCTGCCGGCCAATGTGGTAGGGACGAACTCCTGACTTGCAGGTTCGGCGTACGCGGTAGCAGTGATGCTGCTGATGGCCAGGGCCAGTATCGCGGTGCTGCTCAGTTTCATGGGTGAAGCTCCTTTACTTTCTTTTTATCCCGGCTTTTTTTGGTATGCCGGTTATTGGTTTAGAACTCGTTCACACATCGCAAACGTTTGCAAAAAGCCGGATGGGCGAATTTCGGCAAAGCGCTTGCGTGAGGGGAGTAGACGGCTCCCCTCAGCATTGCGGCTAATCGGTTGGTTTAATCGATACTGACACCCGAGAACACGTTGCGGCCGAACGGGCTGACTTTGAACCCTTCGACCCGGATGCTTAACGGCTGGTTGACCGTCGAGTGGGCGACAGGCGTGATCGGCACTTGCTGTTTAAGCAATTGCTGGGCCTGTTTATAAAGCACGGTGCGCTGGTCGCGGTCGGTGACGACCTTGGCCTGTTTGATCAGCTTGTCGTAAGCCGGGTCGCACCACATGGAGTAGTTGTTGCCGCCGATGGCGTCGCAGCTGTACAGCGTGCCCAGCCAGTTGTCCGGGTCCCCGTTGTCACCGGTCCAGCCGATCAGGCTGACGTCGTGCTCGCCGTTTTTGGTGCGCTTGATGTACTCGCCCCATTCGTAGCTGACGATCTTCACTTTCAGACCGATCTTGGCCCAGTCGGACTGGAGCATTTCGGCCATCAGCTTGGCGTTCGGGTTGTAGGGGCGCTGCACTGGCATCGCCCACAGGGTGATCTCGGTGCCTTCTTTCACGCCGGCGGCCTTGAGCAGTTCCTTGGCTTTTTCCGGGTTGTAGGCTGCGTCCTTGATGGTGTCGTCGTAGGACCACTGGGTCGGTGGCATGGCGTTGACGGCCAGTTGGCCGGCGCCTTGATAAACAGCGTTGAGAATTCCCTGTTTATTCACCGCCATGTCCAGTGCCTGACGCACTTCCAGTTGATCGAACGGCTTGTGGCGCACGTTGTAGGCGATATAGCCGAGGTTGAAACCCGGCTTGGAAATCAGTTGCAGTTTCGGGTCGGCCTTCAGCGCTTCAACATCGGCAGGGCGCGGGTGCAGGGTGATCTGGCACTCGTTGGCCTTGAGCTTCTGCACACGTACCGACGCGTCGGTGTTGATCGCGAAAATCAGGTTCTTCAGCTTGACCCGGCTCGGATCCCAGTACTGCGGGTTACCGGTGTAACGGATGTTCGAGTCTTTCTGGTAGCTCTTGAACACGAACGGCCCGGTGCCGATCGGCTTCTGGTTGATGTCGCTCGGCTTGCCGTCGGCCAGCAGCTTGTCGGCGTATTCGGCAGACAGAATCGAAGCGAAGCTCATGGCGATGTTCTGGATGAACGCGGCGTCGACGCTGTTGAGCGTGAACTCCACGGTCAGCGGCCCGGTCTTCTCGACCTTGGCGATGTTCTTGTTGAGGCTCATCCCGTTGAAGTACGGAAACTCGGTGGGATAGGCCTTGCGGAATGGCTGTTGCGCATCGAGCATGCGAGTGAACGTGAACACGACATCGTCAGCGTTGAAATCGCGGCTCGGCTTGAAGTAAGGGGTTGTATGAAATTTCACGCCTTCACGCAGGTGAAAGGTGTATTTCAGGCCATCTTCGGAAATGTCCCACTTGGTCGCCAGGCCCGGTACGACATTGGTCGCGCCTTTTTCAAACTCGACGAGGCGGTTGTACAGCGGCTCGGCGGCGTCGTTGTCGGTGGCCGTCGTGTACTGCGCGGTATCGAAACCCGCCGGGCTGCCTTCCGAGCAAAACACCAGGCTGTCGCTGGCGGCGTAGCTTGCAGACGTGGCGGCCAACAGGCCGGCGCCCAACAGTGCGGAAAAAATCAAGGTATGGCGCATGACGCTCCCTCTTTTTAGTGTTGTGCAATGCGTCAGGGTCCCTGTCCCGGGACTTTCTGGTCGCATTGAGCTCAATCCAATACGTACGGCAAAACCGGTGGCCCACGCAGACACTGGTCAGTACGCGACGGTAGGCACCGTGCCTCTGGCAGTAAATACGTAATTGCCTTAATGCTCGTAGGAAAAGTCGACGCGCCTATACCGAAGCAATCATCTGCGGCGGATTTGGGTGTAGGCCTTTTCCTTTTTTCCCGGTAGATAAAGCAACGGCGACGTCAGAAACGCCGCCGTTGCAATGTCTTACTTGCTGACGCTGACGCCGTAGAAGGAATTCAGGCCAAATGGGCTGATCTTGAAATCCTGCACGTTGGCGCGCATGGGTTGATACACCGTCGAGTGAGCGATAGGTGTCATTGGAACTGCATCTTTGAGGACGTGTTGCGCCTGTTTGTACAGCTCGGTGCGCTTGCCCTGGTCGGTAGTGCGTTTGGCTTCTTTCACCAGGCCGTCGAACTTCTTGTCGCACCACTTGGAGAAGTTGTTGCCGCTCAGCGAGTCGCAGCCGAACAGAACGTTGAGCCAGTTGTCCGGATCACCATTGTCACCGCTCCAGCCAATGATCATGGCCTGGTTCTCGCCACCTTTGGAACGCTTGATGTACTCGCCCCACTCGTAGCTGGTGATCTTCACTTTCAAGCCGATCTTGGCCCAGTCGGACTGGAGCATTTCAGCCATCAGTTTGGCGTTCGGGTTGTACGGACGCTGCACCGGCATCGCCCACAGGACGATCTCGGTACCTTCCTTGACGCCGGCTTCCTTGAGCAGCTGTTTGGCTTTCTCAGGGTCGTACTTGGCATCCTTGATCGTGGTGTCGTAGGACCACTGGGTCGGCGGCATGGCGTTGACCGCCAGTTGGCCGGCACCCTGGTAAACCGAATCGATGATCTGCGGCTTGTTCACGGCCATGTCCAGCGCCTGGCGCACGCGCAGGTCAGCCAGTGGGTTGGCCTCGTTGCTGCCCTTGACCTTGTCCATCACGTTGTAAGCGATGTAGCCCAGGTTGAAGCCAGCTTGATCCGGCATCTTCAGCGACTTGTCTTCTTTCAGCGCTTTCAGATCGGCCGGACGCGGGAAAAGGGTGACCTGGCACTCGTTCTTCTTCAGCTTCTGGATACGCACCGATGGGTCGGTAGTGATGGCGAAGATCAGGTTGTCGATCTTCACGTCTTCAGGTTTCCAGTAATCCTTGTTGCCGGTGTAACGGATGTTCGAGTCTTTCTGGTAGCTCTTGAACACGAACGGGCCGGTGCCGATCGGCTTCTGGTTGATGTCGGCGGCTTTGCCATCCTTGAGCAGTTGGGCCGCGTATTCGGCGGACTGCACGGACGCGAAGCTCATGGCCATGTTCTGGATGAACGCGGCATCGACTTCTTTCAGAGTGAACTTGACGGTGTGGTCGTCGACTTTATCGATCTTGGTGATGTTGGTGTCCATCCCCATGTCGGTGAAGTACGGGAATTCGGTCGGGTAGGCCTTACGGAACGGGTCGTCCTTGTTGATCATGCGGTTGAACGTAAACAGCACGTCGTCGGCGTTGAATTCACGAGTCGGCTTGAAATACGGGGTGGTGTGGAACTTGACGCCTTCACGCAGGTGGAAGGTGTAAGTCAGGCCATCGTCGGAAATGTCCCACTTGGTCGCCAGACCGGGAATCACGGCGGTGCCGCCGCGCTCGAACTGGGTCAGGCGGTTGAACATGGTTTCGGCTGAGGCGTCGAAGTCGGTTCCGGTGGTGTACTGGCCTGGATCAAAACCGGCCGGGCTCCCTTCGGAGCAGAACACCAGGTTAGTCGCAGCGGTGGCGAAAGGTGCGGAGGCTAACAAGCCTGCGCCGACTAGAAACGGAATGACCGCGTGTTTAAGCATGTTGGCCTCATGATTTGTTGTCATTTTTTAGTTGTGAGGTACGACCTCGTGAGTCGTGCCTGCGGATACTTATGCAGGCCCCATACCCAATGCAAGATCCAGAGCGGTCGGCGGCGTTAAACGGTGGCACGAACGTACCTTAATGTCGCATCCGTATAACTTTTGACGCATTTGACCGTTTGCGGGTGGTTTTTGCGGTGCATTCGCGGCACTGAAATGGTGCGCCGGTCTTGTTCTGTGCGCTTGGGTGGGGCTTGGTGTTACTTATTTATACCCTTGGGGATGGGCGGGGTTGAGGGGTTGTTGGGGTGGCTCAGGGTGGGGTGGATTGGGGCAGGGATTGGGGAGTTTTACTTGGTGCAACTGGGTGTTTCGATTGGTGGTACCTTGGCGGCCTTTGGGCCGACCAGGCTCTTGGGTTTTGGGTGTATATCCGTTTCTGCGGGTGTTGCGGATTGCGGTTCCGCCCTTACGGCGGGTCACCTTTTTCAAACGCCAAAAAGGTAACCCAAAAGGCTTGCTCCTGCGTTCGGCCCTCGCAGGCTCGGGTTCCTTCGCTCCGGGACTGATCCGGGCGCAGCGGCTCCGGTTTGCTTCGCTGCACCTCCTTCCGCTGTGTTCGACTTCGTCGAACGGTCGCTGCGCTCCCACGCCCGGATCAATCCCTCCACTCAGCCTTCCGACGTCGCCGGTGGATCAAGATCAAAAGCGGTACTCGAGCTTGCGCTCATTGTGGAGTGGGGCGGCTTCGCCGCGGGCAGCTGCGCTGCTTTGCCTTGGCTTTTGTAGGAGTGAGCCTGCTCGCGATGAGGCACGTCCAGGCCCCCGAGGGCTGGAGTTTGTTTAATTGCGATGCCCAATAACCCGAACCTTCCCACAAGGTTTTCAGGTTGTCCGTCGGACGTCCGCTCTCTAGGCTTGGGTCGTCGCTGGTTGTTCAGCGATCGGGTGTGAGAACCCGGAAAATTAGTGATTCAGTGCGCATGTCCGCATAATTGCCGCCAGCTCTTCAGTTGTCTGCAATAGCGATATGGCGACTGTGTGCGGGCAGACTTCGGTCTGGCCGGTTTTCCTATTTTTCCGGTTTCTCACCCCGCACATAGTTGCCACCCACTTCGCCGCGTGAGAAACGGCAGGTGATGGCGTTCATTTAGCAAAGTAGGGCTATTTAATGACCAAACCAGTCCCCGACCCACCCGAAGAAACCTCAACCCCCCTTGAAGCCGCGCTGCGCGCCGACGATCTCGCGAAGAACCGCGAAGCCATCAAGCGTGCCCTCGATTTCTATCTCTGCCCGCCACCCGGCAAACCCCATCCGCCCGGCACGATGTTTCTGATCCGGCCCGACATCGACACCGAAAGCCTGCTCGCCCACGCCTGTGAATCCCTTACTTCAGCCAACACCCTGGCCAGTGATTTCGCTGATCAGCTCGGTCGTCCGCAGCGCAATACGGCGCTGGCGATTCAGCAGATCATCATGCTGGCGGAGCTGGCGGTGAATCGGGCGCTGGATCGGGTTGATCCGCACGCTTGAGATCGCGTTATCGTTCTTCGCGAGCAGGCTCGCTCCCACATTCAAATGCGTTCAACCTGTGGGAGCGAGCCTGCTCGCGAAGCGGTGGATCATTCACTACAAAACCCGGACACAAAAAAACCGGCAACCATTTACTGATTGCCGGTCCTTCATTCCGCCAAGCTCAAATCACTGCATCAACACTTCAATCGAGCCATCAGCGGTCATGCTGACCTGGCTGGTGCCGGCTTCGACTTCCGGGGTGACTGGTGCGGAGTCCATGGCTGCGGCTTTCATCATCATGGGCGCGCGCAGGTACGGTTGTGGGTATCCGTTGCTGTTGAGGTTCAGGTTGACGATTTTATAACCCTTGCCGCCCAGGGCGTCGGTGGCCAGTTGGGCGCGGGTCTTGAAGGCGGTGACCGCTTCTTTGAGCAACTGGTCTTCGCTGGCCTTGCGGGTCGGGTCGGCGATGGCGAAGTCCATGCCGCCCATTTTCAGGTCGGTCAGCAGCTCGCCGGTGAGTTTGGACAGGGCGGCGAAGTCGGTGCTTTCCAGGCGCAGTTCGGCGCGTTCGCGCCAGCCGGTGATCTTCTGGCCTTTGGTGTCGTAGATCGGATAGCTGTTGCGGCTGCCCGTGCGCAGGGTGATGTCTTTGACTTGTTTGGCCTGGGCGGTGGCCTTGTTCATGGTGGTGCTGATGGCGGCGGCGAGTTTGGCCGGGTCGGTGTTCTGCTCTTCGGTGTAGAGCGTCACGATCATCTGGTCGCGGGCCACTTCCTGGCTGACTTCGGCGCGCAGGGAAATCTGGTTGTAGTGCAGCTCATCGGCGGCCAGCGCCGGGAGGCTGGCGACGCTGCCGACGGTCAGAGCGAGGAGGGCGGCGCTGCGGCGAAATGTGTGCATGAAGGCTCCTTGAATGAGGCGCAGGTGATGGGTCGCGGCCTGCGTGAACCATCAGACTCTAACTTCTATGATCCGGTTCGCCCAGTTACAACTTCTATACAGATGCCTGCGCGCAGTGGGGAGTGCTTCTGTGGCGAGGGGATTTATCCCCGTTCGGCTGCGCAGCAGTCGCAAATCCGGCTGATGCGGTATGTCTGGTTAAATGAGGTCGCATGATTTGGGGGCGGCTCCGCCACCCAGCGGGGATAAATCCCCTCGCCACAATTGATCGCCAATAGCCCTCGGCATCTTCTTCAACTCAGATGAATTCTCCATCGCCGCCATGTGGTCGTTTGCCGCACTTTCGCCTCTGAACCCCGCGCGTTGGTTATACTCCGTGCGATCCGCCTGGAGCGCTCATCAGGAGAGCTCATGCTCGCCCCCGTACAACTGACTTCCGCCACTCGCCAGAACCTCTGGCGGCTGACTTTCATCCGCACCCTGGTGCTCGCCGCGCAGGCCGGGTCCGTGGGTCTGGCCTACTGGCTGCAATTGTTGCCATTGCCGTGGGTGCAATTGGCGATGACCCTGGGCTGTTCGATTCTGCTCTGCGTGTTCACTGCCGTGCGCCTGCGCACATCGTGGCCGGTGACCGAGCTTGAGTACGCGCTGCAACTGGCCTGCGATCTGGTGATTCACAGTGCGCTGCTGTATTTCTCCGGCGGTTCGACCAACCCCTTTGTTTCTTATTATCTGGTGCCGCTGACCATCGCGGCGGTGACCTTGCCGTGGCGTTATTCGGTGATTCTGTCCGGTATCGCGCTGGCGCTGTACACGCTGATGCTGACGCGTTTCTATCCGCTGGAAACCCTGCCGGTCGCCCGTGAGAATCTGCAGATCTACGGCATGTGGCTGAGCTTTGCCCTGGCTGCTGCGGTCATCACGTTCTTCGCCGCGCGCATGGCTGAAGAGCTACGTCGGCAGGAAGAGCTGCGCGCGATTCGCCGCGAAGAAGGCTTGCGCGATCAGCAGCTGCTCGCCGTTGCGACCCAGGCCGCCGGTGCGGCGCATGAATTGGGCACACCGCTGGCGACCATGAGCGTGCTGCTCAAGGAAATGCAGCAGGATCACCCCGATGCGTTGCTGCAGGACGATCTGAAAGTGCTGCAGGATCAGGTCAAGCTGTGCAAGGAAACCTTGCAGCAACTGGTCCGCGCCGCTGAGGCCAATCGGCGTCTGGCTGTGGAGATGCAGGACGTTACCGACTGGCTCGACGAGGCGTTGAACCGTTGGCACCTGATGCGCCCGGAAGCCAGTTATCGCTTCCAGCGTCTTGGCCAGGGTGCGGTGCCGCGCATGGCGCCGCCGCCGGATCTGACCCAGGCTTTGCTGAATCTGCTCAACAATGCAGCCGACGCCTGCCCGGAAAATCTCCAGGTGACGCTGGACTGGGACGTAGAGACTTTGACGATCAGCATTCGCGATCACGGCGCCGGTGTGCCGCTGGCCATCGCCGAGCAGATCGGCAAACCGTTTTTTACCACCAAGGGCAAAGGTTTCGGCCTGGGCCTGTTTTTGAGCAAGGCCAGCGTGACACGCGCCGGCGGCTCAGTGAAACTCTATAGTCATGAGGAAGGCGGCACGCTCACCGAGCTGCGCCTGCCCCACGGCGCCCGAGGAGACCAACATGAGTGACGAAATCCAAGTCGAAGGCGAAGAACTGCCGCATCTGCTGCTGGTCGACGACGACGCGACCTTCACCCGCGTCATGGCCCGCGCCATGGCCCGCCGCGGCTTTCGCGTCAGCACTGCCGGTTCTGCGGAAGAAGGCCTGACCATCGCCCAGGCCGATCTGCCAGATTACGCCGCGCTGGACCTGAAAATGGACGGCGATTCCGGTCTGGTTCTGCTGCCCAAGCTGCTGGAACTCGATCCGGAAATGCGCGTGGTGATCCTCACCGGTTATTCGAGCATTGCCACGGCGGTGGAAGCGATCAAGCGTGGCGCCTGCAACTACCTGTGCAAACCCGCCGATGCCGACGACGTTCTGGCCGCGCTCCTGTCCGAGCATGCCGACCTCGACAGTCTGGTCCCGGAAAACCCGATGTCGGTCGATCGCCTGCAATGGGAGCACATCCAGCGCGTGCTAACCGAGCACGAAGGCAACATTTCCGCCACGGCCCGCGCGCTGGGCATGCACCGCCGTACCTTGCAGCGCAAATTGCAGAAGCGTCCGGTTCGTCGCTGAACCTGAGCTGAACGACTATCGCCAGCCCTCGCGATAAAACGCGCCGATCATCTATGATCGGCGCGTGTCCGTTCTTTTTACTATCGAGCCTTATCCATGAATCAGAACGCTGAATATTCCGCGGTCAACGATGCTGTGCGCGGGCAGTTTTTTCGCAAAGTCTGGGCGATGACCACGCCTTACTGGCGCAGCGAAGAGAAGGGCAAGGCCTGGACGTTGCTGATTGCCGTAATTGCGCTGACGCTGTTCAGCGTAGCGATCTCGGTGTGGATCAACAGTTGGTACAAGGATTTCTACAACGCTTTGCAGAGAAAGGATGAAGCCGCGTTCTGGCAGTTGATCCTGTATTTCTGCGGCATCGCGACGGTGGCGATTCTCGGCGCGGTGTATCGCTTGTATCTGACGCAGATGCTGACGATCCGCTGGCGGGCTTGGCTGACCGAAAAGCACTTCAAGCGCTGGCTAGACCACAAGAATTACTATCAGCTGGAGCAGGGCGGTTATACCGATAACCCCGACCAGCGGATTTCCGAAGACCTCAACACTTACACCGCCAACACCCTGAGCCTGGGCCTCGGGCTGCTGCGCACGATTGTCAGTCTGGTGTCGTTCTCGATCATTTTGTGGGGCGTGTCGGGCAGTATCGAAGTGTTCGGCATCGAAATTCCCGGCTACATGTTCTGGTGTGCGCTGTTGTATGCGGCGGTGGGCAGTTGGCTGACGCATTTGATCGGTCGCCGTCTGATCGGTCTGAACAACAAGCAACAACGCTTCGAAGCAGACCTGCGTTTTTCCATGGTGCGCGTGCGTGAGAACGCTGAAAGCATCGCCTTGTACAACGGCGAACCGAATGAGAACCGCCGCCTGAGCAACCGCTTCGGGCTGGTCTGGCACAATTTCTGGGACATCATGCGCGTGTCCAAGCGCCTGACGTTCTTCACCTCCGGTTACGGTCAGATCGCAATCATTTTCCCGTTTGTCGTCGCCGCACCGCGCTATCTGTCCGGCAAGATCGAACTGGGCGAGCTGATGCAAATCAACTCGGCGTTCGGCAACGTGCAGGAGAATTTCAGCTGGTTCATCACTGCCTACTCGGATCTCGCCGCGTGGCGCGCCACCTGTGATCGTTTGCTGAGTTTCCGTCAGGCCATGAGCGACAACGAACAACGCACCCCGGCCATCGACGTGCAGAACCAGGGCAGTGAGTTGCAGGTGCACAACCTCGGCCTCGATCTGGCCGATGGTCGTCACCTGCTGACCGACGCTGACATGACCGTTGAGCCGGGTGAGCGCGTGATGCTCAGCGGCCGTTCCGGCAGCGGCAAGTCCACATTGCTGCGGGCGATGGGGCATTTGTGGCCGGCGGGGCACGGCAATATTCGTTTGCCGGCGGCGCGTTATCTGTTCCTGCCGCAGAAGCCTTATCTGCCGATCGGCACATTGCGTGAAGCGTTGAGTTATCCACAACCGGGCGACACTTACACGCCGGAGCGTTATGCACAGGTGCTGGAAACCTGTCGTCTGCCGCACTTGGTTGGGCGGCTGGATGAAGCCAATCACTGGCAGCGCATGCTTTCACCGGGCGAGCAACAACGCCTGGCCTTCGCCCGCGCACTCCTTTATTCACCGCAATGGCTGTACATGGACGAGGCTACATCGGCGATGGATGAAGAGGACGAGGCGACGTTGTATCAGGCGTTGATCGACGAGATTCCGGGTCTGAGCATCGTCAGCGTCGGTCACCGAAGCAGTTTGAAACGATTCCATCCACGGCATGTGCGGATCGACAGCGGGCACCTGGTGGAGCAACCCGTAACTGCCTGAATAGTGCAATACCTCTGTGGGAGCTGGCTTGCCAGCGATGGCGGCGCAACAGGCGACATCTATGTCGCCTGATATGGCCTCATCGCTGGCAAGCCAGCTCCCACAGGATTTGTGTGGAACGGAAAGTGATCGTACAACTCGCTTGAGCTATGATGGCGCCAAGCCGAACTTTCGAGACAAGACGCAGACCATGGAAAAGCTGATCGACACCCCGCGCCTCCCCCGCAAGCGCCGCAGCCTCGCCCAGGAATTGGTGACGGTGTTGAGCGAGCAGATCCGTGATGGCCTGCTCAAGCGTGGCGACAAATTGCCCACCGAGTCGGCGATCATGGAAGCCCATGGTGTCAGCCGCACCGTGGTGCGCGAGGCGATTTCCCGTCTGCAGGCCGCCGGTCAGGTGGAGACCCGCCACGGCATCGGCACCTTTGTTCTCGACACGCCGAGCCCGAGCGGTTTCCGTATCGATCCGGCGACCGTGGTCACCCTGCGTGACGTGCTGGCGATCCTCGAATTGCGCATCAGCCTCGAAGTCGAATCCGCCGGCCTCGCCGCGCAGCGCCGCAGCCCCGAGCAACTGGCAACCATGCGCGCCGCCCTCGACGCCTTGAACGAAAGCGCCTCGCATGCCAGCGATGCGGTGTCGTCGGACTTCGCTTTCCACCTGGAAATCGCCCTGTCCACCGGCAACCGCTACTTCACCGACATCATGACCCACCTGGGCACCAGCATCATTCCACGTACGCGGCTGAACTCGGCGCGCTTGGCCCACGATGATCAACAGCACTACATGGGCCGCCTGAGTCGCGAGCACGAGGAAATCTACGACGCGATTGCCCGTCAGGATTCCGATGCTGCGCGCGCCGCAATGCGGTTGCATCTGACCAATAGCCGCGAAAGACTGCGCCAGGCCCATGAAGAGGCGCAGGCGCAGGGGTGATGTTGTCAGAGTTCGAGATAAACCTTCTGCTTTTCAGACGGTGCAGTATTACCAGATCTCTGCACGCTATAGCTCAATGTAGCGATGGCACCCGGCTCAAATTTTTCTGCAAAGATTTTTTTCGCAATATTGAATACAAATGAGGCATCGGTGGGTGATTTTACTTCGAGCTCCTGCTTATCTTGGTTCCCTGTGGAAGTGCTCACCTCGAAGATGACCTTGTCTCCCTCCATAACATCTGGGTACGACTCGACGATGCCGTGAGCAGGGTCAACCAAATTATGGATGTAAAGCTTGAGTTTCCCGTCATGCACGGTGGCTTCGAGAAGTTGAGGCGGGGCGAGGTTTGTTGCTTTTGGAGTCATGATTGAAATTCCTTTTATACCTAATCAAACCTTTTAATTCCGTAGTAATGACGCGCTACGATAGGGGCCGGTTCGCTATCCCCTGCGGTCATTAGCTCAGTTACGCCCCTTCTTGCGCACCTGTTAGAAATACCAGTCCCGACCAACGGTCGTCACGCAAAGCGGCTACGTCTGGAAACGTGAAATGGTGATGAGAAACATCGTGTTCACGCCTCGATCCGCAACCTCAACGCCTGCGAATACGGCTCCATACTCGACTCATCGCGGAACTTGTAACGCAGCTCCACCTCGCGGTTCAGATACGGTTGCAGCGCCTCTTTCGGCAGTTGCACCTCGATGTCGAACAGCTTCTCCATTTCATCCTCGGCGTCGTCCCAGGCGCCAGTGTCCACCTCATCACCTTCCCATTCGGGTTCCTCGCCATCGCTGCCGAGAATCGCGTAGACGCTCCAGTTCGCTGCGAAATCGCTGGAATCCGGCACCTGCACGGTGAGGATGTCCGGCAATTGCGAGAGCTGAAGCGTCACGCAATCGTCTTGCGCCGGGGCGGCATGGGTGAGGGTGGGGGCGGCAAAATGCATCGACATAGCGGCTTCCTTTGAGTGGTCCGCCACGATCCTTCGTGGCAGTCGACGTACTTTACGAGCCGCTGGTCCTCTCAGAATTAAACGAATCCAGACCAGATATTTCCGCGAGAAAATGCTTCAAGGACGGGCCTTCCAGCGATTTCCAGAAGCATAAACAGCGATTTTGTCGGACAAAAAAGCCCTGCCAACGATGAAATGCAGTTGACGGTTATTTTTTAAGTTGTACGATGACCTACAACTTCGGCGAAGGCTGAACGGTCCACTCACAATAAAACGTTGCTACCAGGGTGTTCGAATAATGAATCCACAAGAACTGAAGTCCATCCTCTCTGCCGGCCTGCTGTCTTTCCCGGTGACCGATTTCAACGCGCAGGGCGATTTCAACCGCGCGGGCTACATCAAACGCCTGGAATGGCTGGCTCCGTATGGCGCTTCGGCTCTGTTCGCCGCCGGCGGCACCGGTGAGTTCTTCTCCCTGGCCGCCAGCGAGTATTCGGAAATCATCAAGACTGCCGTCGACACCTGCGCAACCAGCGTGCCGATCCTCGCCGGCGTCGGTGGTTCGACCCGCCAGGCCATTGAATACGCTCAGGAAGCCGAGCGTCTGGGCGCCAAGGGCCTGCTGCTGCTGCCGCACTACCTGACCGAAGCGAGCCAGGACGGTGTTGCCGCCCACGTTGAAGCCGTGTGCAAATCGGTGAAGATCGGCGTGGTCGTCTACAACCGCAACGTTTGCCGCCTCAACGCGCCGCTGCTGGAACGTCTGGCCGAGCGCTGCCCGAACCTGATCGGTTACAAGGATGGCCTGGGCGATATCGAGTTGATGGTGTCGATCCGTCGCCGCCTCGGTGATCGCTTCAGCTACCTGGGTGGTTTGCCGACCGCCGAAGTCTACGCCGCTGCCTACAAGGCGTTGGGCGTGCCGGTGTACTCCTCGGCGGTGTTCAACTTCATCCCGAAAACCGCGATGGACTTCTACCACGCGATCGCTCGCGAAGATCACGCCACCGTCGGCAAGATCATCGACGACTTCTTCCTGCCGTACCTGGACATCCGCAACCGCAAGGCCGGTTATGCCGTGAGCATCGTCAAGGCAGGTGCAAAAATCGCCGGCTATGACGCAGGTCCGGTGCGTGCGCCGCTGACCGACCTGACCGGCGAAGAGTACGAAATGCTCGCCGCGCTGATCGACAAGCAAGGCGCGCAATAAACGAGAAAAGCGAGGCCGCTGAGCAATCAGCGGCTTTTTGCGTGAAGGCTTTTAGAGTTGAGGGCTGCCCTGTGACAACTGCAAAACGCTACGACAACTACATCAATGGCGAATGGGTCGCCGGTACCGATTACTCGGCCAACATCAACCCGTCCGAACTCAGCGACACCATCGGCGACTACGCCAAGGCTGACCTGACCCAGGTCAACGCCGCCATCGACGCTGCTCGCGCTGCGTTCCCGGCGTACTCGACTTCGGGCATCCAGGCCCGCCACGATTCGCTGGATAAAGTCGGCAGCGAGATTCTCGCCCGTCGCGAAGAGCTCGGCACGCTGTTGGCCCGTGAAGAGGGCAAGACCCTGCCGGAAGCGATCGGTGAAGTGACCCGCGCCGGCAATATTTTCAAGTTCTTCGCCGGTGAATGCCTGCGCCTGTCCGGTGACTATGTGCCGTCGGTACGCCCGGGCGTCAACGTCGAAGTCACCCGTGAAGCGCTGGGCGTGGTCGGTCTGATCACCCCGTGGAACTTCCCGATCGCCATCCCGGCGTGGAAGATTGCTCCGGCCCTGGCCTATGGCAACTGCGTCGTACTCAAGCCTGCCGATCTGGTGCCGGGTTGCGCCTGGGCGCTGGCGGAAATCATTTCCCGCGCGGGCTTCCCGGCCGGTGTGTTCAACCTGGTAATGGGCAGCGGTCGGGTGGTTGGCGAGGCGTTGGTCAACAGCCCGAAAGTCGACGGCATCAGCTTCACCGGTTCGGTGGGCGTTGGCCGCCAGATCGCCGTCAACTGCGTTTCGCGCCAAGCCAAAGTGCAGCTGGAAATGGGCGGCAAGAACCCGCAGATCATTCTCGACGACGCCGACCTCAAGCAAGCGGTCGAGCTGTCGGTGCAGAGCGCGTTCTACTCCACCGGCCAGCGCTGCACTGCGTCGAGCCGTCTGATCGTCACCGCCGGCATTCACGACAAGTTCGTTGAAGCGATGGCCGAGCGCATGAAGTCGATCAAGGTCGGCCACGCGCTGAAGGCCGGCACCGACATCGGTCCGGTGGTCTCCCAGGCGCAGCTGGAACAGGACATGAAGTACATCGACATCGGCCAGTCCGAAGGTGCACGTCTGGTCAGCGGCGGCGGTGTGGTGACTTGCGACACCGAGGGCTACTTCCTCGCGCCAACCCTGTTCGCCGACAGCGAAGCGTCGATGCGCATCAGCCGCGAAGAGATCTTCGGCCCGGTGGCCAACATTGTTCGTGTGGCTGATTACGAAGCTGCGCTGGCAATGGCCAACGACACCGAATTCGGCTTGTCGGCCGGCATCGCCACCACCTCGCTGAAGTACGCCAACCACTTCAAGCGCCACTCCCAGGCCGGGATGGTGATGGTCAATCTGCCGACCGCCGGTGTGGATTACCACGTACCGTTCGGCGGGCGTAAAGGCTCGTCCTACGGCTCCCGTGAGCAGGGCCGCTATGCACAAGAGTTCTACACGGTCGTGAAGACCAGTTACATCGGATCGTAACCCCGCTGCACCCGCGCCGGGCCATCGCCTGAGGCCCTGCGCGGCACAAGACCAAAGAATGTTTTACCCGCATAAAAATAATCAGTGGGAGTACATCTGCATGCAATCCTCCAAGCCGACTCACGTCCGCTATTTGATCCTGCTCATGCTGTTTCTGGTGACCACGATCAATTACGCCGACCGTGCCACGATCGCCATTGCCGGCTCCAGCCTGCAAAAGGACCTTGGCATTGACGCCGTCACCCTCGGCTACATCTTCTCCGCATTCGGTTGGGCCTACGTCGCCGGGCAAATTCCCGGTGGCTGGCTGCTCGATCGCTTCGGCTCGAAAAAAGTCTATGCCCTGAGCATTTTCACCTGGTCGCTGTTCACCGTGCTGCAAGGCTTCGTCGGTGAATTCGGCATGTCCTCGGCAGTGGTTGCGCTGTTCATGCTGCGTTTCCTCGTTGGCCTGGCGGAAGCGCCATCGTTCCCCGGCAACGCGCGCATCGTGGCGGCGTGGTTTCCGACCGCTGAACGCGGCACCGCTTCGGCGATCTTCAACTCGGCGCAATACTTTGCCACCGTGCTGTTCGCGCCGTTGATGGGCTGGATCGTCTACAGCTTCGGCTGGGAGCACGTGTTCATCGTCATGGGTATCCTCGGTATCGTGTTCTCGCTGGTGTGGCTGAAAGTCATCTACAGCCCGCGCGAACACCCACGGGTCAACGAGGCCGAGTTCAAGCACATCGCTGACAACGGCGGCATGGTCGACATGGATCAGAAGGGCAAGAAGTCCGACGGTCCGAAGTGGGATTACATCCGTCAGCTGCTGACCAACCGCATGATGCTGGGCGTGTATCTGGGCCAGTACTGCATCAACGGCATCACTTATTTCTTCCTGACCTGGTTCCCGGTGTATCTGGTGCAAGAGCGTGGCATGACCATTCTCAAGGCCGGTTTCATCGCTTCGTTGCCGGCCATCTGCGGCTTTATCGGCGGCGTGCTCGGCGGGGTGATTTCCGACTACCTGCTGCGCAAGGGCCATTCGCTGACTTTCGCTCGCAAGGCGCCGATCATCGCCGGTCTGCTGGTGTCGAGCAGCATCGTCGCGTGCAACTATGTTGACGTGGAATGGATGGTGGTGGGCTTCATGGCGCTGGCATTCTTCGGCAAAGGCGTTGGCGCACTGGGCTGGGCGGTGGTTTCCGACACTTCGCCGAAACAGATCGCCGGTCTGAGCGGTGGCCTGTTCAACACCTTCGGCAACATCGCTTCGATCACCACGCCGATCGTGATCGGCTACATCATCAGCTCCACCGGCTCGTTCAAGTGGGCGCTGGTGTTTGTCGGCGCCAACGCACTGGTCGCGGTGTTCAGCTATCTGGTGATCGTCGGCCCGATCAAGCGTGTGGTCCTGAAAGAGCCGCCAGCCAAGGGCGGCAATGAAGCTACCGGCAATTTGTCTCAAGCGCATTCCTGAGGAGCGGCGTCATGCAGTTGATTGAACATTCCGACTCGCCGCGCTACATCCGCCTGCACGAGCGGGACAACGTTGTAGTGGTGGTCAACGATCAGGGCGTACCGGCCGGTACCGAGTTCGCCGACGGCCTGGTCACCCTGGATTTCGTGCCGCAGAGCCACAAGGTCACCCTGGAGGATATTCCCGAAGGCGGCCCGGTGATTCGTTACGGGCAGATCATTGGCTACGCGTTGCAGCCGATCCGTCGCGGCAGTTGGGTCAAGGAAGATCAACTGCGCATGCCGACCGCGCCGCCGCTGGACAGCTTGCCGCTGTCCACCGATGTGCCGGATGCGCAGGCACCGCTGGAAGGCTTCACGTTCGAGGGTTATCGCAACGCCGACGGCACCGTCGGCACGCGCAACATTCTCGGCATCACTACGACCGTGCAGTGCGTCACCGGCGTGCTCGATCACGCGGTCAAGCGCATCAAGGAAGAGCTGCTGCCGAAGTACCCGCACGTCGATGACGTGGTGGCGCTGACCCACAGTTATGGCTGCGGTGTGGCGATTACCGCGACCGATGCCTACATCCCGATTCGTACCGTGCGCAATCTGGCACGCAACCCGAACCTGGGCGGCGAGGCGCTGGTGATCGGTCTGGGCTGCGAGAAATTGCAGGCCGGGCAGGTGATGCACGAGGACGATGCCTCGGTGGATCTCAGCGATCCGTGGCTGTACCGCTTGCAGGATTCCAGTCACGGCTTCACCGAAATGATCGAGCAGATCATGGAACTGGCCGAAGTGCGCCTGAAGAAGCTCGATCAGCGCCGCCGCGAAACAGTGCCGGCCTCCGAGCTGATTCTCGGTATGCAGTGCGGCGGCAGCGACGCGTTCTCCGGCATCACCGCCAACCCGGCGCTGGGTTATGCCTCGGACTTGCTGTTGCGTGCGGGGGCGACAGTGATGTTTTCCGAAGTCACCGAAGTGCGCGATGCGATCTACCTGCTGACTTCGCGGGCGCAAACGCAAACCGTCGCCGAAGAGCTGGTACGCGAGATGGACTGGTACGATCGTTACCTGGCCAAGGGCGAAGCCGATCGCAGCGCCAACACCACGCCCGGCAACAAGAAGGGCGGGTTGTCGAACATTGTCGAGAAGTCCCTGGGCTCGATCGTCAAGTCCGGCAGCAGCGCGATCAATGGCGTGCTGGGCCCGGGCGAGCGTTTCAAGCACAAAGGCCTGATTTTCTGCGCGACGCCGGCCAGTGATTTTGTCTGCGGTACGCTGCAACTGGCGGCGGGGATGAACCTGCACGTGTTCACCACTGGCCGCGGCACGCCTTACGGGCTGGCCATGGCGCCAGTGGTCAAGGTGTCGACGCGGACCGAACTGGCGCAGCGCTGGCCGGATCTGATCGACATCGATGCCGGACGCATTGCCACCGGGCGCGCGACCATCGAAGAACTCGGCTGGGAGTTGTTTCACTATTACCTGGATGTTGCCAGTGGCAAGCAACAGACCTGGGCGGAGAAGCACAAGCTGCATAACGACATCACCTTGTTCAACCCGGCGCCGATTACCTGAGACCGCGTCATCGTTCTTCGCGAGCAGGCTCGCTCCCACAGGGAAATGCATTGCAAATGTGGGAGCGAGCCTGCTCGCGAAAGCGATCTGCCAGACGCCGAAGGACTTGCGGTGCCTGTGGTCGTTCCCACGCTCTGCGTGGGAATGCCTCATGTGCCGCTCCGCGTCACGCTTTGGGACGCAGAGCGTCCCGGGGCTGCATTCCCACGCAGAGCGTGGGAACGATCAGGGTGAAAGTGGCTTATCATTAGCCCCCTATCGACGCTCACCCAAGGCTCTCCGGCATGCTGGCAATCTTTCTTGAAACCCTGAACATCACCGCGCCGGTGTTTGCCATGCTGTTTCTCGGTGTGCTGCTCAAGCGCATCGACTGGATCAACGACAACTTCATCCACACCGCCTCGTCGCTGGTATTCAACGTGACCATGCCGGCGCTGCTGTTCCTCGGCATCCTCCACGCCGACCTGCACGCCGCACTGCAACCCTCGCTACTCATCTACTTCTCCCTCGCGACCCTGGTGAGTTTCGCTGTGGCCTGGGGCTGGGCGATTTTCAAGTGTCCGCGGGAAGATCGCGGCATCTACACCCAGGGTGCGTTTCGCGGCAACAACGGCGTGATAGGCCTGGCGCTCGCCGCGAGCATGTACGGCGATTACGGCATTTCCCTCGGGGCAATTCTCGCGGCGCTGGTGATCCTGTTCTACAACACCCTGTCGACCATCGTGCTGGCGGTGTACAGCCCGGTGATCAAGTCCGATCCGTGGAGCATCTGCAAAAGCGTGTTCAGCAACCCGCTGATCATCAGCGTGATTTCGGCGGCGCCGTTCGCTTATTTCAAGATCGGTTTGCCGGGCTGGCTGGAAACCTCGGGCCAGTATCTGGCGCAGACCACGTTGCCGCTGGCGCTGATTTGTATCGGTGGCACGCTGTCACTGGCGGCGTTGCGCAAGAGCGGCAAGATGGCGCTCAGCTCCAGCCTGGTGAAGATGGTCGGTCTGCCGTTACTGGCAACCGTGGGCGCGTGGTTGTGGGGCTTTCGCGGGGCGGAACTGGGGATTCTGTTTCTCTACTTTGGCAGCCCGACGGCGGCGGCAAGTTTCGTCATGGCCCGGGCGGCGCAGGGCAATCATGAGCTGGCAGCGGCGATTATCGTGATGACCACGTTGATGGCGGCGATTACCACCAATGTCGGGATCTTTGTGTTGCAGTGGGGTGGGTGGATCTGACCAAGGATTTGCGGTGTCTGCCAGGGCCTCTTCGCGAGCAGGCTCGCTCCCACAGGGAAGCGCATTGCAATTGTGGGAGCGAGCCTGCTCGCGAAGGCGGTCACTGCGGTTTCTGATAACTGTCGATCACTTCCTGCGCCGCGCGAAACGCATCGATCGCCGCCGGTACGCCGGCATACACCGCGCAATGCAGCAGCGCTTCGCGAATCTCTTCCACCGTGCAGCCATTGTTCAGCGCACCGCGCACATGGCCTTTTAACTCCTGCGGACACTTCAACGCGGTCAGTGCGGCGAGGGTAATCAGGCTGCGGGTTTTCAGCGGCAGCCCCTCACGATTCCACACCCCGCCCCAGGCGTGTTCATTGACGAAATCCTGCAACGGCTGGGTGAACTCGGTGGCGTTGCCCAGGGCGCGATCAACGAACGCATCGCCCATGACCTGACGACGGATTTCAACCCCGGACTGCTTCGACTCGCTCATGGCACATCTCTCTTGTGGTGTTGGCGACGCCAGGCGCGGATCGACGTGAACAGCAGAAACGTCAGCAGCGACGGCAGGACATAAAACAGCATCAAGCGCTCGAGTTTGCCGGCCAGCGGCATGCCGGTGGTGAACGACACCACATGCAGCCCGTAGACCAGATACAAACCGAGCAGCAGCAAGCCTTCGGCCCGGGTAACGCGGTAGCCGGAATAGAACACCGGCAAGCACAGCGCCGCGACGCCGAGCATCACTGGCAAGTCGAAATCCAGCGCGTTGGGGGAGACGGAAAGCGGCGTCGGTGCGAGTAGGGCGGTCAGGCCGAGCACCCCGAGCAGGTTGAACAGGTTGGCGCCGATCACGTTGCCCACGGCAATGTCGCGCTGCCCGCGCAACGCCGCGATCAGCGAAGTCGCCAGTTCCGGCAGCGAAGTGCCGACCGCGACCACGGTCAGGCCGATGACCCGTTCGGACAGGCCCAGGTCGGTGGCCACGACCACGGCGGCGCCAAGCAGCAAACGCCCGGCGAACACCAGCATGGCAAGGCCAGCGAGAATCATCAGCACACTGATCAGCCAGGATTGCTGCGTATCCTTCGGGCGTTCGGTATGAGGTCGCGTCGAGTGTCGCGACTGGCGGAACAACAAGCCAAGGTACAGCGCCAAGGCCCCGAGCAGCAGGACGCCGTCGAAACGCCCGAGGTCTTTATTCCACGCGAGGATGAATACCAGCAGACTGGCGCCGATCATCAGCGGGATATCCAGGCGCACCAACTGCCGCGATACGCGCAGCG
Organism: Pseudomonas glycinis; assembly: GCF_054871425.1. Lineage (NCBI taxonomy): Bacteria > Pseudomonadati > Pseudomonadota > Gammaproteobacteria > Pseudomonadales > Pseudomonadaceae > Pseudomonas > Pseudomonas glycinis. The sequence goes on along the minus strand of NZ_JBTYHF010000011.1, from coordinate 85,038 downwards.
GGATGATCAACGCCGACAGGCCAAGGGTTACGAGGATGTTGAAGATGCCGCTGCCAACCACGCTGCCGACGGCGATGTCCGGGTTGTCGGTCAGCGCCGCTTGCAGGCTCACGGTCATCTGCGGCGCGCTGCTGCCGAGGGCGACGATGGTCAGGCCGATGATCAACGGACGCACGTGCAGGCGCTCGGCCAGACGCACGGCGGCGCGCACCATCAGCTCGGCGCCGATGAGCAAAAGAACCAGGCCGCTGAGCAATTCGATGACGTTGATCAGCGGCAGATCGGCTAGTCCGAAAATGGTCGGCGCTCCATCAGTCCAAGGCCTGCACGCGAACCCGTGCGGTGCCGCTGCGCAGCATGCCGATTTCATCGGCGGCCTCGCGCGACAGATCGATCAGCCGGCCACGGGTGTGCGGGCCACGGTCATTGATGCGGACCACGACTGATTCATCATTTTTCAGGTTGGTGACCTTCACTCGCGTGCCGAACGGCAACTGGCGGTGGGCGGCGGTCAGGGAATGCTGGTTGAACGCTTCGCCGCTGGCGGTGCGCTTACCGTGATGTTTGGCTCCATAGTAGGAGGCGACGCCGGTCTGGTCGTAACCGTGCGGGTCGATGGTGTCGGTACTGGCGCAACCGGCCAGCAGAGAGAGCAGGGCGGTGCTCAAAAACAGGCGCTTCATTCAAAGGTATCCCGGATCAAATGTAGGAGTGACCTGTGGCGAGGGGATTTATCCCCGTTGGACTGCGCAGCAGTCCCAAAACTGAGAACTCGATTTATCTGGTGCAAATCAAGCTCAGCAATTGGGGCCGCTTCGCGGCCCAACGGGGATAAATCCCCTCGCCACAGGTCCCTTCCACAGGGGATGGAGCCAGGCTTTGGATCTGGCTCCATTGGTGGTCAGCCTTCGAGCTTGCTTTTCAGCAGTTCGTTCACCTGCTGCGGGTTGGCCTTGCCTTTCGAGGCTTTCATGGCCTGGCCGACGAAGAAGCCGAACATCTTGCCGCGTTTGGCTTCGTCTGCCGCGCGGTACTGTTCGACCTGTTCGGCGTTGGCCGCGAGCATTTCATCGAGCACGGCGGAGATCGCGCCGGTGTCGGTGACTTGCTTGAGGCCGCGCTTCTCGATGATCTCGTCAGCACTGCCTTCGCCGTTGGCCATCGCTTCGAACACCACCTTGGCGATCTTGCCGGAGATGGTGTTGTCCTTGATGCGCTGCAGCATGCCGCCCAGTTGCTCGGCGGAGACTGGCGAGTCTTCGATGTCCAGGCCCTGCTTGTTGAGCAGGCTGCCCAACTCGACCATCACCCAGTTCGCCGCCAGTTTCGCGTCGCCACCGATGGCTGCGACTTTCTCGAAGTAATCCGCCTGTTCACGGCTGGTGGCCAGCACGTTGGCGTCGTAGGCCGACAGACCGAACTGGCTCTGGAAGCGTTCGCGCTTTTGCGGTGGCAGTTCCGGCAGGGTGGCACGCACTTCACCGAGGAACGACTCTTCGATGACCACCGGCAGCAGGTCCGGATCGGGGAAGTAACGGTAGTCGTTGGCTTCCTCTTTCGAACGCATCGGACGGGTCTCGTCCTTGTTCGGATCGTACAGACGGGTCTGCTGGATCACTTTGCCGCCGTCTTCGATCAGCTCGATCTGGCGCTGGATTTCCGAGTTGATCGCCTTCTCGATGAAGCGGAACGAGTTGACGTTCTTGATCTCGCAGCGAGTGCCGAACTCGACCTGGCCTTTCGGCCGTACCGAGACGTTGCAGTCGCAACGCAGCGAGCCTTCGGCCATGTTGCCGTCGCAGATGCCCAGGTAGCGCACCAGCGCGTGGATCGCCTTGACGTAAGCCACGGCTTCCTTGGCGCTGCGCATGTCCGGCTCGGAAACGATTTCCAGCAGCGGCGTGCCGGCACGGTTCAGGTCGATGCCGGTGGCACCGTTGAATTCTTCGTGCAGGCTCTTGCCGGCATCTTCTTCCAGGTGCGCACGGGTGATGCCGACGCGTTTGACCGTGCCGTCTTCCAGGGCGATGTCCAGGTGGCCTTTGCCAACGATCGGCAATTCCATCTGGCTGATCTGGTAGCCCTTGGGCAGATCCGGGTAGAAGTAGTTCTTGCGGGCGAACACGTTGTGCTGGCCGATCTCGGCGTCAATCGCCAGACCGAACATCACCGCCATGCGCACCGCTTCCTGGTTGAGCACCGGCAGCACGCCGGGCATGCCCAGATCGATCAGGCTGGCCTGGGTGTTCGGCTCGGAACCGAACGTGGTGGAACTACCGGAAAAGATTTTCGACCGGGTGGTGAGCTGAGTGTGAATCTCCAGCCCGATCACGACTTCCCATTGCATGTGTGTCTCCTCAGAAGCCGGTTGGGGTGCGGGTGTGCCAGTCAGTGTTGAGCTGATACTGGTGGGCAACGTTCAACAGGCGGCCTTCCTGGAAATACGGCGCGAGCAACTGCACGCCCACCGGCAGACCGTCGACAAAACCGGCCGGCATCGACAGGCCCGGCAGGCCCGCGAGGTTGGCGGTGATGGTGTAGACGTCTTCCAGATAGGCAGCGACCGGGTCGCTGTTCTTCGCGCCAAGCTTCCAGGCCGGGTTCGGCGTGGTCGGGCCGAGGATGATGTCGACTTCATTGAACGCAGCCATGAAATCGTTCTTCACCAGACGACGGATCTTCTGCGCTTTCAGGTAGTAGGCGTCGTAGTAACCGGCGGACAGCGCGTAGGCACCGACCATGATCCGGCGCTGTACTTCGGCGCCGAAGCCTTCGCCACGGGAGCGCTTGTACAGGTCGATGAGGTTTTCCGGGTTTTCGCAGCGGTGGCCGAAACGCACGCCGTCGAAACGCGACAGGTTGGAGGAGGCTTCTGCCGGGGCGATCACGTAGTACGCAGGAATGGCGTGCTGCATGTTCGGCAGGCTGATTTCCTTGATCACCGCACCGAGCTTCTGCAACTGCTGGATGCTGTTCTGGATCAGCTCGGCAATGCGCGGGTCGAGACCGGCGCTGAAGTATTCCTTCGGCACGCCGATGCGCAGGCCTTGCAGCGACTCGCCGAGGCTGGCGGAGTAATCCGGAACCGGCTCATCGATGCTGGTGGAGTCGTTCGGGTCGAAGCCGGCCATGCCTTGCAGCAGAATCGCGCAGTCTTCGGCCGTGCGCGCCAACGGGCCGCCCTGATCGAGGCTGGAGGCGTAAGCGATCATGCCCCAGCGCGAAACGCGACCGTAGGTCGGCTTCAGGCCGGTGAGGTTGGTGAACGCCGCCGGCTGGCGGATCGAACCGCCGGTGTCAGTGGCCGTGGCGGCTGGCAACAAACGAGCGGCAACTGCCGCCGCCGAACCACCGGACGAACCACCCGGTACGTGTTCCAGATTCCACGGGTTTTTCACTGCGCCATACCAGCTCGACTCGTTGGCCGAACCCATGGCGAATTCGTCCATGTTGGTCTTGCCCAGGGTCACGGCGCCGGCAGCGGCCAGTTTCGCGACTACGGTGGCGTCGTATGGAGCCTTGAAGTTGTCGAGCATCTTCGAGCCGCAGCTGGTGCGGATGCCCTGGGTGCAGAACAGATCCTTGTGGGCGATCGGCGCGCCGAGCAGGGCGCCGCTCTCACCGTTGGCCCGGCGTGCATCGGCGGCTTTCGCCTGCTCGATGGCCAGATCCTCGGTGAGGCTGATGAAACTGTTGAGCTGCGGATCGAGCTGGGTAATACGCGCCAGCAGGACTTTGGTCAGCTCTTCGGAGGAAAACTTTTTATCGGCGAGACCGCGGGCGATCTCGGCCAGAGTCATTTGATGCATTGCAGGCTCTTTCCCTTTAGTCGATGACTTTCGGAACCAGATACAGGCCGTTTTCGACCGCTGGTGCGATGGACTGGTAGGCCTCGCGATTATTCGTCTCGGTCACCACGTCGGCGCGCAGGCGCTGACTGGCTTCCAGGGGGTGGGCCAGCGGCTCGATACCGTCGGTATCAACGGCCTGCATTTCGTCGACCAGCCCGAGAATGCTGTTGAGGGCGGAAGTAATGTGCGGAAGATCGGCATCGTTGAGGCCAAGGCAGGCCAGATGCGCGATTTTTTCCACGTCGGAGCGTTCTAGCGCCATCGGGATTCTCCAGTGGAAAACAGAACGGACGGCGTCCGTGTGTTAGATTGTCGGAACACTACCGCACTTCTACGGTCATAAGGCCGCGATTGTGGGGCTTGGTGCACAGAAAAGCGGCCAATTTAACATATTGGCGCCTTGCCCAAAATCCCTGTCGTTGTTAGAGTTTGCCGCACTTTTTTACCCACGCGTTGCCTAGGGTCCCTTTCCCATGTTCAAGAAACTGCGTGGCATGTTTTCCAGCGATCTTTCCATTGACCTGGGCACTGCCAACACCCTTATTTACGTGCGCGAGCGCGGTATCGTCCTGAATGAGCCATCGGTTGTGGCCATTCGGACACACGGTAACCAGAAAAGTGTCGTCGCTGTCGGCACCGAGGCCAAGCGCATGCTCGGCCGTACGCCGGGCAACATTGCTGCCATTCGTCCGATGAAGGACGGCGTGATCGCCGACTTCAGCGTCTGCGAAAAGATGCTGCAGTACTTTATCAACAAGGTTCACGAAAACAGTTTCCTGCAGCCCAGCCCTCGTGTGCTGATCTGCGTTCCATGCAAGTCCACCCAGGTTGAGCGTCGCGCCATCCGTGAATCGGCCCTTGGCGCCGGTGCCCGTGAAGTGTTCCTGATCGAAGAGCCGATGGCTGCTGCGATCGGTGCCGGCCTGCCGGTTGAAGAAGCGCGCGGTTCGATGGTCGTGGACATCGGTGGTGGTACCACCGAGATCGCCCTGATCTCCCTGAACGGTGTGGTTTACGCCGAATCCGTACGTGTCGGCGGCGACCGTTTCGACGAAGCGATCATCACCTACGTGCGCCGCAACTACGGCAGCCTGATCGGTGAATCCACCGCTGAACGCATCAAGCAGGAAATCGGTACGGCCTACCCGGGCGGCGAAGTGCGCGAAGTCGATGTTCGCGGTCGCAACCTGGCCGAAGGCGTTCCACGCGCATTCACCCTGAACTCCAACGAAGTGCTCGAGGCTCTGCAAGAGTCGCTAGCAACCATCGTTCAGGCCGTGAAAAGCGCGCTGGAGCAATCGCCGCCGGAACTGGCTTCCGACATCGCCGAGCGTGGCCTGGTGCTGACCGGTGGTGGCGCGCTGCTGCGTGACCTCGACAAGTTGCTGGCTCAGGAAACCGGTCTGCCGGTGATCGTTGCCGAAGATCCGCTGACTTGCGTTGCTCGCGGCGGTGGCCGTGCGCTGGAAATGATGGATAAGCACACCATGGATCTGCTTTCGAGCGAATAAGCTTCGAATGCAATACGTGGGTGAACGCACAGGCAGCACTTTGCAGTGCTGCCTGTTGGCGTTTATCTTCTGTCAGTCTTCATCCAGGCCGGTTTGATGCCGTATGAATAAACAGAACATTTGCCTGGGAGGAGCGGCTTATTAAACCGCTTTTCACCAAAGGCCCTTCGTTGGGCGTGCGCCTGTTGGTGCTGGCCGTGCTCGCGGTCGCACTGATGGTGGTCGATGCACGTTTCGACCTGCTCAAGCCCGCGCGCAAGCAAGCGTCGCTGGTGCTCATGGATGCCTACTGGATTACTGACCTGCCTGGCCGCTTGTGGGAAGGGGTCGCCAGTCAGTTCGGCAGCCGCACCGAGCTCGTCGCCGAAAACGAAAAACTCAAGACCGAAAACCTGCTGTTGCAGGGGCGCATGCAAAAGCTCGCGGCCCTGACCGAGCAGAACGTTCGGCTGCGCGAGTTGCTCAATTCCTCCGCACTGGTCAATGAAAAGGTCGAAGTGGCCGAGTTGATCGGCATGGACCCCAACCCCTTTACCCATCGCATCATCATCAACAAAGGTGAGCGCGACGGCGTGGTGCTCGGCCAACCGGTGCTTGATGCGCGCGGGCTGATGGGCCAGGTGGTTGAATTGATGCCGTACACCTCGCGTGTCCTGCTGCTGACCGACACCACCCATAGCATTCCGGTGCAGGTGAACCGTAACGGTCTGCGCGCGATTGCCAGTGGCACCGGCAACCCTGAGCGCCTGGAATTGCGTCATGTCGCCGACACAGCCGACATCAAGGAAGGCGATCTGCTGGTCAGCTCCGGCCTTGGCCAGCGTTTTCCGGCCGGTTATCCGGTGGCCACGGTAAAAGAGGTCATCCACGACTCCGGCCAACCGTTCGCCATTGTCCGTGCGGTACCGACCGCCGCCCTGAACCGCAGCCGCTATCTGCTGCTGGTGTTCAGCGACAGCCGCACCGCCGAGGAACGCGCCAATGACGCCGCCCAGGCCCAGGAACAGCTTGATGCCCACGGCGGCGGCCCGATGTTGCCGGCCAGCGTGCCGAAACCGTTGATCATGCCTGCCACGCCGTCGACCGCTACCGCAGCGCCGGCCGCTGAAGCAGCGGCGCCAGCCGCCACGCCAGCCAAGCCCGCCGCGAGCAAACCGCCCGCTGCCGCTCCGGCCGCTGCCAAACCGCCGGCCGCGAGCAAACCACCGGCGAAACCGCCAGCGACTACCGGGGGACGAGAATAATGGTCGGCGCGAAAAAATCCGGAAACGGCTGGATGATCTGGCTGACGTTCTTCGTCGGTATCCTGCTCAGCGTATCGCCGTTGCCGATCTTCATGGAAATCCTTCGCCCGCTGTGGCTGGCCTTGCTCGTGACCTTCTGGGCGCTGTATATGCCGCACACGGTCGGCATGGTCACCGCCTTCTGTCTGGGACTGGCCGAAGATGTCCTGCAGGGCGACCTGCTCGGGCAGAACGCGCTGATCCTGACCCTGATTACTTTCCTCGTGTTGTCGTTGCAGCAGCGTCTGCGCATGTTCCCGATGTGGCAGCAGTGCCTGGTGATCCTGGTGATCTTCGGCCTCGCACAATTGGCGCAACTGTGGCTCAGCGCTCTGACCGGCAACCGTCAGCCAACCCTGGCGCTGGTCTTGCCGGCGCTGGTCAGTGCCTTGCTCTGGCCGTGGGTCAGCTTCGCCCTTCGCGGGATGTGCCGACGCTACAGAATCTATTGAGCCGGTGAAGCAGGGCACTGAACAGGGAGATGTTTTGATGAAACTGCTTTACCTCGCCTCCGGCTCACCGCGCCGCCGGGAATTGCTCACGCAGATCGGCGTGCAGTTCTCCGCCATCAGCGCGGACATCGACGAAACCCCGCTGCCTGAAGAATCCCCTTCGGCCTATGTCGACCGCCTCGCGCGTGGCAAGGCTGAGGCCGGGCGCCGCTCGGTCGTCTCTGACCAGCCGTTCTGCGTGCTTGGCGCCGACACCGCTGTGGTACTCGACGGCAAAATACTTGGCAAACCGGTGGACGAAGCCGATGCATGCGCCATGCTGATGATGTTGTCCGGCAACGAACACGAAGTGCTGACCGCCATCGCCGTGCTTGAAGGTGAGCGCTGCGAGTCGCGGGTGGTGCGCAGTCGCGTGCGTTTTCGCAGCATCAGCCGCGAAGAGGCCGGCGCCTACTGGGCCAGTGGCGAACCGCGCGACAAGGCCGGCGGCTATGGCATTCAAGGCCTGGGTGCGGTGTTCGTCGCCGGGCTCGACGGCAGCTATTCGGCGGTGGTCGGCCTGCCGTTGTGCGAAACCTGCGAGGTGTTGGGCCATTTCGGCATACCCTGTTGGCAAAACCTGAACACGCCCTGAGCGTCGTACGAATCCAGATGCGGCCACTATCGTGAACATGCCTGAACGAGATCCTGCCATGAGTGAAGAGATTCTGATCAACATCACGCCGATGGAATCGCGCGTGGCGGTGGTCGAAAACGGTGTGCTGCAAGAAGTCCACGTCGAGCGCACGCAGAAACGCGGGATCGTCGGCAACATCTATAAAGGCAAGATCGTTCGCGTACTGCCGGGCATGCAGGCGGCATTTGTCGACATCGGCCTCGATCGTGCAGCTTTCATTCACGCCGCCGAAATCTCCCTGCGCGAAGGCCCGGCGGTGGAAAGCATCAGTTCGCTGGTGCACGAAGGTCAAAGTCTGGTGGTGCAAGTCACCAAAGACCCGATCGGCTCCAAAGGCGCACGCCTGACCACGCAACTGTCGATCCCTTCGCGTTATCTGGTGTACATGCCGCGCACTGCCCACGTTGGCATTTCCCTGAAGATCGAAGACGAAGCCGAGCGCGAGCGTCTCAAGCAGGTGGTCAGTGATTGCGTGGCCAAAGAAGGCATCAAGGAGGCCGGCGGTTTCATTCTGCGCACAGCCGCTGAAGGCGCGGGCGCTGATGAAATCCTCATGGACATCCGTTACCTGCGGCGCCTCTGGGACCAGATCAACGAGCAGATCAAGACCATCGCCGCGCCGAGCGTGATCTACGAAGACCTCGGCCTGGCCCTGCGCACCCTGCGTGACCTGGTCAATCCAAAGATCGAGAAGATCCGCATCGACTCGCGGGAGACCTTCCAGAAAACCACGCAATTCGTCGCCGAACTGATGCCGGAAATCGCCGATCGTCTGGAACACTATCCGGGCGAGCGGCCGATCTTCGATCTGTACGGAGTCGAAGATGAAATCCAGCGCGCGCTGGAGCGCAAGGTGCCGCTGAAGTCCGGGGGGTATCTGGTGATCGATCCGGCGGAAGCCATGACCACCATTGACGTCAACACCGGGGCGTTCGTCGGTCATCGCAACCTCGAAGAAACCATTTTCAAGACCAATCTCGAAGCGGCCACGGCGATTGCCCGGCAGATGCGCCTGCGCAACCTCGGCGGGATCATCATCATCGACTTCATCGACATGGAAGATGAAGAGCACCAGCGTCAGGTCCTGCGCACTTTGGAGAAACAGCTGGAGCGCGATCACGCCAAGACCAACATCATCGGCATCACCGAGCTGGGCCTGGTGCAGATGACCCGCAAGCGCACCCGTGAAAGTCTCGAACAGGTGCTGTGCGAGCCGTGCAGCAGTTGCCAGGGACGCGGCAAACTGAAGACCGCCGAAACCATCTGTTACGAGATCTTCCGCGAGATTCTGCGCGAGGCGCGGGCCTATCAGGCCGAGGGTTATCGGGTACTGGCCAACCAGAAAGTGGTCGATCGCTTGCTTGACGAAGAATCCGGTAACGTCGCCGAGCTTGAAGGCTTCATCGGTCGCACCATACGTTTCCAAGTGGAAACCATGTATTCCCAGGAACAATATGACGTGGTGCTGCTCTGAAGCCCTGCATCACCACTCATTCAACGCGGCTGGCCTCAGCTTTTCGCAGTATTTTTGCCATGGGAGCCAACTGACATGGAGCGTCTGACACGCATTCTGGCCGCACTCACCCGCTGGGGGCTGGGCCTGTGCGCGTTGGTTCTGGTGTTGATGGCGTTGTACGTCAGCCTCGGCCGCGAGCTGACGCCACTGGTGGCGGAATACCGCGCCGACATCGAAGACAAGGCCAGCGCCGCCCTCGGCATGCCTTTGCAAATCGGTGAGCTGGAAGGCAACTGGAGCGGTTTCGCACCGATCCTGCTGGCCCACGACGTGATGGTCGGCGACGGTGCCAACGCGCTGCGCCTCGACCGCGTGCGGGTGGTGCCGGATATGTGGGGCAGCGTGCTCGCCCGCGAAGTGCGCCTCGCGCATATCGAACTCAACGGTTTGAAGATCAGCCTCAAGGAAGCTGAAGACGGCACTTGGGCGCTGGAAGGGTTGCCGGTGCAGAAGGATCAACCGTTCGATGCGGTGCAACTGTTCCAGCGCTCGCAGATGATCAGGCAATTGTCGGTGCTCGACAGCCAGGTGACCCTGCAACCGCTCGACCACCCGCCCATGACGCTCACCTATGTCGGTCTGAATCTGCGTACCGGCGCCAGCCGCCAGCGTCTCGACGCGCGTCTGACCTTGCCCGATGGCCAGCCTGTCGCGCTGAGCCTGCGCAGCCAGTTGCGTCCTGATCAGTGGCAGAACAGCGTCATCGAGGGTTATGCCAGCCTGCCGCAAAGCGACTGGTCGAAATGGCTGCCCGAGCGCCTGACCCAGCAATGGAATTTTTCCGAGATCAAGGCCGGCGGCGAACTCTGGGTCGATTGGGCCGAAGGCGCATTGCAAAGCGCCGCGTTTCGCCTGAATGCGCCGCAAGTGACCGGTGCCTACGCCGAGCGCAAGCCGATCCAGATCAACAATCTGGCGCTCAACGCCTATTACCGCAACACCGCAGAGGGCGCGAAGGTCACTCTTGATTCACTGGCGATGAGCTTCGGCGACACCCGCTGGGAATCCCATGTGCAGGTGCAGCAGACTCGCGCCAGCGCCAAGGCTGAAGAGCTCTGGCATCTGCAGGCCGATCGCCTCGATCTGACCCCGATCACGCCGCTGCTCAATGCGTTGGGGCCGTTGCCGCAAAGCTTCGCCACAGTGGTCGAGCGTTTGAAGGTAACCGGCGGCCTGCGTAATGTGCTGCTGGACTTCCGCCCGACCGCCACCGATGGCAGCAAATTCGGCTTTGCCGCCAATCTCGACAACGTCGGTTTCGATGCCTACCACGGCGCTCCGGCGGCGCGGAATGTCAGTGGCAGCCTGAGTGGCAATCTGGACGGCGGTGAGTTGCGCCTCGACAGCAAGGACTTCGTCCTGCACCTCGATCCGATTTTCGCCAAGCCATGGCAATACTTGCAGGCCAATGCGCGGCTGACGTGGAAGCTCGACAAGGATGGCTTCACCCTGATTGCGCCGTACCTGAAGGTGCTGGGCGAGGAGGGCAAGATTGCCGGCGACTTCCTCATCCGCCTGCACTTCGACCATAGCCAGGAAGATTACATGGATCTGCGCGTCGGCCTGGTCGATGGCGACGGTCGCTATACCGCGAAATACTTGCCGGCGGTGTTGAGCCCGGCGCTTGATGAATGGCTGCGCACGGCGATCCTCAAAGGCACGGTGGATCAGGGTTTCTTCCAGTATCAGGGCTCGCTGAGCAAGAATGCCGGCGAGGCTGATCGCAGCATCAGCCTGTTCTTCAAAGTGCATGACGCCGAACTGGCCTTTCAGCCGGGCTGGCCGCACGTGAGCAAGGTCAGCGGTGACGTGTTCATCGAGGACAGCGGCGTGCGCATCTGGGCCAGCAAGGGCCAATTGCTCGATACGCAAGTCAGCGATGTCTTCGTCAATATTCCTCACGTACCGGCCGGGCAGAACTCGCATTTGTTTCTTGATGGCGCATTTGCCGGTGGCCTGGGCGATGGCTTGAAAATTCTTCAGGACGCGCCGATCGGCACTGGCGAAACCTTTGCCGGTTGGGAGGGCGCGGGTGATCTGAATGGCAAGCTCAAACTGGACATTCCGCTGGCCAAGGGCGAGCAACCGAAAATCCTCGTCGATTTCAAAACCGCCAACGCGCGGCTGAAACTGGCCGAACCGAAACTGGAACTGAGCCAGCTCAAGGGCGATTTCCGCTTCGACAGCAATAAAGGCCTCAGCGGCCAGAACATCTCTGCGCGGGCCTTCGACAAACCGTTCACTGCGCAGATCTTCGCCGACGGCAGCCCCAATCAGATCAAGACTCGCGTCGCCGCATCCGGACAGGTTGAAGTCAAAAAGCTCACCGACTGGCTGGGCGTGACCCAGCCGTTGCCGGTGTCCGGAACGATTCCGTATCAGTTGCAGTTGAATCTTTCCGGGGCCGACAGCCAGTTGCTGGTCAGCTCCAGCCTCAAAGGCGTGGCGGTGGATCTGCCGGCGCCGTTCGGCATGGCCGCCGATGTCGGGCGTGACACGGTATTCCGCATGACCTTGCAAGGGCAGGAGCGGCGTTACTGGGTCAATTACGATCAACTGGCCAATTTCACCTTTGCCGCGCCGCCGAGTAATTTTGCCGATGGCCGTGGCGAACTGTTTCTCGGTGCTGGCGAAGCGGTGTTGCCGGGCGCCAAGGGCCTGCGCATTCGCGGGGTGCTGTCGGAACTGGACGTCGCGCCGTGGCAGGATCTGGCCAGCAAGTACGCTGGCGGGGATCCGGGCGGCAGCGCCAAACAACTGCTGAGCAGTGCTGACATCAAAGTCGGCAAATTGACCGCGCTCGGCACCACGCTGGATCAGGCCTCGGTGCAGATCAATCGCAAGCCCGGCGCATGGAATCTCGCTCTCGATAGTCAGCAGGCCAAGGGCACGGCCAGCCTGCCGGACGCCAACGGCGTGCCGATTGCGGTGAATCTGCAATACGTGAAACTGCCGGCGCCGGACCCGGCGGTGCAGGCTGACGAGAACGCGCCGGATCCATTGGCGTCAGTCGATCCGACGAAAATCCCGGCGCTGGATATCACCCTCAATCAATTGTTCCTCGGCCCCGATCTGGTGGGTGGCTGGTCGCTGAAAGTGCGGCCGACCGCCAAGGGCATCGCACTGAACAACCTCGATATGGGCCTCAAGGGAATCCTCCTGCAAGGCAACGGCGGCTGGGAAGGCGCGCCGGGGGCGACCAGCAGTTGGTACAAGGGCCGCATTGGCGGCAAGAATCTGGCCGACGTGCTCAAAGGCTGGGGCTTCGCGCCGAGCGTGACCAGCGAAGAATTCCATATGGACGTCGATGGACGTTGGCCGGGCTCGCCGGCGTGGCTGGCGACCAAGCGCTTCTCCGGCACCCTCGACGCCTCGCTGAACAAGGGCCAGTTCGTTGAAGTGGAAGGTGGTGCTCAGGCGCTGCGGGTGTTCGGTCTGCTCAACTTCAACTCGATCGGCCGGCGCCTGCGTCTGGACTTCTCCGACCTGTTCGGAAAAGGCCTGAGCTACGACCGGGTCAAAGGTCTGCTGGTGGCGAACAATGGTGTCTACGTGACACGTGAGCCGATTCGCCTGACCGGGCCTTCGAGCAATCTGGAATTGGACGGCACGCTGGATCTGGTCGGTGACAAGGTCGATGCAAAATTGCTGGTGACGTTGCCGGTGACCAACAACCTGCCGATCGCCGCGCTGCTCGTCGGCGCACCGGCGGTCGGCGGCGCGCTGTTCCTCATCGACAAGCTGATCGGCGACCGCGTGGCGCGCTTCGCCAGCGTCAAGTACACCGTCAAAGGCCCATGGAAAGAGCCGAAAATCACCTTCGACAAGCCTTTTTAACTAGCAGACACTACCCCTGTAGGAGCTGCCGAAGGCTGCGATCTTTTGATCTGGCTCTAAAAAAAATCAAAAGATCGCAGCCTTCGGCAGCTCCTACACAGTCATATGCAAATCCCGAGGAGCGGCCATGTCTTTAGCGGTGATTCAAATGGTCAGCCAGAGTGACGTGCCGGCCAATCTGGCCCAGGCCCGACGCCTGCTTGAACAGGCCGCCGCCGGCGGGGCGAAACTCGCGGTGCTGCCGGAAAACTTCGCCGCCATGGGCCGTCGTGACGTCGCTGATATCGGCCGCGCCGAGGCCTTGGGCGAAGGGCCGATCCTGCCCTGGTTGAAACAGACCGCCCGCGACCTCACCTTATGGATAGTCGCCGGCACATTGCCGTTGCCACCGTTGGGTCAACCCACGGCCAAAGCCAATGCCTGCTCGTTGTTGATCAATGAATACGGCGAGATCGTCGCGCGCTATGACAAGCTGCATCTGTTCGATGTCGATGTCGCCGACAATCGCGGCCAATACCGTGAATCCGATGACTATGCTTATGGCGGTAATGTAGTGGTGGCGGATACGCCGGTGGGGCGCGTCGGTCTGAGCGTGTGTTACGACTTGCGTTTCCCGGAGCTGTACAGTGAATTGCGTGCCGCCGGTGCCGAATTGATTACCGCACCGTCGGCGTTTACGGCCGTAACCGGCGCCGCGCATTGGGATGTACTGATCCGCGCGCGGGCCATCGAAACACAGTGTTATATCCTCGCGGCCGCACAGGGCGGCAGTCATCCGGGGCCACGCGAGACCTTCGGGCATGCGGCGATTGTCGATCCGTGGGGGCGTGTGCTGGCCCAGCAGGATCAAGGCGAGGCGGTGTTGATGGCCGCCCGCGACAGCGATGAACAAGCGTCCATCCGGGCGCGCATGCCGGTGACGCGTCATCGGCGGTTTTTCTCGCAGGGCGCCCAGCGGCCTGCTTCAGAACACGAATTTAAGGCGTAAACCTATGAGCGAGTTGTTGTCCTCAGTCAGTGATCACCTGTTGGCACCCGGCGGTGTCACGATCGAGAGCCTGCAAGGCGTGCTCGGCGATCTGGCCGGGCCGGGCATCGATGCCGCCGACCTGTATTTCCAGGGCCAGATTTCCGAGTCGTGGGCGCTGGAAGACGGCATCGTCAAGGAAGGCAGCTTCAACCTCGATCAGGGTGTCGGCGTGCGCGCGCAGTCCGGTGAGAAAACCGGTTTTGCCTACAGCAACGCGATCACCCTCGAGGCCCTCGGTGCAGCGGCGCGTGCGGCGCGTTCGATCTCCCGCGCCGGGCAGAACGGCACCGTGCAGGCGTTCACCAGCCAGGACGTCGCGCAACTGTACGCGCCCGATAACCCGCTGGAAGTGCTCAGCCGCGCGGAAAAAGTCGAGTTGCTCAAACGCATCGACGTCGCCACCCGCGCACTCGACCCACGGATTCAGCAGGTCAGCGTGAGCATGGCCGGGGTCTGGGAGCGAATCCTGGTTGCCTCCACCGACGGTGGCCTGGCCGCCGACGTGCGTCCACTGGTGCGTTTCAACGTAAGCGTCATCGTCGAACAAAATGGCCGTCGCGAACGCGGCGGGCACGGCGGCGGTGGGCGTACCGATTACCGCTACTTCCTCGCCGAAGACCGCGCCATGGGTTATGCCCGCGAAGCGCTGCGCCAGGCGCTGGTGAATCTGGAAGCGATTCCGGCGCCGGCCGGTACCTTGCCGGTGGTGCTCGGTTCCGGCTGGTCCGGGGTGCTGCTGCACGAAGCGGTCGGTCACGGTCTGGAAGGCGACTTTAACCGCAAGGGCAGCTCGGCCTACAGCGGGCGCATGGGTGAAATGGTTGCCTCCAAACTTTGCACCATCGTCGATGACGGCACCTTGAGCGGCCGTCGCGGTTCGCTGAGCGTCGATGACGAAGGCACGCCGACCGAGTGCACCACGCTGATCGAAAACGGCGTACTCAAGGGCTATATGCAAGACAAGCTCAATGCGCGCCTGATGGGCGTGGCACGCACCGGTAACGGTCGTCGCGAATCCTACGCGCACCTGCCGATGCCACGGATGACCAACACCTACATGCTCGGTGGCGAAAGTGATCCGGCGGAAATCATCGCTTCGGTGAAGAAGGGCATCTACTGCGCGAACCTCGGCGGCGGTCAGGTCGATATCACCAGCGGCAAGTTCGTATTCTCCACCAGCGAGGCTTATCTGATCGAGGACGGCAAGATCACCGCACCGGTCAAAGGCGCGACATTGATCGGCAACGGCCCCGAGGCGATGAGCCGGGTGTCGATGGTCGGTAACGATCTGGCGCTGGACAGCGGTGTGGGTACGTGCGGCAAGGATGGGCAGTCGGTGCCGGTGGGTGTCGGCCAGCCAACGCTGAAAATCGATGCGATTACCGTGGGTGGCACGGGCGCATAAGAGCGGCGGGGCTTTCGGGTGGCGCGCAGGACGGCCACCCGGTGGCGATTTTCAACGCAGGCCGCGTTGAGTCTCGTCCAGCTCCCGAATGTATTTGAAGATCTTGCGGCTCGAAGCAGGTGGTTTGTTTTGCGCAACCTCATGCTGGGCCTGACGGATCAGGGAACGCAATTGCTGGCGATCGGCGTCCGGGTATTCGATGACGAATTTCTCCAGCACGGCGTCATCGCCCGCGATCAGGCGGTCACGCCAGCGTTCCAGATTATGGAAACGCTCGTTGTACTGGCGAGTGGAGGCATCGAGTTGATCGAGCAGAGTCAGAATCGCGTCAGTGTCCTGGTCGCGCATCAGTTTGCCGATGAACTGCAAATGCCGTTTACGCGCGATGTTCGCGGTGTGCTTGGGCGCATCGGCCAATGCCCGGCGCAAAGCGTCGGTCAACGGCAGTTTGGCGACCAGATCAGGCTTGAGTGTGGTCAGGCGCTCGCCGAGGTCAACCAGCGCATGCAACTCGCGTTTGACCTGAGATTTGCTTTTTTCTCCCGTATCGAGGGAGTCGTCGTAAGAATCAACCATGGTGGCAGTCCGCAAAGAAACGCCGCCATGATAACCAGTCGGGGGCCGCTTGTCCGGCCCGGTCGCTCGATGACCCCAGCCGAAAGCAGAATTTGAGTGGAGATGAGCATGAGTGCAGTTCAAAGCGTCGGCCCGCAGGCATTGCCGGCACTGCAAGAACAGGTCGAGCAGATCATCGCCGAAGCCAAGCGCCAGGGCGCCAGCGCCTGTGAAGTCGCGGTGTCGCTGGAGCAGGGGCTGTCGACTTCGGTGCGTCAGCGCGAGGTCGAAACCGTTGAATTCAATCGTGATCAGGGTTTTGGCATTACCTTGTATGTCGGCCAGCGCAAAGGCTCGGCCAGCACCTCGGCCACCGGGCCGGAGGCGATTCGTGAAACCGTCGCAGCAGCACTGGCCATCGCCAAGCACACTTCCGAAGATGAAGCCTCGGGCCTCGCCGACGCCGCACTGATGGCCAGGGATGTGCAGGATTTCGACCTGTTCCACGAATGGGACATCACCCCGGAGCAGGCCATTGAGAAGGCTTTGCTCTGCGAGGCCGCGGCGTTCGATGCTGATGCGCGGATCAAGAACGCCGACGGCACCACCCTCAGCACCCATCAGGGCTGCCGGGTTTACGGCAACAGCCACGGTTTCATCGGCGGCTACGCGTCGACCCGGCACAGCCTGAGTTGCGTGATGATCGCTGAAGCCGACGGCCAGATGCAGCGCGATTACTGGTATGACGTCAATCGCCAGGGCAGTCTGCTCGCCGATCCGGTGAGCATCGGCCAGCGTGCCGCGCAACGGGCGGCGAGCCGTCTGGGCGCGCGGCCGGTGCCGACATGCGAGGTGCCGGTGCTGTTTTCCGCCGAACTGGCGGGCGGTCTGTTCGGCAGCTTCCTCTCGGCAGTATCCGGCGGCAGTCTGTATCGCAAATCGTCGTTTCTCGAAGGCACACTGGGGCAGAAGCTGTTCCCGGAATGGCTGACCATTGATGAGCGTCCGCATCTGATGCGTGCCATGGGCAGTGCTTCCTACGACGGTGATGGCCTGGCGACTTACGCGAAACCGTTCGTCGAAAAGGGCGAGTTGGTCTCCTACATCCTCGGCACCTATTCCGGGCGCAAACTGGGCATGCCGAGCACCGCCAACGCGGGCGGGGTGCACAACCTGTTCGTCACCCACGGTGATGAGGATCAGGCAGCGTTGTTGAAGCGCATGGGCCGAGGACTGCTGGTCACCGAATTGATGGGCCACGGCCTGAACATGGTCACCGGCGACTATTCGCGCGGTGCGGCGGGCTTCTGGGTGGAGAACGGCGAGATCCAGTTCGCTGTGCAGGAAGTGACCATCGCCGGCAACATGCGCGACATGTTCAAGCAGATTGTCGCGGTGGGTAATGATCTGGAGCTGCGCAGCAACATCCGCACCGGGTCTGTATTGATCGAGCGGATGACTGTCGCCGGCAGCTAAGCCGCGAATCCGCCAACAAAAAAAGGCGCGCCATCCGTTCTGGATGGCGCGCCTTTTTTATTCGCTTCGCACAAATCCCCTGTGGGAGCGAGCCTGCTCGCGAAAGCGGTGGATCAGTTGTAAATGTGCTGACTGACACAGCGCATTCGCGAGCAGGCTCGCTCCCACAAGTGTGCAGCGCAAACTCGAGTGCTTGTGTTGGTTATCATTATCATCTAATAATAAATCTCATCTCCGAACGAGTCCCGGATCATGAGTTCTGCCTTGCACGAGCAGCCCTACCTCGAAAGCTGGCGCTGGATGAGCCGCCAGATCCGTTGCGCGCTGGATCCTGACGAACCGCGCCTGATCGAACACTACCTCGCCGAAGGACGCTATCTGTCCTGTTGCACGGCCACTTCGCCCTGGACCGTCGCCGAAACGTCTTTCCGTCTGCTGCTCGATACCGCCACCGACATCGCGTTGCCGTGGCACTGGCGCAGCGTCTGTCTCGATCAAGCCTGGCGCCCCTTGCGTGAAATGGAGCGCCTGTCTCTATGCCAATGCCGCTTGCGGCGCTGGCAACGCTACACCTGGCAGCTCGCCACTTGCGAGTTGCAACCGTCGATTCCTCTCATTGATTTGCTGCAAGGACATTCGCATGACCAAGACACGTATTGAGCGCGACAGCATGGGCGAACTGCAGGTGCCGGTCGATGCGCTCTATGGCGCGCAGACCCAGCGCGCCGTGGACAACTTCCCGATCAGCGGCAAGCCGATGCCGACGCAGTTCGTCCGCGCGCTGATCCTCGCCAAAGCCGCCGCTGCCCGGGCCAACGTTGAGCTGAACCAGATCAGCGCGGCCCAGGGCAAAGCCATCAGTGATGCCGCGCAAGGTCTGCTCGAAGGCGATTTCATGCAGCATTTCCCGGTGGATATCTTCCAGACCGGGTCCGGCACCAGCTCGAACATGAACGCCAACGAAGTGATCGCGACGCTGGCCAGTCGCATGCTCGGCGAGCCGGTCAACGCCAATGATCATGTCAACTGCGGGCAAAGCAGCAACGACATCATCCCGACCACCATCCACGTCAGCGCCGCGCTGGCGCTGCATGAACAATTGCTGCCGGCGCTGTTGCATCTGGTCCAGGCCATCGAGCGCAAGGCCGAGCAAGTGCATCACCATGTGAAGACCGGGCGCACCCACCTGATGGACGCGATGCCGGTGCGCATGAGCCAGGTGCTCAACGGTTGGGCGCAGCAGCTCAAGGCCAATATCGGCCATCTGCAGGATTTGCTGCCAAGCCTGCAAGCGCTGTCGCAGGGCGGCACCGCGGTCGGTACCGGGATCAATGCGCATCCGGAGTTCGCCGCGCGATTCAGTCGGCATCTGAGCCAACTGACCGACGTGCAGTTCACCCCGGGCAAGGATCTGTTCGCGCTGATTGGCTCGCAGGACACTGCGGTCTCTGTCTCCGGCCAGCTCAAAGCTACTGCGGTGTCGCTGATGAAAATCGCCAACGACCTGCGCTGGATGAACTCAGGTCCCCTGGCCGGCCTCGGCGAAATTGAACTGCAAGCGCTGCAACCGGGTTCATCGATCATGCCCGGCAAGGTCAACCCGGTGATCCCGGAAGCCACAGCGATGGTCGCTGCGCAAGTGATCGGCAACGACTCGGTGATCACCGTGGCCGGCCAATCCGGCAACTTCGAACTGAACGTGATGCTGCCGATCATCGCGCACAACCTGCTGAGCAGCATCGAACTGCTGGCCAATTCCAGTCGCCTGCTCGGTGACAAGGCAATCGCTACTTTCAAGGTCAACGAATCGCGCTTGCAAGAAGCGTTGTCGCGCAACCCGATTCTGGTCACCGCGCTCAACCCCATCATCGGTTACCAGAAAGCCGCCGAAATCGCCAAGCAGGCCTACAAGGAAGGCCGCGCGGTGATCGACGTCGCTCTGGAACACACCGACCTGTCGCGCAGCCAGCTGGAAGAGTTGCTCAACCCCGAGAAACTCACCGCCGGCGGCGTGTAAACCCCGCAACCGCTTTGGAGGCTCACCATGGAGCACTGGAAACGCACGATCGAACGGGCCAATCGCTGCTTCATGCTGGGCGAACTGATCGACGCCCGTGAGGCTTACCTGCAAGCCCTGGCCCTGGCGCAAGTGTTGTTCGAACGCTGGGCGGATGCCGACGAAGCGGTGGCGGCCTGCGTCGTCTCTCATCACAACCTCGCCGACCTGCATTTGCGCCTGAACCAACCGGAGGAGAGCGCCGAATACCTGTGCGCTATCCATCAACGTTTGTTGCAGACCATGCAGGACGAACGCCTTCGCCCGGCGCTGCGTGAGGCGGCGTTGCGCCAGAGCAGCAAAACCTACGTCGAACTGTTGAATTTCATCAGCGAGCACGGCGAGTACCCGCGCACCCAGCGCCTGCTGCATCCGGACACCGGCAATGCCCGCCGCGCCTCAAATCCCCATCAGTATGGAGTCCACTGAAATGGCTTTTACCTTGCCTGCCTTGCCTTATGCCTACGATGCCCTCGAGCCGCACATCGATGCGCAGACCATGGAAATCCATTACACCAAGCATCACCAGACCTACATCAACAACCTCAATGCCGCCGTGGAAGGCACCGAGTTTGCCGAGTGGCCGGTGGAAAAACTCGTCGCCAGCGTCCAGCAGCTGCCGGAAAAACTTCGCGCGGCGGTGATCAATCAGGGCGGCGGCCACGCCAACCATTCGCTGTTCTGGGAAGTGATGGTGCCCAACGGTGGCGGCAAGCCCAACGGCGCTCTGGCCAAGGCCATCGACGAGCAACTGGGCGGACTCGACAGTTTCAAGGAAGCCTTCACCAAGGCCGCGCTGACCCGTTTCGGCAGCGGTTGGGCCTGGCTCAGCGTGACACCGGAGAAAAAACTGGTCGTGGAAAGCAGCGGCAATCAGGACAGCCCGCTGATGACCGGCAACACACCAATCCTTGGTCTCGACGTCTGGGAGCACGCTTACTACCTGCGTTACCAGAACCGTCGCCCGGAATACATCAACGCGTTCTACAACGTGATCAACTGGCCGGAAGTTGCTGCGCGCTATCAGGCCGCACTGGTTTAAGCCTTCAATAAAAACAATCAGGGCTGACTATGGGCACGGAAACACTGGCGATTGGCAGCGGGCGCATGTTTCGTTACGCGGTGGGCTCGCTGTTGCTGCTGGCGGGGATGACTTTGCTGGTCGCCCACGGTTTGCAGTGGCTGAATCTGGAACCGCGGCTGTTGCGCGCCTTGCAGGGCGGTGCCATCTGCGCCTTGGGCACGGCGCTTGGCGCCGTGCCGGTGCTGGTGGTCCGGCGCATGCCGCAGGCACTCAGCGACACCTTGCTGGGATTTGGTGCCGGGGTGATGCTGGCGGCGACGGCGTTTTCGCTGATCGTGCCCGGCATTGCTGCGGCGGAGAGTCTTGGTCTTACGCCGTGGGCCGCCAGTGGCCTGATCTGCTTCGGCATCCTGCTCGGCGCGTTCGGTCTGTATCTGGTGGATCGGCGCGTTTCGGGTGCCTCGCCGGAGATGCTCGTCGGCACGCTGGAGCATCCGGTGATTCCACCACGAATCTGGCTGTTCGTGTTCGCCATCATCGCGCACAACATTCCGGAAGGCATGGCGGTCGGGGTGTCTGCCGGCGGCGGGATGGCGGACGCCGACAGTCTGGCGATGGGCATTGCGTTGCAGGATGTGCCGGAAGGGCTGGTGATTGCGTTGGTGCTGGCCGGGGCGGGGATGTCACGGTTCAGGGCGTTTCTCATCGGCGCGGCGTCTGGGCTGGTCGAACCGGTATTTGCACTGGTATGCGCGTGGCTGGTGAGTCTGGCTCAAGTGCTGTTGCCGCTGGGACTGGCGTTGGCGGCCGGGGCGATGTTGCTAGTGGTGACCCACGAAGTGATTCCGGAGTCGCGCCGTCATGGGCATGACAAGCTGGCAAGTCTGGGCCTGTTGGTCGGGTTTTGTTTGATGATGGTGATGGATACGGCGTTGGGGTGAATGGAGGCGAGGAACAGTGTCCCCGCCTCGCGGATTATTCACCTTCGTCGAAATATCTTTCGATCAGATCGACCAATGCGTCCATGGCTTCCTGAGCCTGTTCGCCTTCGGTGCTCAAATGGATTTTGGTGCCTTTACCCGCCGCGAGCATCATCATTGCCATGATGCTCTTGCCGTCGACAGTCGTTTCAGGTGTGCGTCCCACCCGGATCGTGCAGTCTGGATACTGACCGGCCACGCCGACGAATTTGGCCGATGCCCGAGCATGCAGACCCAGCTTATTGATGATTTCGATTTCACGAGCAGGCATCGCGGTGTGGATCCTTTAGGTGAGGTCGCGGTGGCGAACCTGGACGTTCTTCAGGGTTTTCTGCAGGGCCTGGCCCAGACGTTCGGTCAGGTAGACGGAGCGGTGGTGCCCGCCGGTGCAGCCGATGGCAATGGTCACGTAGGCGCGGTTGCTGGCGGCGAAACGTGGCAGCCACTTGTTCAGGTAGGCGTAGATGTCCTGATACATTTCTTCGACATCCGGCTGCTGCGCCAGATAATCGGCCACAGGGGCATCGAGGCCGGACTGAGCGCGCAGCTCGGGTTTCCAGTACGGATTGGGCAGGCAGCGCACATCGAACACGAGGTCGGCGTCGACCGGCATGCCGCGCTTGAAGCCAAATGATTCAACCAGAAACGCCGTGCCGGGCTCAGGCTGATTCA
The DNA here is from genome assembly GCF_054871425.1 of Pseudomonas glycinis. Lineage (NCBI taxonomy): Bacteria > Pseudomonadati > Pseudomonadota > Gammaproteobacteria > Pseudomonadales > Pseudomonadaceae > Pseudomonas > Pseudomonas glycinis. The sequence continues at coordinate 62,714 of NZ_JBTYHF010000011.1, read as the reverse complement.
ACAGACGCAACTTCAGGGTATCGCGCAGTTGATACAGATTCAGGCTGGTGGTGTTGATTTTCAGGTCGGCCAGATCGGCGATCGGACCAAGCAGGGCGGTTTCGTCGTGAATCGCCTCGGCCAGTGAGCGATTGGCGTTGCTCAGCGGGTGACGACGACGGGTCTCGGAAAAACGCTTGAGCAGGGTTTCCTCGTCGGCGTCCAGGTACAGCACATCGCACTTGATATGCTTGGCACGCACGTCTTCGAGCAACTCAGGGAAGCGTGACAGATGGCTGGGCAGGTTGCGCGCATCGATCGACACGGCGACCAGCGGCTGCGCCAGTTCCGTGTGAATCAGCGCACGCTCGGCCAGTTCCGGCAGCAAACCGGCCGGCAGATTGTCGATGCAGTAGTAGCCGTTGTCCTCAAGGACATTCAGGGCGGTACTTTTACCCGAGCCCGAACGGCCACTGACAATGATCAAACGCATGATTAGTGCCCGTTCTGCTCGTCCAGTACAACCTGGTACAAGGCTTCGTTGCTCGCGGCGCTGCGCAGTTTTTCACGAACTTCCTTGCGGTCGAGCATGCTGGCGATCTGGCGCAACAACTCCAGATGCGCGTCGGTTGCGGCTTCCGGGACAAGCAGTACGAATAGCAGGTCCACCGGAGCGCCGTCGATGGCGTCGAAATCGATTGGGGCTTCAAGATGCAGCAGGGCACTGACTGGTGCCGTGCAGCCCTTGAGGCGGCAGTGGGGAATGGCGATGCCGTTGCCAAAACCGGTGGAACCGAGTTTTTCACGGGCGATCAGCGCCTCGAAGACTTCCTGCATCGCCAGATCCGGCACTTCGCGGTGGATCAGGTTGGCAATCTGTTCGAGGGCTTTTTTCTTGCTGCCGCCCGGCGCGTTCACTTGGGAACGGCCGGGGGTCAGGATGGTTTCAAGTCGGATCATGGGATAGGGGTGTTAACGACCGGTCGCGCCCTGGAGGAGGCTCTGGGTCTTTTCCTTATGCTTTTTGAGTTGGCGATCCAGCTTGTCGGTGAGTGAGTCGATCGCAGCGTACATGTCGGTATCTTCTGCGTTGGCGACCACTTCGCTGCCGGGGATATGCAAGGTGGCTTCGATCTTCTGCTTCAGCTTTTCGACGCACATCGTGACCTGCACGTTGGTGATCTTGTCGAAATGTCGCTCCAGTCGCTGGAGTTTTTCCTCGATGTAGGAACGCAGAGGTTGGGTCACTTCCAGTTGGTGTCCACTGATGTTGACTTGCATACAGCTTCTCCTTCGTTGCCAGAGCATAAAGCGGCAGGCCGAAAAGCCTGCCACTGGAACGCTGTAACGTGGCTTACATCAACCGCTTGCGTTCGCTCGAAGGCGCGATTCCGAGGGATTCGCGGTACTTGGCGACGGTGCGGCGAGCCACCTGAATGCCTTGTGCCTCCAGTAAACCAGCGATCTTGCTGTCACTCAACGGCTTTTTCTGATTTTCCGCGGCGACCAGTTTTTTGATGATCGCGCGGATCGCCGTGGACGAGCATTCGCCGCCTTCGGAGGTGCTGACGTGGCTGGAGAAAAAGTATTTCAGCTCATAAATACCGCGCGGGGTATGCATGAATTTCTGTGTGGTCACCCGGGAAATCGTCGATTCGTGCATGCCGACCGCTTCGGCGATGTCATGCAATACCAACGGCTTCATCGCTTCGTCGCCGTACTCGAGGAAACCGCGCTGATGTTCGACGATCTGCGTGGCCACTTTCATCAGGGTTTCGTTGCGGCTCTGCAGGCTCTTGATGAACCAGCGGGCTTCCTGCAACTGGTTGCGCATGAAAGTGTTGTCGGCGCTGGTGTCGGCACGTTTCACAAACCCGGCGTACTGGGCATTGACGCGCAGACGTGGCACCGATTCCTGGTTCAGCTCGACCAGCCAGCGCTCGTTGTCCTTGCGCACGATCACATCGGGAATGACATATTCGGCTTCGGTCGACTCGATCTGCGAACCGGGACGCGGATTGAGACTCTGCACCAGTTCGATGACCTGGCGCAGCTCGTCTTCCTTGAGCTTCATCCGGCGCATCAACTGGCTGTAATCGCGACTGCCGAGCAGGTCGATGTAATCGGCTACCAGACGCTTGGCCTCGGTCAGCCACGGCGTCTTCGCGGGCAACTGACGCAATTGCAGCAGCAGGCATTCGCTGAGGTTGCGGGCGCCGATCCCGGCAGGCTCGAATTGCTGGATGCGATGCAGGACGGCTTCGATCTCGTCGAGCTCGATGTCCAGTTCAGGATCGAACGCTTCAAGAATTTCTTCGAGGGTTTCGTCCAGATAGCCCTGATTGTTGATGCAGTCGATCAGGGTCACGGCGATCAGGCGATCGGTGTCGGACATCGGCGCCAGGTTCAGTTGCCAAAGCAGATGGCTCTGCAGGCTCTCGCCGGCGGATGTGCGGGTGGTGAAATCCCACTCATCGTCATCGCTGCTCGGCAGGCTGCTGGCGCTGGTCTGGTAGACGTCTTCCCAGGCGGTATCCACTGGCAGTTCGTTGGGGATGCGCTCGTTCCACTCGCCATCCTCGAGGTTGTCCACCGTCGGGGCGGTTTCCTGGTAGGAGGGTTCCTGGATTTCGGCGGGCTTCTGTTCGGCGTTGTCGGCCAGAGGATCGGCATTGTCGAAGTCGTCGCCTTCTTCCTGGCGTTCGAGCATCGGATTGGATTCCAGAGCCTCCTGGATCTCCTGTTGCAGGTCCAGGGTCGACAATTGGAGCAGGCGGATGGCCTGTTGCAGCTGCGGTGTCATCGTCAGCTGCTGGCCCATTCTCAAGACTAGCGATGGTTTCATGGCAGGGGCTTAACACCTTATTCGCCGGCGCTTTGCGCCATCCACTACAGGGCGCCGAAGCGCCAAACTTAAGCAAATTATATGCCTGAAACTGAAGTGTTTGCCTAGAGCGCCGTAACAATTAAAGCGGATAAATGCGCCTTGAATCGATACAGCGCTGTCGCGCTTACAGGCGGAACTCGTGACCCAGATACACTTCCTTGACCAGATCGTTGGCCAGGATGGTCTCGGCATCACCTTCTGCGATCAGTTGACCGTCGTTGACGATGTAAGCGGTTTCGCAGATATCCAGCGTCTCACGGACGTTGTGGTCGGTGATCAGCACACCGATGCCCTTGGCCTTGAGGTGGTGGATGATCTGCTTGATGTCGCCGACCGAGATCGGGTCGACACCGGCGAACGGTTCGTCGAGCAGGATGAATTTCGGCGCAGTGGCCAGGGCGCGAGCGATTTCCACCCGGCGGCGCTCACCACCGGACAGGCTCATGCCGAGGTTGTCGCGGATGTGGCTGATGTGGAATTCCTGCAGCAGGCTTTCCAGCTCCTTGCGCCGACCGGCCTTGTCCAGCTCCGGGCGGGTCTCGAGGATCGCCATGATGTTGTCGGCGACCGACAGTTTTCGGAAGATCGACGCTTCTTGCGGCAGATAGCCGATACCGGCCTTGGCGCGGCCGTGCATCGGCTGGTGGCTGACGTCCAGATCATCGATCAGCACACGGCCCTGATCCGCCTGCACCAGGCCGACGATCATGTAGAAGCACGTGGTCTTGCCTGCGCCGTTCGGGCCGAGCAAGCCGACGATCTGCCCGCTGTCGATCGACAGGCTGACGTCACGCACGACCTGGCGGCTTTTATAGGCCTTGGCCAGGTGCTGAGCTTTCAGAGTTGCCATTACTGGGATTTCTCTTCGGTTTTCTTCTTCGGCTGGATCACCATGTCGATGCGCGGGCGCGATTCGGTGACCTTGCTGCCCGTGGCGCGACCGGCGCTGGCCAGTTTCTTCACGGTGTCGTAGACGATTTTTTCGCCCTGGGTGACGTTGTTGTCCTTGTCGATAACCTTGGCCTTGTCGATCAGCACCACCCGATTCTGCTGGGCGTGGTATTGAATCGTCACGCCGTAGCCCTTGACCGGGTTGGCGTCGCCCTGGGTCTGCAACTGCTCGAAATAGGCCAGGTTGCCGACCGAGGTCACCACATCGATGTCGCCATTGGGCGCGCGCGTCATGGTCACGGTGTTGCCTTTAACGATCATCGAGCCTTGGGTAATGATCACGTCACCTTTATAGGTGGCAATGCCATTCTTGTCGTCCAGTTGGGCGTCGTCGGCCTGAATGCGGATAGGCTGCTGCTGATCGTTCGGCAGGGACCAGGCGCTCGCGCTTCCCAGTGCTGCGCCCAGACTGAGCAAAATAGGGAGGGTTTTAACGAGCCTCATACTGTCCTCTTACGTTCGATTGCAGGTGTATCCTGCTGTCCTTCAGGTACGCTTTCATTCCGACGCCAGTCGATACGCCGCCAGCGCCCTCGATTCTAACGGGTTGCGCAGTCTGCGCATATTCCTGCTGCGGGAACACGGTCATGCGGGTGCTGGTGATCAGGGTGCCGCGCTGTTTCTCGTCGGTGCGCTGTACGCGTACCGAGTCGATCAATTCCACTTCGGTACCGCCGGAATTCACTTCGCCGCGCTCACTGGTCACGTGCCACGGGAAGTCGGTGCCGCGATACATGTTCAAATCAGGCTTGGTCACCAGGGTGACATCTGTAGCCTTGACGTGCTCGGCCTTGTCGGAAGTCATCTCGTACTGCACCTTGCCGTCCGGCAGGTACTGAATGGTATGCGTGTTGGTCGCGTACCAGTCGATCGGATTCTCGGCAGCCGAAACCGGTGGCTTGTCGAGGAAGCGTTCCGGGCTGATGTTCCAGTAGCCGACCGCAGCGAAAATCGCCGCGATGCAGCCGAACAGCAGGAAATTGCGAAACTTTTTGCTAAACATGGTCAGGCTCACAGGTACGCGGCGTTGGCCGCTTCGAGGCGGCCCTGGGCGCGCAGGATCAATTCGCAGAATTCGCGGGCGGCACCTTCGCCGCCACGGGCGCGGGTAACGCCGTGGGCGTGTTCGCGGACGAAATCGGCAGCGTTGGCCACCGCCATGCCCAGCCCTACACGGCGGATCACCGGCAAGTCTGGCAGATCGTCACCGAGATAGGCGACTTCTTCATAGCTTAGGCCCAGTTGCGCGAGCAGGCCGTCGAGCACCACCAGTTTGTCTTCCCGCCCCTGAAACAGGTGCGGGATGCCGAGGTTCTTCGCGCGGCGCTCGACCACCGGGGTCTTGCGACCACTGATGATCGCCGTCTGCACGCCGGCATTCATCAGCATCTTGATGCCTTGGCCGTCGAGGGTGTTGAAGGTCTTGAACTCGCTGCCGTCTTCGAGGAAGTACAGGCGGCCGTCGGTGAGCACACCGTCGACGTCGAAGACTGCCAGTTTGATCGCTTTGCCGCGTTGCAGCAGATCGTTGCTCATTACATGACTCCTGCGCGCAGCAGATCGGAGAGGTTGAAGGCGCCGATCGGGCGATCCTCCTCGTCGACGACTACCAGGGCGTTGATTCGATGGTCTTCCATGATTTTCAGGGCTTCGGCGGCGAGCATGTCGGGCCGGGCGGTCTTGCCGTGGGCGGTCATCACCTGATCGATGGTGGCGCTGCGGATGTCGATCGCGCGATCCAGGGTGCGGCGCAAATCACCGTCGGTGAAGATCCCGGCGAGCTTGCCATCGGCTTCAATAATAGCGGTCATGCCCAGCCCCTTGCGGGTCATTTCCATCAGCGCGTCCTTGAGCAGGGTACCGCGTTGTACCTGCGGCAGCTCCTGTCCAGCGTGCATGACGTTTTCGACTTTCAGCAGCAGGCGACGGCCAAGGGCGCCGCCGGGATGCGAGAAGGCAAAATCTTCAGCGGTGAAACCACGCGCTTCCAGCAAGGCCACGGCGAGGGCGTCGCCCATGACCAGCGCTGCAGTAGTAGAAGAGGTCGGCGCCAGATTCAACGGACAGGCTTCGTGCTCGACATGCACATTGAGATTGACCTCGGCAGCCTTCGCCAATGGCGACTGCGGATTACCGGTGACGCTGATCAGCTGGATACCCAGGCGTTTGATCAATGGCAGCAGCGTTACGATTTCGTTGGTCGAGCCGGAGTTCGACAGGGCCAGAATCACATCGTCGCGGGTGATCATGCCCATGTCGCCGTGGCTGGCTTCGGCCGGATGCACAAAAAACGCCGGAGTGCCGGTGCTGGCCAGGGTGGCGGCGATCTTGTTGCCGATATGCCCGGATTTGCCCATGCCGACCACGACCACGCGGCCCTTGCTGGCCAGAATCATCTCGCAAGCGCGTACGAAATCGGCGTCGATATGGGCCATCAAGCCTTGGACGGCTTCCACTTCGAGGCGGATGGTGCGTTGTGCCGATTGAATCAGGTCGCGGGTTTTGCTCATGTCAGAATCGTATGGGCCGATGAAAAGGCGGCGATTATAGCGGTTATGTGGCAAAGCCTCACGCAAGTTCGACGTGCTTTGTCATTACTGGTTACCAAAACCCTCTGAAACTCGCTCGGGCCCTCTTCAGTCGGCGATCTTGGCCGGGTTCTCGCTTGGGCGCTCAGCCTTTGCAGTGATATAGTTCGCCGCCAGTTCGGCCTGCCCGGGATGCAGGTGTTTCCGAGGAAAGTCTGGCATCCCAGTGAGAGGCTGCATCGCAAGGAGTTTAGATGAGTGCCGATAACGCCTACGCGGTCGAGCTGAAGGGAGTCTCCTTCAAGCGCGGTGCGCGGAGCATTTTCAATAACGTCGATATCCGCATCCCGCGCGGCAAGGTCACCGGCATCATGGGGCCTTCCGGCTGCGGCAAGACCACGCTGCTGCGCCTGATGGGCGCGCAGTTGCGGCCGTCCGGCGGCGAAGTCTGGGTCAACGGGCAGAACCTGCCGACGCTGTCGCGCAGCGATCTGTTCGATGCGCGCAAGCACATGGGCGTGCTGTTTCAGAGCGGTGCGCTGTTTACCGACCTCGATGTGTTCGAGAACGTGGCCTTTCCGCTGCGGGTGCACACTCAACTGCCGGAAGACATGATCCGCGACATCGTCCTGCTGAAATTGCAGGCGGTGGGGCTGCGTGGCGCCATCGAGCTGATGCCGGACGAACTGTCCGGCGGCATGAAGCGCCGCGTGGCGCTGGCCCGGGCGATTGCCCTCGATCCGCAGATTCTCATGTACGACGAGCCCTTCGTGGGCCAGGACCCGATCGCCATGGGCGTGTTGGTGCGCCTGATCCGCCTGCTCAACGATGCTCTGGGCATCACCAGCATCGTGGTTTCGCACGATCTGGCGGAAACCGCGAGCATTGCCGACTACATCTATGTAGTGGGCGATGGTCAGGTGCTGGGCCAAGGCACACCGGATGAGCTGATGAATTCCGATGATCCGCGTATCCGCCAGTTCATGACCGGTGATCCCGATGGCCCGGTGCCGTATCACTTTCCAGCGACGGATTACCGCGCAGATCTTCTGGGGAAGCGTTGATGCGCAGAATTTCATTGATGGAACGCGTGCGTCGGTTCGGCGAATCGGCGATCGACGCGGTCGCGGTGTTTGGTCGAGCGACCCTGTTCCTGTTTCACGCCCTGCTGGGCCGTGGCGGTATCAGCGGTGGTTTCGGCCTGCTGGTCAAGCAGCTGCATTCGGTCGGCGTCATGTCGCTGGTGATCATCGTGGTCTCCGGTATTTTCATCGGCATGGTCCTGGCGTTGCAGGGCTTCAGCATTCTTTCCAGCTATGGTTCAGAGCAGGCGGTGGGGCAGATGGTCGCCCTGACGCTGCTGCGTGAACTGGGGCCGGTGGTCACCGCCTTGCTGTTTGCCGGGCGCGCCGGTTCGGCGTTGACCGCCGAGATCGGCAACATGAAATCCACCGAGCAGTTGTCCAGCCTGGAAATGATCGGTGTCGATCCGCTCAAGTACATCATTGCCCCGCGCCTGTGGGCCGGCTTCATTTCCCTGCCGGTGCTGGCGATGATCTTCAGCGTCGTCGGCATCTGGGGCGGTTCGTGGGTGGCAGTCGACTGGCTGGGCGTTTATGAAGGCTCGTACTGGGCGAACATGCAGAACAGCGTGAACTTCACCAGTGACGTGCTCAATGGCGTGATCAAAAGTGTCGTTTTCGCCTTTGTGGTGACCTGGATCGCCGTATTCCAAGGCTATGACTGTGAGCCCACTTCCGAGGGGATCAGTCGTGCCACCACCAAGACCGTGGTGTTTGCCTCGCTGGCAGTGCTCGGCCTGGACTTTATTCTGACCGCTTTGATGTTTGGAGATTTCTGATGCAAAACCGCACCCTGGAAATCGGTGTCGGCCTGTTCCTGCTGGCAGGGATCCTGGCTTTGCTGCTGCTCGCCTTGCGCGTCAGCGGCCTGTCTCCGACTTCGTCCACCGACACTTACAAGTTGTATGCGTATTTCGACAATATCGCCGGTCTGACGGTCAGAGCCAAAGTGACCATGGCCGGTGTGACCATCGGCAAGGTCACCGCTATCGATCTGGATCGCGACAGCTTCACCGGTCGGGTCACGCTGCAAGTGGATAAAAAGGTCGACAACCTGCCGGTCGATTCCACAGCGTCTATCCTGACCGCGGGTCTGCTGGGCGAGAAATACATCGGTATCAGCGTCGGCGGTGAAGACACCCAGTTGAAAGACGGTGGAACCATCCACGACACGCAGTCGTCACTGGTACTGGAAGACCTGATCGGTAAATTCCTGCTCAATACCGTTAGCAAAGACGCCAAATGAGGAGCTTTTGAATGATCTCTATCTTGCGACGTGGCCTGTTGGTGTTGCTCGCGGCCCTGCCGTTGATGGCTAACGCTGCACCGGGGCAATCGGCTCATGACCTGATTCAGGACACCACGAACCGGATGCTTGCCGATTTGCAGGCGAACAAAGAGAAGTACAAGCAGGATCCGCAGGATTTCTATGCGGCGCTGAACAACATTGTCGGTCCGGTGGTGGATGCCGAGGGCATCTCCAAAAGCATCATGACCGTGAAGTATTCGCGCAATGCCACGCCTGAGCAGATGCAGCGCTTTCAGGAAAACTTCAAGCGCGGTCTGTTCCAGTTCTATGGCAACGCGCTGCTGGAATACAACAACCAGGGCATCACGGTTGACCCGGCCAAAGACGAATCGGGCGAGCGCACCAGCGTCAACATGACCGTCAAGGGCAGCAATGGCGCGATCTATCCGGTGCAGTACACGCTTGAGAAGATCAGCGGCGAGTGGAAACTGCGCAACGTGATCATCAATGGCATCAACATTGGCAAGCTGTTCCGTGACCAGTTTGCCGACGCCATGCAGCGCAATGGCAATGATCTGGACAAGACCATCGATGGCTGGGCCGGTGAAGTCGCCAAGGCAAAGGAAGAAACCGACAAAGCCGCCGGGAAGCCACCGCAATGAGTGAGGCGGCAGTTCGCATGAGTGATGTCGACGAACTGGTGCTCAGTGGCGTGCTGGATTACCGCACCGGGCCGGACCTGCGCAAGGAAGGGCAGGCGCTGATCAAATCGAGCAAGGCGTCGGCGCTGGTCATCGATTGTTCGGCAGTGCAGAAGTCCAGCAGCGTCGGCCTGTCGTTGCTGCTGTGCTTCATGCGTGATGCGCAAGCGGCCGGCAAGGCCGTCAGCATTCGCGCGATGCCTGACGACATGCGCGAAATCGCTCAGGTCAGTGAACTGACCGAGTTGTTGGCGCAACCCTGAACCATCATCTATAAAGAAGCCCCCCGTCAGAGTCCTGCGTTGCGGGGTTCGCAGGCGCGGGGCTTTTTTGTATGATGTCCGACCCGTGCGCACAGGGCGCCGATTGAGGTTGAGCATGCAGGCCGTAGAAGTGAAGAGCTTCCTTGAAGGAAAGCTGCCAGGAACGCTGGTAGAAGTTGAAGGCGAAGGCTGCAATTTCCAGCTGAACGTGATCAGCGATGAACTGGCGGCGTTGAGCCCGGTGAAGCGTCAGCAGCAGGTCTATGCCCATTTGAACCCATGGATCACCGATGGCAGCATCCATGCGGTCACTATGAAATTTTTCAGCCGCGCGGCCTGGGCCGAGCGCACCTGAGCCCTAGGGCGTCGAGATACTAATGGATAAATTGATTATTACCGGTGGCGCTCGTCTTGATGGCGAGATCCGCATTTCCGGCGCGAAGAACTCCGCCCTGCCGATTCTGGCTGCGACCTTGCTGTGCGATGGCCCGGTCACCGTTGGCAACCTGCCGCACCTGCACGACATCACCACCATGATCGAGCTGTTCGGGCGCATGGGCATCGAGCCGGTGATCGACGAGAAGCTCAGCGTCGAAATCGACCCGCGCACCATCAAGACCCTGATCGCGCCGTACGAACTGGTGAAAACCATGCGTGCGTCGATTCTGGTACTGGGTCCTATGGTCGCGCGTTTCGGTGAAGCCGAAGTCGCACTGCCTGGTGGTTGCGCCATCGGTTCGCGTCCGGTCGACCTGCACATTCGCGGTCTGGAAGCCATGGGCGCGGTCATCGACGTCGAAGGCGGCTACATCAAGGCCAAGGCGCCTGAAGGCGGCCTGCGCGGCGCGCACTTCTTCTTCGACACCGTCAGCGTGACCGGTACCGAGAACATCATGATGGCCGCTGCACTGGCCAAAGGCCGCAGCGTGTTGCAGAACGCCGCGCGCGAACCTGAAGTAGTCGACCTGGCGAACTTCCTCAACGCCATGGGCGCCAAGGTTTCCGGTGCTGGCACCGACACCATCACCATCGATGGCGTCGAGCGTCTGGGTTCGGCTTTCTACAAAGTCATGCCTGACCGTATCGAAACCGGCACCTATCTGGTCGCTGCTGCCGTGACCGGTGGCCGCGTCAAGGTCAAGGACACCGATCCGACCATCCTCGAAGCGGTACTGGAAAAGCTGCGTGAGGCCGGTGCGGAAATCACCTGCGGTGAAGACTGGATCGAGCTGAACATGCACGGCAAGCGCCCGAAAGCGGTCAACGTGCGCACTGCGCCGTACCCGGCGTTCCCGACCGACATGCAGGCCCAGTTCATCTCGCTTAACGCCATTGCCGAAGGCACTGGTGCGGTGATCGAGACGATCTTCGAAAACCGTTTCATGCACGTGTACGAACTGCACCGCATGGGCGCGCACATCCAGGTTGAAGGCAACACCGCGATCGTCACCGGTATCGAGAAACTCAAGGGCGCGCCAGTCATGGCCACCGACCTGCGTGCATCGGCCAGTCTGGTAATTTCCGCGCTGGTTGCCGAAGGCGACACGCTGATCGACCGCATCTACCACATCGACCGTGGTTACGAGTGCATCGAAGAAAAACTGCAAATGCTGGGTGCCAAGATCCGTCGCGTTCCGGGCTGATCGCTGCATCGGGACACAGGGACGTGTCCACTGAATTCGTTTCGAGTCGAGGGTGTACGCACCCTCGATGTGTGTCCGGCGCCGATTGCGACCGGGCATGAGTACCTTGATAAGGACTGACGTTTCCCATGTTGACCATTGCACTGTCCAAGGGCCGCATCCTTGACGACACCCTGCCGCTTCTCGCTGAAGCGGGCATCGTGCCGACCGAGAATCCGGACAAGAGCCGCAAGCTGATCATTCCCACGACCCAGGACGACGTGCGTCTGCTGATCGTACGTGCCACCGACGTGCCGACCTATGTCGAGCATGGCGCGGCCGACCTCGGCGTCGCCGGTAAGGACGTGCTGATGGAATACAGCGGTCAGGGCCTGTACGAGCCGCTGGACCTGCAGATCGCCCAGTGCAAGCTGATGACCGCCGGCAAGATCGGTGCGGCCGAGCCCAAGGGCCGTCTGCGCGTGGCGACCAAGTTCGTCAACGTTGCCAAGCGTTATTACGCCGAGCAGGGCCGTCAGGTCGACATCATCAAGCTGTACGGCTCGATGGAGCTGGCGCCGCTGATCGGGCTGGCCGACAAGATCATCGACGTGGTCGACACCGGCAACACCCTGCGCGCCAACGGCCTGGAACCCCAGGAACTGATCGCCACGATCAGCTCGCGTCTGGTGGTCAACAAGGCTTCAATGAAAATGCAGCACGCCCGGATCCAGGCGTTGATCGACACCCTGCGCAACGCAGTGGAATCGCGACACCGCGGCTGATCTACCTGCGCGGCCCGAGGCCGCGCCGTCTATCCGCCTCATAGCCAGAATTCTCAGGTGCCCAAGCGGATCGAATGCTAGTTTCGGGCGCCTGAGTTATTTGCCATTCCTATGAGGCTCTCGCTATGACCGCAACCACTGCAATTCGCCGACTCAACGCTGCTGACCCGGATTTCGCGCATCATCTGGATCATCTGCTGAGCTGGGAAAGTGTGTCTGACGACTCGGTCAATCAGCGCGTGCTGGACATCATCAAGGCTGTGCGCGAGCGCGGCGACGCGGCGCTGGTCGAATTCACCCAGAAGTTCGACGGCCTCGAAGTCGCCTCGATGGCCGACCTGATCCTGCCGCGCGAGCGCCTGGAGCTGGCCTTGACCCGCATCACTGTGCCGCAACGCGAGGCCTTGGAAAAAGCCGCCGCTCGCGTGCGCAGCTATCACGAAAAACAGAAGCAGAATTCCTGGAGCTACACCGAGGCTGACGGCACGGTGCTCGGCCAGAAAGTCACGCCGCTGGATCGTGCCGGCCTGTACGTGCCGGGCGGCAAGGCCTCGTATCCGTCGTCGGTATTGATGAACGCGATTCCGGCCAAGGTCGCCGGCGTGACGGAAGTAGTCATGGTCGTGCCAACCCCGCGCGGCGAAATCAACGAGCTGGTGCTGGCCGCTGCCTGCATCGCCGGTGTCGACCGCGTGTTCACCATCGGCGGCGCGCAAGCGGTTGCCGCCCTGGCTTATGGCACCGAAAGCGTGCCGCGTGTCGACAAGGTTGTCGGCCCGGGCAATATCTATGTCGCCACGGCCAAGCGCCATGTGTTCGGCCAGGTCGGCATCGACATGATCGCCGGCCCTTCGGAAATTCTTGTGGTGTGCGACGGCCAGACTGATCCGGACTGGATCGCCATGGACCTGTTCTCCCAGGCCGAGCACGACGAAGACGCGCAAGCGATTCTGGTCAGCCCGGACGCCGAGTTCCTCGACAAGGTGGCCGCGAGCATCGATAAATTGCTGCCGACCATGGACCGCGCGACCATCATCGAAACTTCGATCAATGGCCGTGGTGCGCTGATTCAGGTGAGTGACATGGCTCAAGCCATCGAAGTCGCCAACCGCATCGCCCCGGAACACCTGGAATTGTCGGTCGCTGATCCACAAGCCTGGCTGCCGCAGATTCGTCACGCCGGTGCGATCTTCATGGGCCGCCACACTTCCGAAGCGTTGGGCGATTACTGCGCCGGTCCGAACCACGTGTTGCCGACTTCCGGCACCGCGCGCTTCTCCTCGCCACTGGGCGTCTACGACTTCCAGAAGCGCTCGTCGATCATCTTCTGCTCCGAGGCCGGCGCTTCCGAGCTGGGCAAAACAGCATCGGTACTGGCCCGTGGTGAATCGCTGAGCGCCCACGCGCGCAGCGCCGAATACCGCATCAAAGACCAAGACTTTCTGAAAGGGCAGGGGAACTGAGCGATGAGTAAATTCTGGAGCCCGTTCGTCAAGGATCTGGTGCCCTACGTGCCGGGCGAACAGCCGAAGCTGACCAAACTGGTCAAGCTCAATACCAATGAAAATCCGTATGGCCCGTCGCCAAAAGCGCTGGCGGCGATGCAAGCCGAGCTCAACGACAACCTGCGCCTGTACCCGGACCCGAACAGTGATCTGCTGAAAAACGCCGTGGCCGAATACTACGGCGTGCAAACCTGTCAGGTGTTCCTCGGCAACGGTTCGGACGAAGTGCTTGCGCACATCTTCCACGGCTTGCTGCAACACGATCAGCCGCTGCTGTTCCCGGACATCAGCTACAGCTTCTATCCGGTCTACTGCGGTCTGTACGGCATTGAATTCGACGCGGTGCCGCTGGATGCGCAATTCCAGATCAACACGGCCGACTACGCCAAACCGAATGGCGGGATCATTTTTCCCAACCCGAACGCCCCGACCGGGTGCCTGCTGGCGCTGGACGCGGTCGAGCAAATCCTCAAGGCCAGTCCTGATTCGGTCGTAGTCGTGGATGAGGCGTACATCGACTTCGGTGGCGAGACGGCGATCAGTCTGGTGGATCGCTATCCGAATCTGCTGGTGACGCAGACGCTGTCCAAGTCACGTTCGCTGGCCGGCCTGCGTGTCGGTCTGGCGGTAGGGCATCCGGACCTGATCGAAGCGCTGGAGCGGATCAAGAACAGCTTCAACTCCTATCCACTGGATCGTCTGGCGATTGTCGGCGCGGCGGCGGCGTTTGCCGATCGCGAGTATTTCGACAAGACCTGTCGTCAGGTGATCGAGAGCCGCGAATGGGTGGTGGCGCAGTTGCAGGCTAAAGGCTTTGAAGTGCTGCCGTCGGCGGCCAACTTCATCTTCGCTCGCCACCCGCAGCATGATGCGGCGGGCCTGGCGTCCAAGCTGCGCGAGCAGGGCGTGATCGTTCGGCACTTCAAGCAGGAGCGGATTGCGCAGTTCTTGCGGATATCGGTGGGTACGCCGGAGCAGAATCAGGCGTTGATCGACGGCCTTGGCGACCTCTAAAAGCAAAAGCCCCTCACCCTAGCCCTCTCCCGGAGGGAGGGGGGACTGAATGGGGAATATTGCAGAATTTCACCGACCTGAATTTGGTTTACCGAATCCATAATCGACTCGGTCTTTCAGGTCGATGTATCCCGCAAGACAACTCGGTCGGCTCCCTCTCCCTCTGGGAGAGGGCTGGGGTGAGGGTGTGCTTTTATTCGTGATGCGGCTCGCCCAAGAAAGTCAGCGAACTGAACAACCCACGACTATCCACATCAGCGCTGCCCTTCACCGGCACTTCAACCTGCGCCGCAATCACATTCAACCCTTCATTACGCACCAGCACCTGCGCACGCCCATCCTTGTCGGTCTCGGTGCTCAGGGTGTTTGGCGCGCTGCGATAGTCGCCATACAACTTCACCCCCGCCGCCGGTTTGCCATCGAGCAGCACCCGCACCGGTAACGATTTACCCGGCCCGACCGTCAGCGGATCGACCTCCGGCAGGATCAGCAGTTTGATCTGCTCCAGTTTCGGCAACTTCGCCCCCGGCTGATAGATCGCCAGGCTGTACTTGAACGTCTGCGTGGCCTCGGTAGCGCCGGCCACTTTGCTGCGTCCTTCGTTGATCCACTTCTTGTCCGCCGTCTGCGACCACATGCCGTTGTTCAGCGCCACGGCCAGCACCGCCGGTGGCTTCAATGGTTTCAAACGGGCATGATCGGCCAGGCGCTCGACGCTGACCGGGATCATTTTGCCGCTTGCGTCATAAGCCCAGGCACCGCTGATTTTCTGCGCCATGAAGGCGTTGTCTTCGGCGCCGTGACCGTAGACCACTTCGATGTTGCCGCGTCGCTCCTCTGTCCACAGGCCGTGCGCCGACACCTGACCGGTGAATAGCGCAGCGAGGAGCAGAAGGGATTTGCCGTAGTGCATGGTGACGTCCTTTTACAGGTTGAGTGTCAGGCTGACGGTGAAATTGCGTGGCTCGCCGGGATTGACCCAGTAGTTGCTGTAGGAGCGCTCGTAGTATTTCTCGTCGAAGATGTTGTTCAGGTTCAGGCCGAGCGTGACGTTGTCGCTGGCCTTGTAATGCGCGAGCAGGTCGACGGTCTGGTAGGCCGGCAATTCGAAGTCGCTGCCGGATTCGCCCGAGCGATCGCCGACGTAGGTGAACGCTGCACCGACGTCTGAACCGCGCAGTCGGCCATCCTGAAATTCATAAACACCCAGCAGACTGCCGCTGCGTTTGGCCACGCCGAGGATGCGGCTGCCGGTAGGAATGGTCGCGTCGCCCTTGGTCACCTCGGCGTCGATGTAGGCGAAGGCGCCGATGACCCGCACTGCGTCGGTCACCTGACCGCTCACTTGCCAATCGAAACCCTGACTGCGCGCCTTGCCCATGGCGCGGCTGGTGTCGGTGCCCGGATCGAGGGCGAGAACGTTTTCCTTGTCGATGTGGAAGAAGGCGAGGGTGCTGCTCACGCGCTCATCGAACAGTTCGTTCTTGATCCCCACTTCGTAACCGACGCCTTCTTCCGGGTCGAAGGATTTGCCGGAGGCATCCAGGCCGTTGTTCGGTTTGAACGAGGTCGAGGCGTTGGCGAACAGGCCGGTGTTCGGCGTGAGCTGATAGAGCAGGCCGGCGCGTTGAGTCAGTGCGTCGTGGCGCTGCTGGCTTTTGGCGTTGCGGCTGTGATCGTCGATGCGCTGATCGAAATGCTCGAAGCGCGCGCCGACCATGCCGCGCAGCTTGTCGGTGAAGATGATCTGGTCCTGCAGATTCAGCGCATGACTTTCGACGTGTTCGAAGAAGTCGGTGCCCGAGCGTGCGCCGTTGGGTTTCGGCTGGCCGTAGACCGGCTTATAGATGTCGATGGCGTAGGGGCCGCCAGCAATGGTGGTGACGCGTTCGTCCTTGCGGTAATTCTCGTACTCGGTGCCGATCAGCAATTCATGCTGCCACGGCCCGAGGTCGAACAGACCGCGCAGTTCCAGTTGGGTGATGCTGTCGTGCCAACTCGTATCGCGTTCGCGCAAGCGGCGGTTGACCGTGTGGCCGTCGGCGTTCAGCGGTCGTGCTTCGGAAGCGTCGCCCCAGAGCTTGCCTTCCTTGTAGTGACTGGCCAGGCGCAGTTTCCAGCTGTCGTTCAGATGGTGTTCAAGAGTGGCCTGGAGCAGGTTGTTGTGGTTGTCGATGTTGCCGTCGTTGGGCTCGCCGAGGAAGGTCGAGCGCGATACGCCGCTCCACTTGTTGTTCGGCGCCACTACGCCACGATCGAACGTCGAGTTGTGACGGACGATTTCGCTCTCCACCAGCAGCGAGGTGTCCGGGTTCAACTGCCAACTGATCGAGGGCGCGACGAATACCCGCTGGCTGTCGACGTGGTCGCGAAAGCTGTTGTTGTCTTCTACGGCGAAGTTGATGCGCGAGAGCACATTGCCCTGGTCATCAAGGGGCGTGTTGACGTCCAGCGCGGTGCGGTAGCGATCCCAACTGCCGGCGCTGGTTTGCACAGTGGTGAACGCTTCGGGCTGCGGCTTCTTGGTGACGATGTTCACCGTGCCGCCGGGATCACCCCGGCCGTACAGGCTGGCGGCTGGGCCCTTGAGCACTTCGATGCGTTCTATATTGGCCGCATCTGGCGTACTCGGATAACCGCGATTGGCACTGAAGCCGTCCTTGTAGAACTCCGAGGTGGTGAAGCCGCGCACGCTGTATTCGTACAGGGTCAGGCCGCCGAAGTTGTTCTGCTTCGATACGCCGCCGGCAAAATCCAGCGCGCGTTCAACGCTGGTGCTGCCCAGATCCGAGAGCACACTGGCCGGAACGACGCTGATGGCTTGTGGGATATCGCGAATCGCCGTGTCGGTTTTGGTCGCACTGGCCGAGCGAGTCGCGCGATAACCGCTGACCGGGCCGGTGGGTGATTCGTAGTCGGAAGTGACGCTGATGGCTTCCAGTTCAACGGGCTGCGGCTCATCGGCGAAGGCGGGATCGCAGAGCAAACCCAGAGTCAGGCCCAGCAGCGAGGCCTTTTTGCGAGACGACATGTTATGTTGTTCCAATTGCTAGAATTGAAACAATATAACATGCCTGTTGAGAATGTCTGTTATTCGCGCCACTGGCGCGAAAACATTTTTACTCTTCTTTTTCTTTCACCGGTGCCGGCGGTGGACGCAGGCCGATTTCAGCCGTCAGCTTCAGCTCCTTGCCGTTGCGCATGACCTGAATTGTCACCTTGTCGGTCGGTTTGATCCGCGCCACCTGGTTCATCGAGCGGCGACCATCGCCGGCCGGCTCGCCATCGATGCTCAGAATCACATCGCCCAGTTGCAGACCGGCTTTCTGCGCCGGGCCGTCACGGAAGATTCCGGCGACGACAATCCCCGGGCGCCCGGACAAGCCAAACGACTCCGCCAGTTCCTGAGTCAGCGGTTGTACTTCGATGCCCAGCCAGCCACGAATCACCTGGCCGTGCTCGATGATCGACTTCATCACTTCCATCGCCAGTTTCACCGGGATGGCAAAACCGATGCCTTGCGAGCCGCCGGATTTGGAAAAGATCGCCGTGTTGATACCGGTGAGGTTGCCGTTGGCATCGACCAGCGCACCGCCGGAGTTGCCCGGGTTGATCGCCGCATCGGTCTGGATGAAGTCTTCGTAGTTGTTCAGGCCCAACTGATTGCGGCCGGTGGCGCTGATGATGCCCATGGTCACGGTCTGGCCGACGCCGAACGGGTTGCCGATGGCCAGCGCAACGTCGCCGATGCGAATGCTGTCGGAGCGGCCGACGGTGATTGCGGGCAGGTTTTTCAGATCGATTTTGAGGACAGCAAGGTCGGTTTCCGGATCGCTGCCGATCACCCGTGCCAGCGTCTCGCGACCATCCTTGAGCGCCACGACGATCTGGTCGGCGCCGCTGGTGACGTGGTTGTTGGTGAGGATGTAGCCTTCCGGGCTCATGATCACCCCGGAACCGAGACTCGATTCCATGCGCTTCTGTTTCGGCGAATTGTCACCGAAGAAGCGGCGGAACTGCGGATCCTCGAACAAGGGATGCGCCGGTTTGTTGATGACCTTGGTGGTGTACAGGTTGACCACCGACGGCGCGGCGATGCCCACTGCATCCGCATAGGACACCGGCCCCTGCTGCACGATCGTGGTCTGAGGGGCCTGTTGCAGATTGACGTCGAGGCTCGGCAGCCCGACCCACTCGGGGTAACGCTGAATAATCAACAGAGCGATAAGCACACCGGCCAACAGCGGCCAGCCAAAAAAACGCAGCGCCTTGAGCATTAAGCACGTTCCTGGAAAGGTTGCAGGCGAGGTCAGACCGCCCATAATGTCGCGCATTATACGAGGCCGCGCGTGCCTCTGAACGGGATATTTAGGAGTCTTTCATGGCCGTTGCCCTCAGCACCCTCGTCGAAGAAGCCGACCGTTACCTGGGCAGTGCGAAAATTGCCGATTATTGCCCCAACGGATTACAGGTCGAAGGCCGCCCGCAGGTGATGCGCATCGTCAGTGGCGTCACCGCCAGCCAGGCTTTATTGGACGCCGCCGTCGAAGCCGAGGCCGACCTGATCCTGGTCCACCACGGTTATTTCTGGAAAGGCGAAAACCCTTGCGTCACCGGCATGAAACAGCGCCGCTTGAAAACCCTGCTCAAGCACGACATCAGTCTGCTCGCCTATCACCTGCCGCTGGATCTGCACCCGGACGTCGGCAACAACGTGCAACTGGCGCGTCAGCTCGACATCACTGTCGAAGGGCCGCTCGACCCGAGCAATCCGAAAGTCGTCGGGCTGGTCGGCTCGCTGAATGAGCCAATGACTGCGCGGGATTTCGCGCGCAAGGTGCAGGAAGTCATGGGCCGCGAGCCGCTGCTGATCGAAGGCAGCGGCATGATCCGCCGCGTCGGCTGGTGCACCGGCGGTGGACAGGGTTATATCGACCAGGGCGTGGCGGCGGGTGTCGACCTGTTCATCAGTGGCGAGGCCTCCGAGCAGACTTTCCACAGCGCCCGGGAAAACGACATCAGCTTCATCGCCGCTGGCCACCACGCCACCGAACGCTACGGCGTGCAGGCGCTGGGTGAGTATCTGGCGAAGCGCTTTGCCCTTGAGCACATCTTTATCGATTGCCCCAACCCGATCTGAGCTCACCGCAAACTCTTGTGGGAGCGAGCCTGCTCGCGAAGGCGTCAGACCTTCAATACAAAGGTGCCTGACAATCCGCTTTCGCGAGCAGGCTCGCTCCCACATTCGGCCCTGACGGGCCGAACTGGCAGGCATATTCATATACCCTTTCGATCTAGTTGGCGTCCTGATTAGAAGAGGTCGCTGTGCTAGGATTCCTCGCTCGAACACGGCCCGCTGGCCGTTCATAAGAAAGCTTTCGTGAGTAGCCATGGTCGACAAACTGACGCATCTGAAACAGCTGGAGGCGGAAAGCATCCACATCATCCGCGAGGTGGCCGCCGAGTTCGATAACCCGGTGATGCTGTACTCCATCGGTAAAGACTCCGCCGTGATGCTGCACCTGGCACGCAAGGCGTTCTTCCCGGGCAAACTGCCGTTTCCGGTGATGCACGTCGACACCCGCTGGAAATTCCAGGAAATGTACAAGTTCCGCGACAAGATGGTCGAAGACTTGGGCCTGGACCTGATCACCCACATCAACCCCGATGGCGTGGCGCAGAACATCAACCCGTTCACCCACGGCAGCGCCAAACACACCGACATCATGAAAACCGAAGGCCTGAAACAGGCACTCGACAAGCATGGTTTCGATGCCGCGTTCGGCGGCGCCCGTCGCGATGAAGAGAAATCCCGCGCCAAAGAGCGCGTGTACTCGTTCCGCGACAGCAAGCACCGCTGGGACCCGAAAAACCAGCGTCCAGAGCTCTGGAATGTCTACAACGGCAAGGTCAACAAGGGCGAATCCATCCGTGTGTTCCCGTTGTCGAACTGGACCGAGCTGGACATCTGGCAGTACATCTATCTCGAAGGCATCCCGATTGTGCCGCTGTACTTCGCCGCCGAACGCGAAGTGATCGAGAAGAACGGCACGCTGATCATGATCGACGACGAGCGCATCCTCGAGCACCTGTCCGATGAAGACAAAGCGCGCATCGTGAAAAAGAAAGTGCGGTTCCGCACCCTTGGCTGTTACCCGTTGACGGGCGCGGTGGAGTCCGAGGCCGAAAGCCTCACGGACATCATTCAGGAAATGCTCCTGACGCGAACTTCCGAGCGCCAGGGCCGGGTCATCGACCACGATGGCGCAGGCTCGATGGAAGACAAAAAACGTCAAGGCTATTTCTAAGGGGCTGTCATGTCGCACGCATCTGATTTGATCAGCGAGGACATCCTCGCCTACCTGGGCCAGCACGAACGTAAAGAGCTGCTGCGCTTTTTGACTTGCGGTAACGTCGATGACGGCAAGAGCACCCTGATCGGGCGCCTGCTGCACGACTCGAAGATGATCTACGAAGATCACCTCGAAGCGATCACCCGCGATTCGAAGAAATCCGGCACCACCGGTGACGACATCGACCTGGCGTTGCTGGTCGACGGTCTGCAGGCCGAGCGTGAGCAGGGCATCACCATTGATGTCGCCTACCGCTATTTCTCCACCGCCAAGCGCAAATTCATCATCGCCGACACTCCCGGCCATGAGCAGTACACCCGCAACATGGCCACCGGTGCGTCCACCTGTGACCTGGCGATCATTCTGGTCGACGCTCGTTACGGCGTGCAGACCCAGACCCGTCGGCACAGCTTCATCGCGTCCCTGCTGGGGATCAAGCACATCGTCGTCGCTATCAACAAGATGGACCTGAAGGACTTCGACGAAGGCGTGTTCGAGTCGATCAAGGCTGACTACCTGAAGTTCGCCGAAGGCTTGAAGATGAAGCCGACCAGCATGCACTTCGTGCCAATGTCTGCCCTTAAAGGCGACAACGTGGTGAACAAGTCCGAGCGCTCGCCGTGGTACACCGGCCAGTCGCTGATGGAAATCCTCGAGACTGTGGAAGTGGCGGGCGATCGCAACTTCACCGATCTGCGTTTCCCGGTGCAGTACGTCAACCGTCCGAACCTGAATTTCCGTGGTTTCGCCGGCACCCTGGCCAGCGGCATCGTGCACAAGGGCGACGAAGTCGTGGTGCTGCCGTCGGGCAAGAGCAGCCGCGTGAAGTCCATCGTCACCTTCGAAGGTGAGCTGGAACACGCCGGTCCCGGTCAGGCGGTAACGCTGACCATGGAAGACGAAATCGATATCTCCCGTGGCGACCTGTTGGTGCATGCCGACAACGTGCCACCGGTCACCGACAGCTTCGAAGCGATGCTGGTGTGGATGGCTGAAGAGCCGATGCTGCCGGGCAAGAAGTACGACATCAAACGCGCCACCAGTTACGTGCCGGGCTCGATCGCCAGCATCGTCAACAAGGTCGACGTGAACACTCTGGAAGAAGGCCCGGCGAGCGCGTTGCAGCTCAACGAAATCGGCAAGGTGAAGATCGCGCTCGACGCGCCGATCGCCCTCGACGGTTACGAAAGCAACCGCACCACCGGCGCGTTCATCGTCATCGATCGCCTGACCAACGGCACCGTTGGCGCCGGCATGATCGTCGCTCAGCCAGTGGCCCATGGCACCGCCACCCACCACGGCAAATTGGCCCACGTGGCGACCGAAGAACGTGCCCAGCGCTTCGGCCAGCAACCAGCCACCGTGCTGTTCAGCGGCCTGTCCGGTGCGGGCAAAAGCACCCTGGCGTATGCGGTCGAGCGCAAGCTGTTCGACATGGGGCGCGCGGTGTTTGTCCTCGATGGCCAGAACCTGCGTCAGGACCTGAACAAGGGGCTACCGCAGGATCGCGCCGGCCGTACCGAGAACTGGCGTCGAGCCGCGCACGTGGCGCGTCAGTTCAACGAAGCGGGGCTGCTGACCCTGGCCGCGTTCGTCGCGCCGAGTGCCGAAGGTCGCGAGCAGGCCAAGGAACTGATCGGCAAGGATCGCTTGCTGACGGTCTATGTGCAGGCCTCGCCGACTGTGTGCGCCGAACGTGATCCGCAAGGTCTGTACGCCGCTGGCGGCGACAACATCCCGGGCGAATCCTTCCCGTACGATGTGCCGCTCAATGCCGACCTGGTGATCGACACGCAGTCGCTGAGCCTGGAAGAAAGCGTCAAGCAAGTGCTGGAGCTGTTGCGTCAGCGTGGCGCGATCTAAGGTAGAAGCAGCGACAAGCTTCTAGCTGCAAGCGGCAAGAAAAAGCCCGCCGGTGAGTGATCATCGGCGGGCTTTTTTTGGCCGGGTGATCGTTCCCACGCTCCGCGTGGGAACGATCAACTGTGGGAGCGAGCAGGCTCGCTCCCACAGGGGTCAGTGTTTGGGTGGATATTCGCGGTGCATCTGCTCCAGCAACGCATCCTTGTCCAGCCACAGCTGATTGATCCAGCCCTGAAACTGCAAACGGTACTCGCCGTCCTGGTCGTAGTTCTTGCCGATGAAGGCCGGCGGGATTTTGATTTCTTCAAAATGCACCACCACATCGCGCACATTGCCGCAGAGCAAATCCCAGAACCCCGGACGCCCGGCCGGGTAATGAATCGTCACGTTGACGATCGACTCCAGCTGTTCACCCATCGCATCGAGCACAAAGGCGATCCCGCCGGCCTTGGGCTTGAGCAGGTATTTGAACGGTGACTGCTGCTGCGCATGCTTGCCTTCGGTGAAGCGTGTGCCTTCGACGAAGTTGAAAATTCCCACCGGGTTATGGCGGAATTTCGCGCAGGTCTTGCGCGTGGTTTCCAGGTCCTTGCCTTTCTTCTCCGGGTGTTTTTCCAGGTAGGCCTTGGAGTAGCGCTTCATGAACGGAAAGCCCAGCGCCCACCAGGCCAGCCCGATTACCGGCACCCAGATCAGCTCCTGCTTGAGGAAGAACTTCAGCGGCTGAATCTTGCGGTTGAGCACGTATTGCAGCACCAGAATATCCACCCAGCTCTGGTGGTTGCTGGTGATCAGGTACGAGTGCTGATAGTCGAGGCCTTGCAGACCGCTGAGGTGCCAGCGGGTGCGCCGTACCAGATTCATCCAGCCTTTGTTATTGCTGATCCACGCCTCGTGGGTGTGGCTCATCAGCCAACCGGCGATGCGCTGGGTAAAGGCAAACGGCAAAGCCTTGACCAACGCCACGCAGAACAGGAACGAGCACAGCAGAATCGTATTGAGCGCCAACAGCAGCGAGGCGATCACGCCGCGCACGGGTGCGGGTAGAAAATCCAGCATTTACACATCCATAGGTCGGTTGGCGGCTTGAATCGCGGTGAGCGCGATGGTGTAGACGATGTCATCGACTTGCGCGCCGCGCGGCAGGTCGTTCACCGGTTTGCGCAGGCCTTGCAGCATCGGCCCGAGGCTGACGCAATCGGCGCTGCGCTGTACGGCTTTGTGCGTGGTGTTGCCGGTGTTCAGATCGGGGAACACAAACACCGTGGCGCGCCCGGCGACCTGACTGTTCGGCGCCAGTTGCCGCGCCACGTCGGCGTTCGCGGCAGCGTCGTACTGCAACGGGCCGTCGATCAACAGCGAGTTTTGTTGCTCATGAGCGAGCAGAGTCGCCTCGCGGACTTTCTCGACTTCTTCACCGCGCGCCGATTCGCCGCTGGAATAGCTGATCATCGCCACCCGTGGAGTAATGCCGAATGCGGCCGCCGAGTCGGCGCTTTGCAGGGCGATCTCGGCCAGTTCCGCGGCGCTCGGGTGCGGGTTCATCACGCAGTCGCCGTAGACCAGCACTTCTTCCGGGAACAGCATGAAGAACACCGACGACACCAGCGTGCAGCCCGGTGCGGTCTTGATCAGTTGCAGGGCCGGGCGGATGGTGTTGGCGGTGGTGTTGATTACCCCGGAGACCAGGCCGTCGACCTCGTCCAGCGCAAGCATCATGGTGCCGATCACCACGGTGTCTTCCAGTTGTTGCTCGGCCATCGGTGCGTTGAGGCTTTTGCTCTTGCGCAGGGCGACCATCGGCTCGACGTAGCGCTCGCGGATGTGGTCCGGGTCAAGGATTTCCAGACCCGGCGGCAGCACGATGCCTTGCGCGCGGGCGACCGCTTCGACGTCTTCGGGTTTGGCCAGCAATACGCAGCGGGCGATCCCGCGTTCCTGACAGATCGCCGCTGCTTGCACGGTGAACGGCTCGCTGCCTTCGGGCAACACGATGCGCTTGTTCGCCGCTTGCGCGCGCTGGATCAATTGATAGCGGAACACCGCCGGTGACAGGCGCATCTCCCGAGGCGTGCCGCAGCGCTGGTGCAGCCAGTTGGCGTCGAGGTGGCTGGCGACGAAATCGGTGATGATCTCCGCGCGCTCGCGGTCATCGATCGGGATTTCCTTGTTCAGGCCATTGAGCAGGTTGGCGGTGTCGTACGAGCCGGTGCTCACCGACAACACCGGCAGACCGGCCTGCAACGCGCCCCGGCACAGATCCATGATGCGCGGGTCGGGCAGGGTGTCACTGGTCAGCAGCAGGCCGGCCAGCGGCACGCCGTTGATTGCTGCGAGGCTGACGGCGAGGATGATGTCGTCGCGATCACCCGGCGTCACCACCAGCACGCCGGGTTTGAGCAGCTCGACGGTGTTGCGCATGGTTCGTGCGCAAATGATGATTTTGCTCATGCGCCGGGTTTCGTAGTCGCCCGCGTTGAGCACTTGCGCGCCCATCAGGTCGGCGACGTCGCGGGTGCGTGGCGCATTGAGTTCCGGCTGAAACGGGATGCAGCCAAGCAAGCGGAAATCACCGCTGCGCAGCAACGGCGAATGTTCCTTCAGACGCGTGGCGAAGGCGTCCATGCTCTCGTCGGTCTTGACCTTGTTGAGGATCACGCCGAGGACTTTCGGATCTTTCGGGCCACCGAACAATTGAGCCTGAAGCTCGACACGGCCAGAAAGCTCGGCGAGCACTTCGTTTTCCGGCGCCGAGACCAGAATCACCTCGGCATCCAGACTCTTGGCCAAGTGCAGATTGACCCGCGCGGCGTAACTGGCGCTGCGGGTCGGCACCATGCCTTCGACCACCAGCACGTCTTTGCCGACCGCCGCTTGCTGATACAAGGCGATGATTTCTTCGAGCAGTTCGTCGAGCTGACCGTCGCCGAGCATGCGTTCGACGTGCGCCAGTCCCAACGGTTGTGGCGGTTTCAGGCCATGGGTGCGCGCCACCAGTTCGGTGGAACGTTCAGGGCCGGTGTCGCCGGGATGCGGCTGGGCGATCGGTTTGAAGAAGCCGACTTTGAGGCCGGCGCGTTCAAGCGTGCGCACCAGCCCGAGGCTGATGGAGGTCAGACCCACGCCAAAATCGGTGGGGGCGATAAAAAAAGTTTGCATGGGAATTCTCTATGCAAGGGTGTCAGCCTATGTCTGGCCGACTACCGAAATTCAGTCGCCAAGGTTAGCGCTAACCGAGCCTTGTGCACACCAACCGCAGGCAAAGGGTTGACCTGTTTTTTCAATACGTTGCGCCGGATCCAGGACCCAGGCGCGGGTTTGCCACGGCGGCTGGTGGCGCAGGTGCTGGGTGTGGCCACAGGAAAGCTCGACCACCCAATGGCCATCTTCGTCCTGATGGAAGCCGGTGATGGTCGAAACCCGTTTGTCCGGGTTGTGGTCGCTTTCACGCGATTGCTTCGCTAAACTTGGCCTTTCTATATTCTTATGCAAAAGGTCTCGCCCCATGCTGATCGCCGCCAATAAGGCTGTCTCCATCGACTATACCCTGACCAACGACGCTGGTGAGGTCATCGACAGCTCCGCCGGCGGCGCTCCGCTGGTTTACCTGCAAGGCGCAGGCAACATCATCCCGGGCCTGGAAAAAGCCCTTGAAGGCAAAGCTGTCGGCGACGAGCTGAAAGTAGCCGTTGAGCCGGAAGATGCTTACGGTGAATACGCCGCTGAACTGGTCAGCACCCTGAGCCGCAGCATGTTCGAAGGCGTTGACGAGCTGGAAGTCGGCATGCAGTTCCACGCTTCGGCTCCGGACGGCCAGATGCAGATCGTCACCATCCGTGATCTGGACGGCGACGACGTCACCGTTGATGGCAACCACCCTCTGGCCGGTCAGCGCCTGAACTTCGAAGTGAAGATCGTTGACATTCGTGACGCCAGCCAGGAAGAAATCGCTCATGGTCACGTCCATGGCGAAGGTGGCCATCACCACTGATTTTCTGCGCTAAGCTTCGAGTACTGGAGAGGCGCCTGTGGGCGCCTTTTTAGTCCGCGGCTGTCCTTGGTGGCCTCGCCAAGTGGCTGTTTCGAGTAGAACACGAGAATCCTGGAGTTCGGCATGAGTGCTTTTCACGACCTTAAGTTGACAGCCCTGGATGGTCAGGAGCTACCGCTGGCGCCGTTCAAGGGCCAAGTCGTGCTGGTGGTCAACGTGGCCTCCAAATGCGGCTTGACCCCTCAGTACGCGGCACTGGAAAACCTCTACCAGCAATACAAAGATAAAGGCTTTGCTGTGCTGGGCCTGCCGTGCAACCAGTTTGCCGGTCAGGAGCCAGGCTCGGAGAAAGAGATCCAGGAGTTCTGCAGCCTCAACTATGGCGTGACCTTTCCGTTGTCGAGCAAGCTCGAAGTCAACGGCCACGAGCGGCATCAGTTGTATCGCCTGCTGGCGGGCGAGGGCGCCGAATTTCCCGGTGACATCACCTGGAACTTCGAAAAGTTTCTGCTCGGCAAGGATGGCCGGGTACTGGCGCGGTTCTCGCCGCGCACGGCGCCGGATGATCCGACAGTGATTGCCGCGATCGAAAAAGCCTTAGCCTGAATCAGAAAATCGCAGCATTGAGCTGCGATTTTTTTTGCCTGCCTTTTGACCCTTAATCATTCAGATCAATAGTGCTGTCACGCAAAGGACGTGGCGGATATTATCGCCGTCATATCGATTCATGCCTGTCGCCAACGTTTTCGTGGAGCCTCTCGATGCCTGTTCAAGCCCTGTTCAAACCGTTCCATCTCGGTGCCCTCGAACTGCCGACCCGCGTGGTCATGGCGCCAATGACCCGTTCGTTTTCGCCGGGCGGTGTGCCGAATTCCAAAGTCATTGAGTACTATCGCCGTCGTGCGGCCGCCGGGGTTGGTCTGATCATCACCGAAGGCACCACCGTCGGCCACATCGCGTCCAACGGCTATCCTAACGTGCCGCAATTTTTCGGTGACGCGCCGCTCGCCGGCTGGAAAAAAGTCGTCGACGCCGTGCACGCCGAGGGCGGCAAGATCGTCCCGCAACTGTGGCATGTCGGCAGCGTACGTCGCCTCGGCACCGAGCCGGACGCCAGCGTGCCGGGCTACGGTCCGTCGGAAAAACTCAAGGACGGTCAGGTCGTTGTTCACGGCATGACCAAGCAGGACATCCAGGACGTGATCGCTGCGTTTGCCCAGGCTGCCAAAGATGCGCAAAGCATCGGCATGGACGGTGTGGAAATCCATGGCGCCCACGGCTATCTGATCGACCAGTTCTTCTGGGAAGGCAGCAACCAGCGCAGCGACGAATACGGTGGCAGCCTGGCCAACCGTTCGCGTTTTGCCATCGAATTGATTCAAGCAGTGCGCGCGGCTGTCGGTGAGGGTTTCCCGATCATCTTCCGCTTCTCGCAATGGAAGCAGCAGGATTACACCGCGCGTCTGGTACAAACCCCCGAAGCGCTGGGCGAGTTTCTCAAGCCGCTGTCCGACGCTGGCGTGGACATTTTCCACTGCTCGACCCGACGCTTCTGGGAGCCGGAGTTCGACGGTTCGGATCTGAACCTTGCTGGCTGGACCCGCAAGCTGACCGGCAAACCGACCATCACCGTGGGCAGCGTCGGCTTGGACGGCGAGTTCCTGCAGTTCATGGTCAACACCGATAAAGTTGCGCAACCGGCCAGTCTGGAAAACCTGCTGGAGCGTCTGAACAAAGAAGAGTTTGACCTGGTAGCAGTGGGCCGCGCGCTGCTGGTCGATCCGGACTGGGCGCAGAAAGTCCGTGAAGGGCGTGAGCAGGACATTCTGCCGTTCAGTCGTGAGGCGTTGATGTCGCTGGTTTAAGCTGCGCCAGTTCGAACCATTCGCGAGCAGGCTCGCTCCCACCTTCGACCGCATTCCGTCTGAAAGAATGCAGTACCCAGGTGGGAGCGAGCCTGCTCGCGAAAGCTGTTTCTATGTCGCCGAGAATCTAAGGTTGTGTCTGCGCCCCAGGCAATACCAGCTCCCCCACACAAGCCCCACGCAAATACCCCTCGAACTGCTCGATAATCGCCGCCCAGCCCTGGCGACTGCCATGCTGCCGCGCATTCAGCCGTACACAGCGTAACCGCTCATCCTCCTCCAGCAACCATGCCGCCGCCTCGCAAAATGCCTGCTCATCGCCGGGCATGGCTGACACGCCGTTGTAGCCGTGGCGAATATGCTGCGCCGCCGCTGCCTGATCATAGGCAACAACGCCGAGTCCCGAAGCCAGGGCTTCCAGCACCACATTGCCGAAGGTTTCGGTCAGGCTGGGAAATACGAACAGATCTCCTGAGGCGTAGTGCGCCGCCAGTGCTTCTCCCCGTTGCGCGCCGCAGAAGATCGCCTCCGGCAGTTCTTTTTCCAGCGCCGAACGCTGCGGGCCATCTCCGACCACGATCAGCTTCAGATGGCGCTGTGGATAAGTTTCGCGCAGACCTTCAAAGCAGCGTTTGAGCAGGCCAAGATTTTTCTCCGGGGCGAGCCTTCCTACGTGGATGACCGCGATATCCGTCTCAGAGAGTCCCCATTGCTCACGCAACGCGCTCTGACGTTTGCTCGGATGAAACAACTGGCTGTCCACACCCCGCGACAACAACGCCAGCCGCTCGAAATGCCGCCGCTCTAGTTCCAGGCGCTGACTGACGCTCGGCACCAGAGTCATTGCCGAACGATTGTGAAACCAGCGCAGGTAATGAGTGAGCATCCGCGTCAGCAGACCGAGGCCGTACTGGCTGGTGTATTGCTGGAAGTTGGTGTGAAAACCGCTCACCACCGCAATCCCCAGGCGCCGTGCGGCGCGCAGTGCCGACAATCCGAGCGGGCCTTCCGTGGCGATGTACAGCACATCCGGGCGCTGGCGTTTCCAGCGGCGCAGCAGTTTATGCATCGACGACTGGCCCCATTGCAGTCCCGGATAGCCCGGTAGTGGCCATCCGCGACACAGCAACAGTGCATCGTCTTCGCTGCGTTGCGGATCGGTGGCCTGGCGCGGGCGCACGAGCTCTACCTGATGCCCACG
Organism: Pseudomonas glycinis; assembly: GCF_054871425.1. Classification (NCBI taxonomy): domain Bacteria; kingdom Pseudomonadati; phylum Pseudomonadota; class Gammaproteobacteria; order Pseudomonadales; family Pseudomonadaceae; genus Pseudomonas; species Pseudomonas glycinis. The sequence goes on along the minus strand of NZ_JBTYHF010000011.1, from coordinate 32,875 downwards.
TGTGCGCAAACCCTCGCACAAGCGGCCAAGGGTATTGGCCACGCCGTTGATTTCCGGTGGGAAGGTTTCGCTGATGAGGGTGATATGTAGAGCTGTCGTCATGACCTCAGTGTCGGCTGAGGCCATGTCGAGCTTGTTACGGTCGGATGATGGATTTGTGACGCGATCAGTGTTGGATCACCAGATTTTCGGCACCACGCTCGCGCACCCAGAACAACGTCGCCCCGGCTACCGCCGCCGGCATCATCAGGATGTTGACCACCGGAATCAGCAGCACCAGATAGACGATCCCGCCAAAGCTCATGCTCTGCCAGCGCTTTTGCCGCAGCCAGGCCAGCATCTCGTTCCAGCCGAGTTTGTGGTTGTCCGCCGGGTAGTCGATGTACTGGATGGCCATCATCCACACGCCGAATAGCAGCCATAACGGCGCGGCGACGATATTTACCACCGGGATGAACGACAGGATGAACAGGCCGATGGCGCGCGGCAGGAAGTAGCCGAGCTTGCGCATTTCCCGGGTGAGGGTGCGCGGGATCATCGCGATCAGTTCGCCCCAGCTGAACGCCGGGAAATCATCAGTGCCGCGCACCACCACTTCGACTTTTTCCGCAAGGAAGCCGTTGAACGGTGCGGCAATGATGTTGGCGAGCATGGTGAAGGTGAAAAACACCATCAAGGCCACTAGGACCACGAACAATGGCCAGAGGATATAGCTGAGGAAACTCAGCCATTCAGGCAACGACGGCATCAGCGTGTCGACCCACAGGCTGAACTGGTGGCCGGCCAGATAGATCAATCCGACGAACAGCACCAGATTGATCGCCAGCGGCAACAACACGAACAGGCGCAGGCCAGGGCTCAGGACCAGTTTGAGGCCTTCGCGCAGGTATTGCGGGCCGGACAGAACAGGGGCGGGCATAAGGTGCTCCGAAGCAAGGGAAAACGCGCCGACGTTACCGGCTTTGCCCTAGCGGCGAAAGCGCGGCAGAGCAATCGACATTCACTGTAACAAAGAGGTCTATCTCGTCAGCGTCTCGGCATAGAGACCACCTATGAGCTGGATTGTTAAACCGTATTTCCTTAATCTTGCCCCCCTCGATACGCTGCACCCAACTTTTTACAGGACTGTCGAGTTCAAGCCTTCCCCAAGGTGTCCACGGTCCTTTTTTATTCCGCCGGCCGTCCGGCGTCCGCGCCAGATTTTTCATGGCCGGCCAACAGGAGCAGATTCATGTCTGAAGTCCGTCATTCGCGAGTGATCATTCTCGGTTCCGGCCCCGCCGGCTACAGCGCTGCGGTCTACGCGGCCCGCGCCAACCTCAAGCCACTGCTGATCACCGGCATGCAGGCCGGCGGTCAACTGACTACCACCACCGAAGTCGACAACTGGCCGGGTGATGTTCATGGTCTGACCGGCCCGGTGCTGATGGAGCGCATGCGCGAGCACGCCGAGCGTTTCGAGACCGAGATCGTATTCGATCACATCAACGCCGTGGACTTCGCTGCCAAGCCATACACCCTGACCGGCGACAGCGCCGTCTATACCTGCGATGCACTGATCATCGCCACCGGTGCCAGCGCCCGCTACCTGGGCCTACCGTCGGAAGAAGCGTTCATGGGCAAAGGCGTGTCGGCCTGCGCGACCTGCGACGGTTTCTTCTACCGCAACAAGCCGGTCGCTGTGGTTGGCGGTGGCAACACCGCTGTCGAAGAAGCGCTGTACCTGGCCAACATCGCCAGCACCGTGACTCTGATTCACCGTCGCGAAACCTTCCGCGCCGAGAAGATCCTGATCGACAAGCTCAACGCCCGTGTGGCTGAAGGCAAGATTATCCTCAAGTTGAACGCCAACCTGGACGAAGTCCTCGGCGACAACATGGGCGTCACCGGTGCGCGTCTGCGCAATAACGATGGCAGCTTCGACGAAATCAAAGTCGACGGCGTGTTCATCGCCATCGGCCACACTCCGAACACTTCGCTGTTCGAAGGCCAGTTGACGCTGAAAGACGGTTATCTGGTTGTGCAGGGCGGCCGTGAAGGCAATGCGACTGCCACCAGCGTCGAAGGCATCTTCGCTGCCGGTGACGTGGCTGACCACGTTTACCGTCAGGCCATCACCTCGGCCGGCGCCGGCTGCATGGCGGCACTGGACACCGAGCGCTACCTGGACGGCCTGCAGAACGCCACGTTCTAAGTCCGCAGGGCACAAAAAAAACCGGCCAGAGATTGGCCGGTTTTTTTGTGCACGCTCTTCCTGCTCCAACGCAATTCGATCGTTCCCACGCTCTGCGTGGGAATGCAGCCCGAGACGCTCTGCGTCCCAAAGCGGACGCAGAGCGTCCAATGAGGCATTCCCACGCGGAGCGTGGGAACGATCCGAATCCCGTTGTTAGCGACGGGTCAGGGGTTGTGCGGTGAATTCAACCCCGGCCAGGCCGTGCTTGATCAACGCGCGGATATTGCTGTGATCGCTGCCCTCAGGCGTCGCCAGCACCGAACGGTAATGCTCGCCGAACGCCAGCAGCGCTTCTTCATCACTCAGACCCTCAAGCAATGCCAGGCCCAGTGTCTTGCACGAACCTTCGTTCTGCCCGGCAGCGTTTTCCACGCCGCCGTTGTTGAATGCTTGCGGCTGGTAGTCGTAACCGGCGGCGATGAACGCCAGGGTGTCGGCGAAAACATGCTCGCCACTCTTGAGCCTGGCGCGCAGGGTGTTCAGATCAGTCATTGGGTTTTCCTTTGGCAAACGCTGCTTGCTGCGCGGCGCTGGCTTCTTGCTGGTATTGGGCTTTCCACTCGGCGTAGGGCATGCCGTACACCACTTCGCGGGCGTCATCGAGGCTGACCTCGATCTGGCGTTGATCGGCTTCGGCCTTGTACCACTTCGACAGGCAGTTGCGGCAGAACCCGGCAAGGTTCATCAAGTCGATGTTCTGCACGTCCTTGCGGCTGTCGAGGTGAGCGACCAGTCGGCGAAAGGCGGCGGCTTCGAGTTCCAGGCGTTGTTGATCAGTCATGGGGGTCTCTTCGAGACAGCTTTGAGCGGCAAGCTTCAAGCTGCAAGATGGGTGTCTGTGAGCAAAGTTTACAGCTTGCGGCTTGAGGCTTGAAGCTAGCGACTCGCCGCGAGCGTAATCGATACCGACTCGGCGAAGCGCAGCGCGTGCGGTTTGTCGACTTCGACTTCGGCGTACAGCACCGATGCATTGGTCATCACCAGGTCGAGCAATTCCTGGGTCAGGCGTTCGAGCAGGGCGAAGCGGTTACCTTCGACGTGGGCGATGATCGCTTTGGTGATGGTGCGGTAATTCAGCGCGTGGTCGATGTCGTTGTCACGCACCGCCTCCTGCGCCGCGTACAGAATGGTCAGGTTGATCAGCACATCCTGCTTGTTGAGGATTTCGTCCTCGTTGATGCCGATAAAGGTGCGCAGGCGCAGATCCTTGACCCGGATGCGCGCCATCCCCGGTTGAAGTTGTGGCATTGATTTGCTCCGTCCAGTCTATTGCAGGCGTTCTGGTGGATCTTACTCGACTCGCGGCCGAAGCGGGACGGCCTATTTGACGTGCCGTCCACCGTTGACGGTGAGGGTCGTGCCGGTGACATAGGGATTGTCGAGCAGATAGCGCAGGCTCTGATAGATCACCTCGCTGCCGGGCTCGATACCCAGCGCGGACTTGGCCAGCGCCTTGGTGCGGTACGCCGCGTCATCGTCGGGGTTGAACAATAACAGCGCCGGGGCGATGCCGTTGACCTTGATGGCCGGCGCAAAGCGCGCGGCAAACGACAGGGTCAGACTGTCGAGCCCGGCCTTGCTGGCGCAATAACCGATGTGCTTGCTGCTGCCTTTGCGGGTGACATCGTCGCTGATGTGGATGATGTCGGCAGGCGTCGAGCGCTGCAGCAACTCGGCGCAGTGCAGGTTGATCAGATAAGGCGCGAGCATGTGAATGTTGAACATGCGATTAAAGGCTTGTGCTTCGCTGCCCTGGGTTTCCGCCAGCCATTCGGAGGCGTTGTGCACAATCGCGCGCAAACTGTCGGTGTGCGCTTTCAATGAATCAATGAAGGCCAGTATTCCTGCCTCACTGGAAAAGTCCGCGAACAACGCTGTCGCGCCAAGATCGCGAAGGGCCTGCACGCCCGGTCGCTCGGTGCGGTAAGTGAAAATCAGCGGGTGGCCGTCCTCGATCAAGCGCTGCGCGCAGTGCAAGCCGACACGCTGGCCGGCGCCGGTGATGAGGATCGGGGCTGCGGAATCTGGCATGGGCGGCTCGCATCGCGGTTGAAGCGAAAACTATAACAGGCTCGCCGCCCGCTGCAGATCAGAGATTCTGCGCCGACGGTGCGCCAGCCAATGGCCGCGTCGGCGTGCTGTTCAACCAGTTCGCCAGCAGGCGCGTCGACAACGGGATGAAGAAATACACCATCAGCGGCGTCAGGCACGCCGTGCCGATCAATATCCGCGGCAACAGGCTCAACTCAGCCAGCAGTGGGCCGAGGATAAAGTTGAAAATCAGCGACACCGGGAAAAACGCAAGCCAGATCGCCACGGCCTGTTTCCAGCGCGGTGGGCGTTGCCCGGCAGCACCAAACCAGCCTTCAATGCCGCTGACCCGGTGCTCTTTGGGATGTTGGAACAAATCGCTGCCGCGGTTAAGCCAGGCGGTACGCGACGCCGAGTATTCCCAAGCATGCAGGGTCTGCTCATCGACAAAGCGAAAGATGATCTGGAATTCGTTGTCACCGGGCGGTGGCGCAAGGACGCCGGAACCCAGGTAGCCGGGGAAGTCGGTGGCCAGTTGTTCGCCTTCGCGCAACCATGCAATGAGATCGTGATAGCGGCCATCAGCGACGCGACGCGCTACCATCAACGTAACGGGGGAAGTAGACATTTTGTATCTCCGTATTTCGAGCGCGTCGTTCCGGGTAGGAACTTCGCCTGACGCAGGCCGGGGTAGAGGCCTGCGCTTTACAACAAGCAAGGATTATTCCTGATTTTGTCGATTAAACCAGCCATATTCGTCGCAGATCACTACTTGAAGGTTTCCAGTCCATCATGTTTAAAATGGGATCCAATAAACCGACATGGAAGTTGACCGCCAGATGCCTGTAATCACGGATACTCGCCCGGCCTCAACAGCACCCGGCACGCTCGAACGCGAAGAGCTGTTCCCCATCCGCGAAGTGGCGCGCCTCACCGGCGTCAATCCGGTGACCCTGCGGGCCTGGGAGCGTCGCTACGGATTGATCCAGCCGACCCGCACCGAAAGCGGGCATCGTTTGTATTCCATGAACGATATCGAGCGTGTTCGCAGCATCGTCGACTGGATCGATCGCGGCGTGGCCGTGAGCAAAGTCGGCAAGATCCTGGCGAAAACAGAGCCTCTGAAGGTGCTGGCAAACTTTATCCCCGATGATCATGTGCAGGCCGATTACAAGCAATGGCAGGAGCAGGTTCAGCAGGCGGTCAGTGAGTTCGACGATCAGCAGCTGGATCGCGTCTACGGACAGATTTTCTCGTCGTACACGCTGCCAGTGGTGTTCGAAGCCATCATCATGCCGTTGTGGCGGCAATTGCTGCAGCGCCAGGACGCTTTCGGGCAAACCAGCGAATGGTTGTTTCTCGACGGATTTCTCAGGGCGCGCGTGCTGCAGCGCATCGTCATGCTGCGGGGGGCTCAACCGCGCCGGGTGGTCGTCAGTGCGCTTGCGGGGCAATGCAGAGAGCTTGAGTTGCTGGTCGCGGCGCTGTTTCTCAGTGGCAACGATTCTGGCGTGCGGGTGCTGACTACGGGCCAGCCTTTCGATGAATTGACGCTGGTCTGCGAAAAGGTCAAGCCTGACGCGCTTGTGCTGTTTTCAAACCATGCCCCCGGTCCGGAGCTGCCCCGGCGCCTGAATCGTCTGGCACTGAGTCTGGATTGCCAATTGATGCTGGCTGGCGATGCCTCGGAACTGGCCGAAGACAGCCTGGCCGGTTCATCGGTGGCATGCCTGGGAAATGAGGGCGCGACAATGCGTCAACGCATGAAGCAATTCATGGCAGGCAAACTGGATACCTGAAACTCAGGCGTGAAGGGCGGGGTGGGTCAGGCGATGCTGTTGCAGGATGAACTGGCGCAAGCGCTCGGTTTCGTCGGCATCGGTCTGGCTCAGTTCGTAGGCGAAGAAACCTTGCTCGGTCTCACGCTCGAAATGGCCGCGCAACGAAATGCGCTCATAACCGGAAGGGCTGAACCACAGGGCGAAATGTTTCGGTGGTTTGGTCTTGTTGCGCACTTCCAGCAACACACCTTTGTGCGATACCTCGTGTACCCACAGCGTGCCGGGCTGGCCTTTGGCGTTTTCCAGCGCCACCGGCTCTTCCAGTACCAGGCGCCATGGGCGCACCATCGGGCCGTCTTCGTAGATGCTCGGCACACCGAGACGCAGATGCAGCGCGTGGAACTCGTCTTCCACCAGATGCAGCGGAAAAGTCATCTGTTGATTTTCGAAGTTGGCCTGGATCGTCACCTGCTCGTGAGCAGCCAGACGTGTCAGCAGGTCACGGATCTGCGAACCACCATTAACCAGCAGACTCGACGTTGCATCCCGCACGTTAAGTTGCGGGTTGTGCTGCATGGTCTGGATGAAATCCAGCTCGTCCTGGGTGAGGAGGGCGTCGCGTTGCATGGCTAACTCGAAGTGAATAGTTACAAAGTCATTGGTGATTGTAGTTAATGACCATCAGTTCGCGGTTTTGTTTGCGCCGTTCGTCGCTTTCAACGCCGCTAGCTCGCTTTGCAGCGCCGCCACTTGTGCTTCCAGCTGCGCAACCCGCTGCTGCGCCTTGACCTGAAGCGTTACATCTTTTTGCACGCCGATGAAATAAGTCTGCCCGTCATCGGCATTTTTTATCGTCGACAATGACAATTCGTTCCAGAACGGCGTGCCATCCTTGCGATAGTTGCGCAGGATCTCCCGGCAGGAACCGCCTTCACGCAATGTCTCGCGAATAAGCTGCAGACTTGGTTGATCACGGTCTCCAGCCTGCAAAAAACGACAGTCCTGGTAGAGGATTTCCTCACTGCTATAACCGGTCATGCGCTCGAAGGCAGGGTTGACGTAAATAAGGATGTTGTCCTGCTCGCCTTCCTTTTCAGCGACCACGATTCCGTCATTCGACGCATTAATCACCATTTGCAGCAGGCTGGCGTTGATCATCCGAGAATCCCTTCCGTTATGTCAGTGGCAGGCATTCTAGAAGAAAGCCGCGGACTGTCTATAGGCCAGCAGCTTGCATTGAGAGCCAATCGCAACTTCGCGGCATGGGCTGTTACTATCGCGGCTCTTTTTTCAGTTCCAGGATCAGATTGATGAAAGTCGCCATCCTCTCAGGTTCGGTCTACGGCACCGCCGAAGAAGTCGCCCTCCACGCCCAGAACCTGCTGAAAGCCGCCGGCTTTGAAACCTTCTACAACTCGCGCGCCGCGTTGGCCGATATTCAGGCGTTCGGTCCCGAGGCCCTTCTCGCTGTGACTTCGACCACTGGCATGGGCGAGTTGCCAGACAACCTGCAACCGTTGTATTCGACCCTGCACGATCAGTTGCCGGCTTCGTTGCGCGGCCTGCCCGGCGCGGTGATCGCCCTCGGTGATGCCAGCTATGGCGACACCTTCTGCGGCGGTGGCGAGCAGATGCGCGAACTGTTTGCCGAACTGGGGGTAAACGAGGTTCAGGAAATGCTGCGCATCGACGCCAGCGAAAGCGTCACGCCGGAAACCGATGCCGAGCCGTGGCTGGCGCAATTGATTGAAGCGCTCAAGGGCTGATTGCGAGCAATAATTGCTGCACCTTCTAAGCGTTGTTGCATTGCAACGGATCCAGGCTGTTTGCCCGGCTGACTCGTTCAGTCATCAAGCTGGCTGCCAATGCAACTACGCGATGCCCTGCGCCTGACTAGACTGCTGACACGAGCAGAACAAGAAGAACGCAGAGGTGCATACAGTGAGCGTAGCCCCCGTCCAATCGTCACCGAACGTCAAAGATCAGGTCAGCGCTGCCGAGTGGCAGACCCGTGTCGATCTTGCCGCCTGTTATCGCTTGGTCGCGCTGCACGGCTGGGACGATCTGATCTTCACGCATATCTCGGCCAAGGTGCCCGGCACCGAAGATTTCCTGATCAATCCGTTTGGCCTGATGTTCCACGAGATCACTGCTTCGAGCCTGGTGAAAGTCGATCAGGCCGGCAACAAACTCATGGACAGCCCGTACGAAATCAACCCCGCCGGTAACACCATTCACAGCGCCGTCCACGAAGTGCGCCACGATGTGGTTTGCGTGCTGCATACGCACACTGCGTCAGGCGTTGCAGTGTCGGCGCAAAGGCAGGGGGTGCTGCCGATCAGTCAACAGTCACTGTTTGTGTTGTCGAGCCTGGCCTATCACGCCTACGAGGGCGTGGCCCTGAACCATGAAGAAAAGGCGCGCCTGCAAGCCGACCTCGGCGACAACAGTTTCCTCATGCTGCACAACCACGGTCTGCTCACCTGTGGTGGCACCATTGCCGATACCTTTCTGATGATGTTCACCTTCCAGCGAGCCTGCGACATTCAGGTCATGGCGCAGACTGGAGGTGCCGAACTGATCGCCATCGAACCGCAGATTCTCGCCGGCGCCAAGGCAATGATTGCCGGCGTCACCAAGAGCGCTCAAGGCATGGGCGGCGCGCTGGCGTGGCCGGCGCTGCTGCGCAAACTCGACCTGCAGGATCCGGGGTATAAATTCTAATGCCGCTCGCCGAGATTCCTCTGAGTGTCTGGCGCAAGCGCAGCCGGACTTTTGTCTTTCGTGGCCAGTCGATCCGCTACTGGACAGTCGGGCAGGGTGAACCGCTGTTGCTGATTCACGGTTTTCCCACCGCCAGTTGGGATTGGCATTACCTGTGGCAGCCACTGGCGCAGCGTTATCAGGTGATCGCCTGCGACATGCTCGGTTTCGGCGATTCGGCAAAACCGCGCAATCACACCTATAGCCTGCTGGAACAGGCCGATCTGCAACAGGCACTGCTCGCCCATCTGCAGGTTGAACAAGCCGTGCACATCCTCGCTCACGACTACGGCGACAGCGTCGCTCAGGAACTGCTCGCGCGGCATTACGAAAAACGCATCGAAGTTGCCAGTTGCGTATTCCTTAATGGCGGTCTATTTCCGGAAACCCATCGTCCGTTGCTGATGCAGAAACTGCTGCTCAGCCCGATTGGCTGGCTGCTTGGCCGCGCCTTCAGCCGTGAGGCGTTGGTCAAAGGTTTCCGGCAGATCTTCGGCCCGCAGACCCAGCCCACTGAAAGCGAACTGGATGATTACTGGAGCCTGGTCGACAGCAACCATGGCCCGCGCATCATGCACAAATTGATCACTTACATTCCTGAGCGCCGGGTGCAGCGCGAGCGCTGGGTGGCGGCCATGCAGCGTGGTGATATCCCTTTGCGGGTCATTGACGGTGCAGTCGATCCGATCTCCGGCGTGCACATGGTCGAGCGATATCGCGAACTGATCCCTGATGCAGACACCGTGCTCTTACCCGGCATCGGCCACTATCCGCAAACCGAGGTGCCGGCGCTGGTGCTCAAGCACTATCTGGCGTTTCGCGATCGTCTGGTATTGCCTCCGCGCAAAGTGGCTTACTCCTGATTCTCGCCGAGAGCACGGGCTCTCGGCGTCCTGACACTCGATCATCCCTCAGCCTTATCGCGCACCATTCAGCCGCAGCCGTGTTCGTTGTGACCCAAAGCGCCGTGCCTGACACTCGGGGCAATATCCCTTGGCCTGCTGGAGTTGCCGCGATGAATGAACCTGTGCGTTTCGAAGATAAAGTCGTGATTGTCACCGGCGCCGGTGGCGGCCTCGGGCGTGCCCATGCGCTGCTGTTCGCCAGGCACGGCGCCAAAGTGCTGGTCAACGATCTCGGTGGCTCGACGCAGGGCGAGGGCGCCAATGCTTCGGCTGCCGACCGCGTAGTGGCGGAAATCCGTGAGGCCGGCGGTATTGCCGAAGCCAACCACGACTCGGTGACTGACGGCGACAAACTGGTACAGAACGCCCTCGATGCCTTCGGCCGCGTCGACGTCGTGGTGAACAACGCCGGGATCCTGCGCGACAAGTCATTTCACAAGATGGACGACGCCGACTGGGATCTGGTCTATCGCGTCCACGTCGAAGGCGCCTACAAGGTTACCCGTGCCGCCTGGCCGCATCTGCGCGAGCAAAACTACGGTCGCGTGATTTTCACTGCGTCGACTTCTGGCATTTACGGTAATTTCGGTCAGTCCAACTACGGCATGGCCAAACTCGGGCTTTACGGGTTGACCCGAACGCTGGCGATCGAAGGGCGCAAGAACAACATTCTGGTCAACGCCATCGCCCCGACCGGCGGCACGCGCATGACCGAGGGCCTGATCCCGCCGCAAGTATTCGAGCAATTGAAGCCGGAACTGGTCAGCCCGCTGGTGGTGTATCTGGCCAGCGAGCAATGCGAGGAAACGTCCGGCCTGTTCGAAGTCGGCGGCGGCTGGATGGGCAAGGTGCGCTGGGAACGCAGCCTCGGTGCCGGCTTCGATCCGCGCGAGGGGTTCTCGCCGGAAGACGTCGCGGCGCACTGGCAGCAGATTTGTGATTTCGAAGGGGCGGCGCACCCGAAGGACAATATTGAAGCGTTGAAGGAAATGATGGCGAATTTGCAGAAGTATTCGATTTGAAATTAACGGAGCCACCAACCCTCGCGGCGGGTGGCTCCAGTTTTCAAATGTATCTTTTTTCTGTCATGAACTTGGGCGGCTTCCAGTTAGGTCCCTTGATAGCTAGGCCCTTTTCTCCCTCCAGTAAAATCCCGGCAGCGAAGAGCCGAGCGTACGATGCTTCCAGGGTCCCATACTCGTCGATCAGGTCTCGATTGTGGCGTCTGATCATCATGTCCAGATGTGGCGTTGCCTGAAGTAACGCGAACACCGTGACTATGTCATCCAGAGGTTCATTTTTAACAATCATCTCAACGGTGCTCATTACCACATCTCCTTCAGCAATTTCTGGTAATCACGTTCTTCCTGCTCCATTGCTGCAGCCAGTGCTTCGGGCGTGTAGAGAAGCTCGTCAGGGTTGAAACTACGCCCACTGTGCTTCCCCTCTTCGGTCGCCCCGCATAAGGATTGAATGTGTAATGCATCCAGTTCTAACGGTGGAGGCTTTGGCATATTCATGTCCTTTTGAATGTGCGTTTTCACTCGCTCGAAAAGTGCGCACGGGTGGCGATGACGTCCGTGTCACCAGCGAATGGTTGAGGTGTTTCAAGTTACCTCAGAGTGGCGGTAATCAAATCCGAGAAGCCCGTCAGTAACAGGGCGTTATGTCGAAAGGGTTTTCACGGGTTTTTATCGATGCAGAGGGTATTCATCCGAGCTTCGAAGAAATGTCTGACGCGCTGATCGGAAGCGTTACCGAACCGCTATCCAGCCTTTTTAAACGCCCATAAAAAAGGCCGCTGCAAACGCAGCGGCCAAGGTAAGACGTTGGATCAAGGAGCTACAAATCAACGTCAGTGAACAGCGGGGCGGTAAACCGAAAACATCGATTTATCCAGAATCTGTAGCCAGTCGCTCGCGATTCAGCGTAGCGGGCTTCGCGCTTTGCGGCGTGTGCCGGGAAAGCGCGCTCAGAATAAGGTCTCAAGCCTGTAGGAAAAATACCGATTCCAGACATGCACTGTTACGGGGCGCGCAACAGTGGGGTGCCCATGAATGGCGCTGATGATGCGCCATCCAGCCAGCCCATGAACCGCTCAAGGCCCCGCGCTACAAGGCCATTCATCCTTTCGAGCGACAACGCAAATACCTCCTTGGTGCGCTTATCGACCGCAGCGACCGGCAGTAGGGTGGGGCCTTCTGTCACTCACCGGGGAAGACGCATGACAAAAACAACAATGCGCGCCATCTTCACACCGCAGGCGCTTGCCGCTGCGGTGGCTCTGGGTTGCGGCGCCCAGGCGCACGCGGTCGCCTTCAACATCGGCGAAATCGAAGGCACCTTCGACTCGTCACTTTCGGTCGGCGCGAGCTGGGGCCTGCGCGATGCCGACAGTTCGCTGGTCGGCACGGTCAATGGCGGCAGCGGACAATCGTCCACCGGTGATGACGGGCGCCTGAATTTCAAGAAGGGCGAAACCTTCTCGAAAATCTTCAAGGGTATCCACGACCTCGAACTGAAGTACGGCGATACCGGCGTGTTCGTGCGGGGCAAATACTGGTACGACTTCGAACTCAAGGACGAAGACCGCGAGTTCAAACAGATCAGCGACAGCGGCCGCAAGGAAGGCGCCAAGTCTTCCGGCGCGCAGATCCTCGATGCCTTCGTCTATCACAACTACGCCATCGCTGATTTGCCCGGCACCGTGCGGGCCGGCAAGCAGGTGGTGAGCTGGGGCGAAAGTACCTTCATCGGCAACTCGATCAACAGCATCAACCCGGTCGACGTCTCGGCATTCCGCCGTCCTGGTGCGGAGATCAAGGAAGGCCTGATTCCGGTGAACATGCTGTTTGGTTCGCAGAGTCTGACCGACAAACTTTCGGTCGAAGGCTTCTACCAACTGGAGTGGGACCAGACCGTTCTCGACAACTGCGGCACGTTCTTTGGCGTCGACGTCGCGGCGGACGGTTGCAACAACGGCTACACCGTCGGCAGTCCGGCGGTGGCGCCACTGGTGCCGCTGACCACCGCGTTCGGCCAAGGCATTCAGGTCACCCGCGAGGGCGTGGTGATTCCCCGTGGCGGCGATCGCGATGCGCGCGATTCCGGGCAGTGGGGCACGGCGCTGCGCTGGCTCGGCGAAGACACCGAGTACGGCCTCTACTTCATGAACTACCACAGCCGTACGCCGACGGTCGGCACCACCACGGCGGGGCTGTCGACACTGGCGGCATTGCCAGGCATGGTCGGCATTGCCAACGGCCTCGCGCCTGGCAGCGGTGCGGGGCTGGCGCAAAGCGTGATGCTCGGGCGCGGTCAGTATTACCTCGAATACCCGGAAGACATTCGCCTGTACGGCGCCAGTTTTTCCACCACGCTGCCCACCGGCACCGCGTGGACCGGCGAGGTCAGCTACCGGCCGAACGCGCCGGTGCAGGTCAACACCAACGACCTGACCCTGGCACTGGTCAACCCGATTGCCGGCGGCACCGCATCGCCACTCGCTACTTCGCCGGGTGCGGACAACAAAGGCTACCGGCGCAAGGAAGTCACGCAAATCCAGAGCACCCTCACACACTTCTTCGATCAGGTGCTCGGCGCCGAACGCCTGACCGTAGTCGGTGAAGCGGCGGTGGTGCATGTCGGTGGTCTGGAGTCCCGCAGTGAGCTGCGTTACGGCCGTGATTCGGTGTACGGCCAGTATGGTTTCGGCGGCGATACCGACGGCTTCGTCACCTCGACTTCGTGGGGCTATCGCGCCCGGGCGATTCTCGATTACGCCAACGTCATCGGCGGGATCAACCTCAAGCCCAACCTGTCGTGGTCCCATGACGTCGCCGGTTACGGCCCCAACGGTCTGTTCAACGAAGGTGCGAAAGCCATCAGCTTCGGCGTCGATGCCGACTACCGCAACACCTACACCGCAAGCCTGAGTTACACCGACTTTTTCGGTGGCGACTACAACGTCCTCGAAGACCGTGACTTCGTGGCCCTGAGCTTCGGCGTGAACTTCTGATCTGCCCGAGAAGGATGACTGCAATGCGCAAAACGATTCTGCAATGTGGCGTGCTGGCCTTGAGTCTGCTGGCGGCCAACGTGATGGCGGCGGTGTCGCCGGATGAGGCGAACAAACTCGGCACCAGCCTGACCCCGCTCGGCGCCGAGAAGGCCGGCAATGCGGACGGTTCGATTCCGGCCTGGACCGGCGGCATCCCGAAAAACGCCGGTGCGGTGGACAGCAAGGGCTTCCTCGCCGACCCGTTTGCCAACGAAAAACCGTTGTTCACCATCACCGCCGCGAACGTCGAGCAGTACAAAAGCAAGCTCTCCGATGGCCAGGTGGCGATGTTCAAACGCTACCCGGAAACCTACAAGATCCCGGTCTACCCGACCCACCGCACCGTGGGGGCACCAGCGGAAATCTATGAGTCGGCCAAGCGCAGCGCGCTGAACGTCAACGCGATCAACGACGGCAACGGCTTGGCTAATTTCACCGGCAATCGCTACTACGCTTTCCCGATTCCGAAGAACGGCGTCGAGGTGCTGTGGAACCACATCACCCGTTATCACGGTGGCAATCTGCGGCGGATCATTACCCAGGTCACGCCGCAGACCAACGGCAGCTACACGCCGATCCGCTTCGAAGAAGAGATCGCCGTGCCGCAACTGATGAAAGACATCGACCCGGAAAAAGCCGCCAACGTGCTGACCTTCTTCAAGCAATCGGTGACCGCCCCGGCGCGGCTGGCCGGTAACGTGCTGCTGGTGCACGAAACCCTCGATCAGGTGAAGGAACCGCGTCTGGCGTGGATCTATAACGCCGGTCAACGCCGGGTCCGGCGCGCACCCCAAGTGGCCTATGACGGCCCGGGTACAGCGGCCGATGGCCTGAGGACTTCCGACAACTTCGACATGTTCTCCGGCGCGCCGGATCGCTATGACTGGAAACTGGTCGGCAAGAAGGAAATGTACATTCCCTACAACAGCTACAAGCTCGACTCGCCGAAGCTCAAGTACGACGACATCGTCAAGGCCGGGCACATCAATCAGGACCTGACCCGTTACGAACTGCACCGCGTCTGGGAAGTGATCGGCACGGTGAAACCGAACGAGCGGCACATCTACGCCAAGCGCCACATGTACATCGACGAGGACAGCTGGCAAGTGGCACTGGCCGATCACTACGACGGTCGCGGGCAACTGTGGCGCGTCGCCGAAGGTCACGCGCAGTACTACTACGATCATCAGGCCCAGGCATACACGCTGGAAGCGCTCTACGACATCATCGCCGGCCGCTACATTGCGTTGGGCATGAAGAACGAAGAGAAGCACAGCTTCGAATTCGGCTTCGAAGCCAAGGCCGCCGATTACACACCATCGGCTCTGCGCGCCGAGGGCGTACGGTAACGGGTCTGCTGTACCGCTGGACAAAAGGCGACCGCACGGTCGCCTTTTTTATGGCCATCAATCAGCGTGCTGAATACTTGTCAACAAGGGCGCGGGAGAGGGCTAGGGTGAGCGCACAACGATAAGAAGGCTCACCCGATGACCGCCATGACCCCGTGCCTGGATCGACCCGGATTTTTGCCCAGGCTTTCTTCGCATCATCAACCTCGCAGCCGTTTGAGCACACCTTTGCTGGCATCCAGCGCGCGGGTGAAGCTGTTGTGCGCGCCCGCAGGCAGTGGCAAAACCGCACTGCTCACCGAATGTCTTCTTCAGGTGCGTGCAGAGTGCGAGGCCATCTGGCTGCCGCTGGCGGGCGCGGCGCTCAGCAGCGAAGAATTCTGCCAGCGTCTGACGCGGGCGCTCGGGCTGGTCGAAGGCCTTGACGATACGCAACTGATGGCGGAACTGGCCCATTGGTCGAGGCCGACTTCGCTGTTTGTGGACGATTACAGTCGTCTGCCGGATCCGGCAATGGATACTCTGCTGGATCGCTTGCTGGCGGTCAGCAGCCCGGCGCTCACCTGGTGGATCAGCACTCGGCGCCGGCCGCAGTGCAACTGGCCGCGGCTGTTGCTCGATGACGAACTCTACGAATTCGAAAGCGCCAGCCTGGCGCTGACTCACGATGAAGTGGTATCGGTGCTGCACCATTTGCCGCCAGACCAGGCCGAGCGTGTCGCTGCCCGTATCATCCAGCGTACCGGCGGCTGGTGCGCGGGGGCGCGCATGGCGCTCCTGCAAAAGTGCGACTGGTCGCAAAACCTGCAGCCGCAGCAGCGTGTCGACACTCTGCTCGATTATCTGCAGCACGAACTGTTCAGCAACCTGACCCCGGAGCAGGACGAGGCATGGCGTGTGCTGGCTCATCTGCCACGGTTCAACGCGCCGTTATGCGAGCATTTGTTCGGCCCTGGCGAAGGCGCTCAGTTGCTGCGTGATCTGCAAGTGCTGGGCTGCTTCATCGAGCCTTGGCAAGCGTCCGCTGACTGGCTCCAGGTGTTCCGCCCGCTGTCGCGAATCATCCAGGAATCGCATTGGCCGTGCGCGCGTTCTTGGCACCGGCGCGCCTGTCAGTGGTTCAGCGCGACGCAGGATTGGCGAGCGGCGTTCGAACAAGCGTTGTTGGCCGAGGAATACGAAACTGCCGTCAGCCTGTTGCAGCATTTCAGCTTCGAAGACTTGTTCGAAGACCAGACGGTCGTCCTGCTGTTGCGTTTGCACGAGCAGCAAAGCCAGCAGCTGACCCTGATGACACCCCAGCTGATCGTGCTGGTCACGGGCGCCTTATTGTTTGCCGGCCGGTTCGAACAGGCCGGGCAATGCCTGGCTCATCTCGGCCGCTTCATGCCGCAGCCGACAGCGCAACTGGAGCAGCAGCTGCTGGCCCGCTGGCAGGCGCAACAGGGATGGCTGTTTCACCTGCAAGGGCAAATGGAGCCGGCACGCGCCTGCTTTCAGGAGGCGTTGTCTGCACTGGCTGACGATGCCTGGCAGGCCCGTGTGATGTGCTTGTCGGGACTGACCCAGCAGGCGTTGCTGTGCGGTGAGCTCGATCAGGCCCATGCCCTCAACCGCGAGGCGCTGTGCCTGGCGCGGGCTCACGGCTCGTTGCTGTTCGAAGGCTTGCTTGAGCTTGACCATGCGCAATGGCTCGAGCAGCGAGGCGCGCCTTTGCGTGCGGAAAGCCTGCTGGTGGAGATCGAGCACTTGCTGCGTCAGCGCAGCATGGTGCCCACGCCGCTGCTCGGCCGTATCGCCTTGCGACGCGGACGACTGGCGCTGTGCATGGGCCTTGAAGAGCAGGCTGCGCAGTTGTTCAGCCAGGGTCTTGAAGATTGCCTGCGCAGTGCAGACAAACGAGTCTTGTACGGCTACCTCGGGCAGGCGCAACTGGCCGGCAATCGCGGCGATTATGCCTGCGCTTTCGAGCGCCTGCGCGAGGCCGAAAGGGTCATGCAGCAGCGGCAGATTCCCGATACGGTCTATCGCGGTGTTGTGTTGCAGGTCAGCAGCCAGTTCTGGTTGCAGCAGGGCCGACCGCATCTTGTGCAAGAAGCGTTGAGCCGACTGTTACGGCATTACCGGGGACCTTCTGCGTTGCAGGCGCCACCCGCGACGTTCGAACTGATTATTCGCATCGAATACCTGCTGGCCTGCGCGAATGCGCAATCGATCCCTGACGAAACCGCTCTGCCCACCATTGAACGATTGCTGAAACGCGCTCAGGCCAAAGGCATGTTGGCGGCGGAAACGGAGTTGCTGCTGGCCTTCGCCCAGTTGGCCGAATTGCACGGTGACACGGTGGCGGCGCAGCAAGCTTTCCAGCGAGCCGCAATGCTGGCGGAGCGCTGCCGGTTGCAGCAAGCCATGCGCGAGTGGGAATTACGCCGAGGCAGCGCCGGCACGGCGTCTGGCAAGCAGATTCCTGTCTGGCTGAGCGATAACGCTGATCATGCCCCGGGCCTCAGTCGACGCGAGCGCGAAGTGCTGACATTGATTGCTCAAGGTGCTTCGAATCAGCAGGTTGCCGAACAACTGTTTATTTCATTGCATACAGTAAAAACCCATGCGCGACGTATTAATGGAAAGTTGGGTGTGGAGCGCAGAACTCAAGCGGTGGCAAAAGCAAAGTTGATGGGGATACTGATTTAGATTATGAAGTTTTGCAGTACAAAAGATTGCATGTGTTTGTTGGCATGTTTTGTAAATTGTTCGCCCTTCAAGTTGCCTGGAAAAGAAACTACCTTGCAGCTATCTACAGCGGCTGTGTTCGCAGCTCTGGATAGTCAAGTAAGGAAAAGATGTGGTCAAGTTATATAAAAGTCTGATGCGTGGTTCTTTGGGTGAGCAAGTTACCTGGCCTGAAGAGTGGGAAAAGGCAATCCAGGCAAAGGAAGATCTATTCAAGATCGTCGACGCCATGCCGAGCGTGCTGGATATTCTTCGCAGCATGCTTGACAGTGAATTGAAGCGTTTGGGCAAGACAATCGATATTGACAATGTTTACATCAATACGGACTCGGCTTTTCCCGATAATGGAAGTCGTCCTTCTGGCACTCTTTGGGAAGTGACTGTTCATTGTCTTGATAATAATGTCAGCCCCGCTTACATAATGGGCGGTGATGGGGTTTATTCTCTGCCGGACACGCGGAATGAGCAGTTCAAGGTCAATGCTCTCAATGTCCTTATTGTCGAGGATCTGATTGCTGCGGTGACCACCGGGTTGCAAAAGACATTGCAAACCGAGATCGCAAAGTTCTGGGCGGCGCCAGTCAGGTCCATGAGACCGGACACGGCACCGTTGTCCAATAAGCAGGCTTTCATCGAAGCCTGCGCCGTGGTCACCAGTGCAGAGCTTTCGCTGTCGGTCATGGCCAACAATTTTGACGCCTGGTTGGGCGAGCGATTCGCTCATCTGCTCGACGCAGATGGCGGTCGCGCAGCGTTTGAAGTCAGGCTGCAACCTGAACGGGATTACCTGCTGTCGCTTCAGCCTTGTTTCGTTCTGGACAACGCCGAGCGTGCGGATGCAGAAATGCCGCTGGTGAATGAGTCAACCTCTTATCTCCTGCATACGCCGGAGAACGGCTTTGAATTTTTTGAAAAAAATATCGATCTGCATAGCAAACTTCAGCAGCGACTGTCCCTGGGTGGAGACCAGATCAGGTATCTGAAAGCTGCGCAAAGTCCTCATGCGTTTTGTGCCGAGGCTCACCTCAAAGGTCAGCTTGAAAGTGTTTCACTCTTGATCGGCGGCCAGGAACAACTGGCAAAACCGCTGACTTCCATGCTGCAGGACAATCAAGGCCTGCATGTGCTGCGTTACGGCATCGAAACCCGCTTCTATCTGCTTTGGGCTGCATTGAAACGCACCGACTGGCCGCTATGGCTGCATGCCGCGGGTAGCGATATGCAACAGCGCTATAGCGAGCTTGAAGAGTCGCGGGATCAATACCAGGCTGTCTACTCAAACACCTTCGATGCATGTTTTTCATTCAAGGATTATGTAGTGCGCACATTCGCCGAATGGGCGGACAGGGTACTTGGTGAACAACTGGATCCGGAATCGATAAGTGTCCATAGCTCGTACAGTCTGCAAATTGCCGGGCGTACTATCGAACAGGAAGAAACCCGGACGCTGACGGAGTTTATTGTTTTCGGGCTGCACGACACTGGTTATAAAGCGGCTCTGACTATCATCGGCGCTCCTGCCGGAAGTCGGCTGACGGCAGTAGCGCTTGAACAGTGGCTGGAAAATCGTAACCTGCGACTGGAATTTACCGGCAGTCTTGCATACTCGCCCTCGGTGGCTTACCAGGAGGCTTATCGCAACTATCTCTGCAGTCAGATGGAGTTCGCGGCTTTTGTTGCTCGTCACTCCGGGAAACTGGATTCCACTGATGCCAATATTATCGCGCGGGCCATGGCCAATGATCCTGCGGTGACGGTTCAGGGAATGCGAATCCGATCCCAGGTGCCGGCGTTGAAAGAGGTCCTGATCATTTCGGCCCGAGAGTATGTACCGTCGCTGATGTTGATCAAAACGGCTGCCGGTGAATTCGAACTGCATAAATTTGCCGATATCTACGCGGCAAACCGCTGGCTGGAGTCGGCATTGTCCGCTGATCGTGAATACGCTGCATTGCTGATCCATCCGGACTATCTGCACGAAGCGGGTGAGTTGCTCGGCAGCGCTCGTACACAACTGAGCTATCGCTATACGCTCGATAGCCGACCGGTTGATCTCGGCCTGAATCCCAAAGCACCCTTGGCGGACTACGCGAATGTCGCCTACCGCGCCGAAGTTGCCCTGCACAAAGCCATTGCACCGGCCGGTTATCGCGCGCTTGGCTTCGAGGGCCGCAAGCGCTATTCGCGTCTGAGCACCGAATTCAAGGCACTGTCCATGGTTGAGGCGCGAGACAATGGTTTTCCGACATTCGAGCAATTCACTTACGACTCGGTGAAAGCTCAGATCGAAGACATTTTGCGTTCGCGTGGCAGTTACGTTTCGGTCAATCCCGACCAGATCATTGTGCAAACCGAAGACTTTCGTAAGAGCGTTACCGACGTTTTGCTTGAAGGACTCGCTTTTGAAGCGGCGCATCCAGCCTACGAAACGAAATTCAGCCCGAAATACTATTTGGTCAACGGCCATCCCATCGTTGAAAAACTGGACATCCGCGACCTTTCCTCGCTGTCGAAAACATTCCGACCCGGCGACAGATATACCGCGATGCTGAAAGAGCAATATCAGAACAAGGCGCATCCTGATTACTCATTCAAACGCGCTGTACACGCCCGGAAAATCCGCTGTGAGATGTACCGCAATGCATTTGCCGACTATACCAACGGCAGATTAACCACTGAATCTTTCTCTGCTGTCGAACGGATTATCGACAATCTGAAAGAAGGTGGCGGCTATCCATCAATCGTCAATAGCGTCTCCGAAGGCGACATCGGGCTGTATAAATTCAACATCGGCACGCTGGGTCTGACGGCTGCCGGTGACCGTACAGTTGGCGGCGTTTATATTTTTCGACTGAAGTTATCGTCAGGTTTCTTCGACTTGCTCTATACGCCTGACGCGCCGGATCAAGTCAGCTTCCGGCCGATCGCTGATTTCATTCCTTCGATTCGTTTTCGCAAAGGCCCGTTCAGGACCTACTACAGCGAGCGGATACTGCTGATTGACCAGAAAGTGATCAATGATTACTTCGATAATCTGGTCGCAACGGTTGATACCCGACCGG
The DNA here is from genome assembly GCF_054871425.1 of Pseudomonas glycinis. Taxonomy (NCBI): domain Bacteria; kingdom Pseudomonadati; phylum Pseudomonadota; class Gammaproteobacteria; order Pseudomonadales; family Pseudomonadaceae; genus Pseudomonas; species Pseudomonas glycinis. The sequence goes on along the minus strand of NZ_JBTYHF010000011.1, from coordinate 11,955 downwards.
TCATTCGCACGCAGCAGCGTTCGTTACTGCCCGATCTGTTCACTTTCCACGACGAGCGAGTGCGCCGTGTATTGAGTGACATCGACGAACGGACCACCAGTCTCAATGAAATAATTGCCGCCCTGGTTTATGAAAACCTGTTGAAGGCCGCAAACATCGTCAGCCTGGTGGTGCCACCCGTAGGCACTGTGGTGGTGGCTGTGCAGGTGATGAAAAGCATCTACGACGCGTCGCAGTCGCACCGACGGGGTGATTATTCCGCCGCGCTGGGGCATGTGCAGGATGTATTGAGCGGATTGCTGACATTGGGTCAGGCTGCAGCGGCGGGGGCGCCGGTTAAAGAACTTACCCGTGCGCAACGCTCGTTTCTAAGTCTGTTTGAAGACGCCCGCACGGTCGCGGAACTCGTCACGTATTACACCGGCCATGAAGACCCCGCCGATGAGCTGATCGGTTTCTTCAAGTCACTGATGCAAGAGGGTGACAGCGCATTGAGCAAGACCACGGTGCGTTGAGTCGTTTCGAGCGCACATAAGCATTACTTAACTTTCGTAACCCATGCGCCAACTCACGGCCCGCGTCGCAGCCAACAACCGCTGCGCCGCCGGGCCGTTTTCGTCGGCGTGGAACAACGAGGTCGGGCCGACGATGGTCAGCACCGCAGCGATCTGCCCGACCGCGTTGAACACTGGCGCAGAAAGCGCATCCACACCCGGCATCAACAAACCATGCACGTGATGCAGACCGCGTTCGCGGATCTGTTCACACAGCGCTGCATAGGCTGTTTCATCCTTGAGCGGATGCTCCGCGACAGCGATTTCCTGCTCGCGCAATTCATCGGTTTCCCGGTGCGGCAGGTAAGCGCTGAACACCAGCCCGGTGGACGAGCTGAGCAGCGGCAGCACCGAACCCAATTGCGTCACCACCGTCACCGCGCGCACCGCCGGTTCGATATGCACCACGGTTGCGCCCTGATTGCCCCACACCGCGAGAAAGCAGGTTTCGTTGAGTTCGTCGCGCAACTCGGACAGCGGCAGGGCGGCGACTTTCAGCACGTCCATGCTGTTGAGTGCGGCCAGGCCCACCCGCAGCGCTTCGCGACCGAGGCCGTAATGGTTGGTGGCGGCGTTCTGTTCGGCAAATCCCGAAGCAATCAACGCCTGCAGATAGCGATGCACCTTGCTCGCCGGCATCTGCACGTGTTCGGCCAGACGCGACAGCGAAGTCGACGGTGACAACTCGGCCAAAGCCTTGAGGATGTCGGTGCCGACCTCGGCGGAGCGGACTTTCTGTTTGCCGTTGCTGTCGCTGGTTTTTTCCATGGGGCTGGCGGTTCCGGTTCGAATGGGCGTCTTTATAGCTTGACGCTGGATAGCGAGCAAATTACGTTATGCGTAATCAGATTACGATAATAACAACCCCGGCGTGCCGAGACCTCTGAGCCAGAGCGATGGGCCATTGCCGACTCCCTGTTCAGGAGGCTCCATGAACCTCGATTCAACCGCGCAGGACCTGGTTTACCAGTCCGGCTTCGGCAACGAATTCAGCACCGAAGCGTTGCCCGGCGCGCTGCCCGTTGGCCAGAATTCCCCGCAAAAAGCCCCGTATGGCCTGTATACCGAATTGTTCTCCGGCACCGCGTTCACCATGCCGCGCAGCGAAGCGCGCCGCACCTGGATGTACCGGATTCAGCCATCGGCCAACCACCCGGCGTTCGTCAAACTGGAACGGCAACTGGCCGGCGGACCGTTGGGTGAAGTGACGCCCAATCGCCTGCGCTGGAATCCACTGGAGCTGCCTACCGAACCGACGGATTTCATCGATGGCCTGGTCAGCATGGCGGCCAACGCCGGCGCCGAGAAACCGTCCGGCATCAGCATTTATAACTACACCGCCAACCGTTCGATGGAGCGGGTGTTCTTCAACGCTGACGGTGAAATGCTGCTGGTGCCGCAACTCGGTCGCCTGCGTATCGCCACCGAACTGGGCGTACTCGAGGTGGCGCCGCTGGAAATCGTCGTGCTACCGCGTGGCCTGAAGTTTCGCGTCGAGCTGCTCGATCCACAGGCACGCGGCTACCTCGCCGAGAACCATGGCGCGCCGCTGCGCCTGCCGGATCTGGGGCCGATCGGTAGCAACGGTCTGGCCAATCCACGGGATTTCCTTACCCCGGTCGCCGCCTACGAAAACCTCCAGCAACCGACGACTCTGGTGCAGAAATTCCTTGGCCAGTTGTGGGCCACCGAACTCAATCACTCACCCCTCAATGTGGTCGCCTGGCACGGCAACAACGTGCCGTACAAATACGACCTGCGCCGTTTCAACACCATTGGCACGGTGAGTTTCGATCATCCGGATCCTTCGATCTTCACCGTACTGACCTCGCCGACCAGCGTGCACGGTCTGGCCAACCTCGATTTCGTGATCTTCCCGCCGCGCTGGATGGTCGCCGAAAACACCTTCCGGCCACCGTGGTTCCACCGCAACCTGATGAACGAATTCATGGGCCTGATCCAGGGCGAATACGACGCCAAGGCTGAAGGCTTCGTGCCCGGCGGCGCTTCGTTGCACAGCTGCATGAGCGCCCACGGCCCGGACGGCGAGACCTGCACCAGGGCGATCAACGCCGAGCTTGCACCTGCAAAAATCGATAACACCATGGCCTTCATGTTCGAGACCAGCCAGGTGCTGCGCCCAAGCCGTTTCGCCCTCGACTGCCCTCAATTGCAATCCAGTTATGACGCTTGCTGGGCCTCGCTGCCCGCCACGTTCGACCCGACCCGGAGATAACCCATGACACAGAATTCCATCACCCGCAGTTGGGTCGCTTCGGCCAACGGTCACAGCGATTTTCCGTTGCAGAATCTGCCGCTGGGCGTGTTCAGCCTCAAGGGTTCTGCGCCGCGTGCAGGCGTGGCGATCGGCGAGCACATCTTCGATTTGCAGGTGGCGCTTGAGGCCGGTCTGTTCGACGGTGTCGCACGCAGTGCGGTGGAAGCCATGCAGGGCGGGCAGTTGAACGCGTTTTTTGAACTCGGTCGTGAGGCGCGGGTGGCCCTGCGCGAACGCCTGATCGAACTGTTCAGTGAAGGCAGCACGCTGCGTGGCAACATCGAAGCGCAAGGCGCGAAACTCTTGCCGTTGGCTGCCGATTGCCAGATGCACCTGCCGGCGCGAATCAGCGATTACACCGACTTCTACGTCGGCATAGAGCATGCGCAGAACGTCGGCAAACTGTTCCGTCCGGATAACCCGCTGTTGCCGAACTACAAGCACGTGCCGATCGGTTACCACGGTCGCGCTTCCACGGTGCGAGCGTCCGGCACCGACGTGCGCCGGCCGAAGGGCCAGACGCTGCCGGCCGGGCAGACCGAACCGGTATTCGGCCCATGCGCACGTCTGGATTACGAACTGGAGCTGGGCATCTGGATCGGCCAGGGCAATGAGATGGGCGAGCCGATTGCCATCGGTGACGCTGCCGAGCACATCGCCGGTTTCTGCCTGCTCAACGACTGGTCGGCGCGGGATATCCAGGCCTGGGAATACCAGCCGCTCGGGCCATTTCTGTCGAAGAGTTTCATTACCAGTGTTTCGCCGTGGGTGGTGACGGCTGAAGCACTGGAACCATTCCGCACGGCGCAACCGGCGCGCCCTGAAGGTGATCCGCAGCCGCTGCCGTATCTGCTCGACAAGCGTGATCAGGACGGCGGTGCCTTCGACATCGAACTGGAAGTGCTGTTGCGTACCGAAACCATGCGCGAGCAGAACCTGCCCGCCCATCGCCTGACCCTGAGCAACACCCGCTACATGTACTGGACCGTCGCGCAAATGGTCGCGCACCACAGCGTCAACGGTTGCCAGTTGCAGGCTGGCGACCTGTTTGGTTCGGGCACTTTGTCCGGCCCGGAAAACGGCCAGTTTGGGAGCTTGCTGGAGATCACTGAGGGCGGTAAGAAACCGATCGAACTGGCTTCCGGCGAAGTGCGCAAGTTCCTTGAGGACGGTGACGAAATCATCCTGCGCGCTCGCTGTGCCCGCGAAGGTTTTGCCTCGATCGGCTTCGGCGAATGTCGCGGCACCGTGATCGCTGCACGCTGACAGGAGCGGCTTATGGATCTCTATGGCTATTACCGTTCCACTTCATCGTACCGGGTGCGAATCGCACTGGCGTTGAAGGGCCTCGATTACCAGGCGCTGCCGATCAACCTGATCGCACCGTCGGGTGGGGAACATCGGCAGCCGGCGTATCTGGCGCTCAATCCCCAGGGCCGGGTGCCAACCTTGCGCACTGATGACGGCGCGCTGCTGATTCAATCGCCGGCGATCATCGAGTATCTGGAAGAGCGTTATCCACAGGTGCCGTTGCTGCCGGATGATCTGCTGACGCGCGGGCAGGTGCGCGGTGTCGCGGCGGTAATCGGCTGCGATGTGCATCCACTGCACAACGTCAGCGTGCTCAATCGCCTGCGCCAGGCGGGGCAGAATGAGGCGCAAGTGGTGGAGTGGATCAGCCATTGGATCAGCCAAGGGCTGGCAACGGTGGAGCAGTTGATCGGCGACAGCGGTTTCTGTTTTGGCGAATGGCCGTGCGTGGCAGATGTGTATCTGATTCCGCAGTTGTATGCGGCAGAGCGGTTCAACGTCAGCCTGGAGGCGTATCCGAAGATTTGCCGTGTGGCTGCGTTGGCGGCTGAACATCCGGCGTTTATCAAGGCGCATCCTGCCAATCAACCAGACACCCCGTAATTCCTGTGGGAGCGAGCCTGCTCGCGAAGACGGCGTGTCAGTGGCCTTTCATTCAGCTGACACACCGCTTTCGCGAGCAGGCTCGCTCCCACACAGGTTTGTGTGGGCCTCAAGGATGGGGGCAAACCTGCAAAAAGCGGTCAATGCACGACGGAGTTGGGCGGCAGATGGCCGAGGCGCTCGGTCAGGCGCAGCCGCTGGATCGGGTCTTCGCTGAGCAATAACGCATGCTCCAGATCGAAGCGCTCAGCGTTCGGGCAATCCAGCCGTTGATACAGACTGGCCCGGGCCATGTAATCAGAGGCCTTCGCATCACCCAGTTCGAGCACTCGTTCTGCGTCGATCAGCGCGGCGATGTGATCGTCGTGGGTCAGATGCAATTGGCGCAGGTTGCGTGACAGACGCTGCAGCATCTGCACTGGCGTGGCCGTCAGCAGATGCTCGGCGCTGAGCTGCATGTTCGGCCCGTATTGGCGTTGCAACAGTTCGCGACAGTCGTTGGGATACAAGCGTCGACCGCCGCAAGGGTCGAGCAAGTGGTCGGCGCCGGGTACCCGCAACAGGAAATGCCCGGGGAAGTTGACCCCGACCAAAGGAATCTCGAGGCCATGCGCCAGCTCCAGTGCGATCAACGCCAATGCCAGCGGCTGACCGCGCTGGGTGTGCAACACACGATGCAGCAGCGCCGCCTGCGGGCGCAGCGGCAGGAAATCATCCTGTGCGAAACCGAGATCGACCATGCGCCGCAACAGCGGTTGCGCCAGTTCGCTGACCGGCAGCATCGGCAGCCCATAGCTGACGCGTAGTTGCAGATCCTTGAAGGTGCGCAACCATGCCTCGGGCTCGAGGGTTTTGTCGTGCTCGGCACTTATCCACAGCGCAGCTTCCAGCAGGGCCGGCGGTGAACGATGCAGGCATTCGAAAAAGCGTTGGCGCGCACTCATCTGAATCTCCCTCCAATGCCTCGTTTTAGCCCCGTCCGGGTTGTTCGTCCAGTGCCGGGCGCGTTGAGCGCGAGTTATAGCGGCGCAACATTGTCCGCTCGGCGGCTCATGCTGGTGCGCGCCAGCAATTTTCAGGGGCAAGCCTATACTGGCGTTCTACAAGAAGTGATTCGGGAGCCTGTCGATGTTCGCTCTCATGCAAAGCACTCGCCTGGAATCGCTGCACTTGAGCGTGGACCCGGTCACCGGGTTGAAGGCGGTCATTGCCATTCATGACAGTCGCCTGGGGCCAGCCCTGGGCGGCTGCCGTTACCTTGCCTATCCCAACGACGAATCTGCGGTCGAGGACGCCATTCGCCTGGCGCAAAACATGAGCTACAAAGCGGCGCTGGCCGGCCTTGCGCAGGGCGGCGGGGTGGCGGTGATCGTGCGCCCGGCCCATGTCGAGAATCGCGCCGCATTATTCGAGGCTTTCGGCCGTTGCATCGAGCAGCTCGACGGTCGCTACATCACCGCCATCGACAGCGGCACTTCAGTGGCGGACATGGACTGCATTGCCCAGCAGACCCGGCATGTCACCAGCACCACCTCGGCAGGCGATCCGGCACCGCACGCGGCCATGGGCGTGTTCACCGGCATTCGCGCCACGGCGATGGCGCGTCTGGGCAGCGACAACCTCGAAGGCCTGCGCATCGCGATTCAGGGGCTTGGCAATGTCGGTTATGCACTGGCCGAGCAACTGCACGCTGCCGGCGCCGAGTTGCTGGTCAGTGACATCGACCACGGCAAGGTGCAACTGGCGATGGAGCAGCTCAATGCTCACCCGATCGCCAACGACGCATTGCTCAGCACGCCTTGCGACATTCTTGCGCCTTGTGGGTTGGGCGGTGTGCTCAACAGTCACTCTGTGTCGCAACTGCGCTGTTCCGCTGTGGCCGGTTCGGCGAACAATCAACTTTCCCATCTGGATGTGGCGGATCAACTGGAACGGCGCGGGATTCTTTATGCGCCGGACTATGTGATCAATGCCGGCGGGCTTATTTACGTTTCGCTTAAACATCGTGGCGAGGAGTTGCCGACGATTACGGCGCATCTGTCGAAAATCAGTTCGCGGCTGACCGAAGTCTTCGCCCATGCTCAGGCGGAAAAACGTTCGCCGGCGCGGGTGGCGGATGAGTTGGCGGAAAAGGTTTTGTATCGCTGAAAGCAAAAGATCGCAGCCTTCGGCAGCTCCTACATTCGGAATGCAGGAGCTGCCGAAGGCTCGGGCCGCGATCGGACGATCTTTCTGATTACTTCGGCGCTTTCGCTGCTTTGGCGGGCTTCGCCGGCGCCTCGTCAGGTTCTGCCGCTTCAGCTTTTTCGACAGGCTCGGCCGGCGCATTGATCAGCTCCGACAGCGCATCGGGCTGGCTCTTGAATGCCCGGGCGAACACATCACGATTCTTCGCCATGTAAATCCCGGCTTCTTCCACTTGCTGTTCGGTCAGGGACGGAACGGCTTTTTGCAGCACATCAGCCAGATATTCGGCCAGTTCGAGCATTTTGTCATGACGATCAGCTTCGGCTTTATCCATGAACAAGCGCTCCAGATCTCGGCTGCTGCGGTATACCACTTCGACGGCCATTCACCACCTCACATGCCTTCACGTTAAGTTGTCTTGACGACTACTGTATCCATATACAGCGAAAAGGATAAGCGAATCCCTGCGCCATGGGTAGTGGCTTTTCAATGTAGACCGGATTTGGCGTTTGTCAGGGGACGGTGTGGCTGCTATCCGCGAGCAGGCTCGCTCCCACAGAAACTCTAGCGGTGCGACCAAACGCCACGGCGCGGGATTTGCAGCGGATCGCCATGATGCGTGGCCCTGAACCTGCATGAAAACCGTTGCAACAAGGCGCGCGCGCAAAACCGTCACGTGCGATACGCATCATCCGCCCGAAACGGGCTAAGGAAACTCATCGTGAAAATAAACTGGGCCGAGAAATTGCGGCGTAACGTGCATCAACTGGCCGAGTCCCTGGGCAACCTGTTCGTCGAAACCTTCCACTATCTGGCGCTGTTCGCCATCGGTGCGGTGACGGCGTGGGCGGCGGTGATGGAGTTTCTCGGGATGCTCGAAGTCGGGCACATCAAGATCGATGACATTCTGTTGCTGTTCATCTATCTGGAACTGGGCGCGATGGTCGGGATTTATTTCAAGACCAACCACATGCCGGTGCGCTTCCTGATCTACGTGGCGATCACTGCACTGACGCGCCTGCTGATCTCCAACGTCTCGCACCACAACCCGCCGGACATGGGCATCATCTACCTGTGCGGCGGCATTTTGCTGCTGGCGTTTGCGATCCTGGTGGTGCGTTACGCTTCGTCGCAATTCCCTTCGGTGAAGATCGAGAACCCGCAGCGCAAGATCGGCACGGGCTCCAGCGAACATCCTGAAGTGGAGAAGGGCGAGCTCTAAAGGCCCGCCGCCTGGCCGGGCTGGCCTTTGACCCGTGGCGGTGGCGGGGTCAGCCCGGCGCCGCTGGTCATGGCTTCGAGAATCGACATGGCGCTGTGACCCTGTTCGATGGCGATGCCGAACTGGATGCTTTGTACCAGCCGTTTCAAACGCTCGGGATCGTTGCGCTGTTCGGCGCTGATCATGCGCTTGGCCACGATGCGGCCGGCGTTGGACAGGGTCAGCATGATGCTGCCGTCCAGGCCCTGAATGCTCAGATTGATCTGATAGTCCGGCGCGAAAGCATCGGTAATGATCTGAAATGGGTTGTCCATGATGCGTCACCGCCTGATTGAACGTGCAGTTGTTGACCGGCCATGATCTGATTTGGTTCGCAACACCAGACCACTGGCATCTCGTTCGCTGAGGTTTGCAATGTCCGTTTGCCTCAAGGGTGATGTAGCAAGGGGCATGCCGGAAAAATTGTCGAACAATAAACGCGGCGAAAAAAACGGCGAGCCTCGGGGCTCGCCGTTTTTTGTGGCGCGTTTTCAGGGCAGGAATGAGATGATGATCGCTGACAGTGCAGTCAGGCCAATCAGCACTCCACCCAGTTCACCGCCAGCCCGCCGCGCGAGGTTTCCTTGTATTTGTCGTGCATGTCGGCCCCGGTGTCGCGCATGGTGCGAATCACCCGGTCGAGGGAAATAAAGTGATTGCCGTCGCCGCGCAGAGCCATCTGTGTGGCGTTGATCGCCTTCACCGCCGCGATGGCATTGCGCTCGATGCACGGCACTTGCACCAGACCACCGACCGGATCGCAGGTCAGGCCGAGGTTGTGTTCCAGGCCGATTTCGGCAGCGTTCTCCAGTTGCTCCGGTGTCGCGCCGAGGACGTCGGCCAGGCCGGCAGCGGCCATGGCGCAAGCCGAACCGACTTCGCCCTGACAGCCAACTTCGGCGCCGGAGATGGAGGCGTTTTTTTTGCACAAAATGCCGACGGCGGCTGCAGCGAGAAAAAACGCGACGACATCATCGTCAGACGCAGCCGGATTGAATTTCATGTAGTAGTGCAGAACCGCCGGAATGATCCCGGCGGCACCATTGGTCGGCGCGGTGACCATGCGCCCGCCGGCTGCGTTTTCTTCGTTGACGGCAAGGGCGAACAGGTTGACCCATTCCATCGCCGACAGGGTCGAACTGATCACATTCGGTTTGCCGATTTCCAACAGGCTGCGGTGCAGTTTCGCTGCGCGGCGCGGTACTTTCAGACCGCCGGGCAGGATGCCTTCGTGGCGCAAACCTTGTTCGACGCACTCGCGCATCACTGACCAGATGTGCAACAGGCCCTGACGGATTTCGGTATCGCTGCGCCAGGCGCGCTCGTTGGCCATCATCAGTTCGGACACGCGCAGATTGTGTTGTTTGCACAGGGCGAGCAGTTCGGCGGCGCTGGAAAAATCATAGGGCAACACCACGTCGCTGGTTGGCGCCACACCAGACTCGGCTTCAGCCGCTTCGACGATGAAACCGCCGCCCACCGAGTAATAGGTTTGCGTGAACAGCTCGGCGCTTGCGCCAAAGGCGCTCAGCGACATCGCATTGGGGTGGTAGGGCAGGCTCTCGTCGAGCAGCAGCAGATCGCTCTGCCAGTCAAAAGCAATTGAACGTTGACCGGCGAGGGACAGTTGCCCGGTTTCGCGCAGTTGCTGGATGCGTGGATCGATGGTCGAAGGATCGATGCTGTCCGGCCACTCGCCCATCAGGCCCATGACCGTTGCGCGGTCAGTGGCGTGGCCAACGCCGGTGGCCGAGAGCGAACCGTACAGGCGGATCTGCACGCGTCGCACATCATTGAGCAGATGCTGATCGATCAGAGCCTGGGCAAAGGTCGCCGCTGCACGCATCGGACCGACGGTATGGGAACTGGACGGGCCGATGCCCACTTTGAATAGATCGAAAACACTGATAGCCATGCTAAACCCTTACAAGCAATGGAGTAGGAATCGCTGCCATTTTTTGTCGGACAAGCGCAATGTCGGCGATAATGACTGCCTCGCTTCGAGGTGACCAACGAAACCTCCTAAGACAGCCTTTAGCAGGACTAAACAATGAGTCGTCAATTGCATGCCCAGACCTATGTCTGGCTGCAGGTGTTTGCCTGTGCCGCGCGGCACCTGTCGTTCACCCGTTGTGCCGAAGAGCTGCACATCACCCCGGGCGCGGTCAGCCAGCAGATTCGCCAATTGGAAGAGCGCCTGGGCTTTCGCCTGTTTCATCGGCGCGCGCGCGGCGTTGAGTTGAGTGCACAGGGGCAGCGGCTGGCGATTACCGTCAATGAAGCCTATGGCAGCATCGATGCGGAATTGCGCCGGCTGGACGCCGGGATGATCAGCGGGACTCTGCGGTTGCGCTCGATCCCGTCGTTTCTTGGCAAGTGGCTGACTCCGCGCCTGCCGCGCTTGCAGCAACGCTTTCCGGATATCCAGTTGCGCCTGGTGGCCGAGGACAGCAGCGTGCCACTGCATGAGGGCGATTTCGATCTGGCCATCGACCTTAACGATGGCAGTTACCCAGGATTGTTATCCACAGCCTTGCTCGACGAGCAGATTTTCCCGGTGTGCGCGCCGAGCCTGTTGCGCGGGCGACCGCCGTTGCACGGGCCGGCGGATCTGATGCATTTCCCGTTGCTGCACGATATCACCGCCTGGCGTGGCAGTTACGAGTACGCGGAATGGGAGTTCTACCTGAACGCGATCGGCTTCGAAGGCGCCGATGTGCGACGCGGCCACACATTCAATCGCAATCACCTGACCATCGAAGCGGCGATCGCTGGCATGGGCGTGGCGATTGCCCGGCGCACGTTGCTCAACGATGAGCTGGAGCGCGGCACTTTGATCGTGCCGTTCGGCTTGTCGGTGCCCAACCATAAACGCTATGTGCTGCTGTATGCACCGGGGGCGTTGAGCCATCCGGGCGTGCGCGCTGTGCACGACTGGCTGGTGGAGGAGGCAGGGATTTTTCGCAGTTTGCACCCGCTGACCGAGCAGCAGATGTGAGCAGATTTTTCTGCGGAGCGGGTCGACCCAACTCCCGACATTAACAGCGCCTCGCTCGGTTGTCCGGCTTTTTTTGCGAATGAATATTTTTCTTTTTTCAGGGGTTGAAATGTTCGCCGCTCGGGCCGATTGTTGTAACCAGGAGGTCAGGAAATTCACTTCAAGGCCTCCAGCGAGCTAGCTGAAATAAGGGATGAACTATGCAAATCCAAGTCAACAGCGATAACCATATTCAAAGCAGTAAGCGACTGGAGGAGTGGGTACGTACAACTATTGAGAGCACGCTCGACCGTTATGAAGAAGACCTGACCCGTGTCGAAGTCCACCTGAGCGACGAGAACGGCGAAAAACCAGGTCCCCATGACTTGCGCTGCCAACTGGAAGCGCGGCCAAAAGGCCACCAACCGATTTCCGTGACCCACAAAGCCGATTCGCTGGAAGAGGCGATCGACGGTGCTGCCGAAAAACTCGAGCACGCACTGGATCATCTGTTCGGCAAACTGCGAGGTAAACCACGCGCCGCTGTAGTGCCATTTAGCGGCAAAGCCAACGACAAGCTGTTGGCGGAAGAATTCGACGAGAACGAACAGGCAGCGATCAACAGTTGATGCGCTGATTTCACAAGTCACACAAGGAGAACGGGCCTGCTGATGCAGGCCCGTTTTTTTGTTTGTGGTGTTGGTGATTGCTCGCAGGGTTTAAGACCGTAGCCCCTCACCCCAGCCCTCTCCCGAGGGAGAGGGAGTCGATCCGGTTGTTTTCA
>NZ_JBTYHF010000010.1:0-303707 GCF_054871425.1 Pseudomonas glycinis | reverse complement strand
TTGCTTTTGCTTTTGCTTTTGTGGGAGCGAGCCTGCTCGCGAAGGCGGCCTGACAGCCGACCCATTTCTTGCTGGACGCGCTCGATCAAACTGTAGGAGTGAGCCTGCTCGCGATAGCGCCCACAAAGCCAACCCACCTCTCTCTGAAACCACACGATCCCTGTGGGAGCTGGCTTGCCAGTGATAGCGCCTCCACATCCAACCAATATCTACCGAATACACTCAGTTTCATTGTGGGAGCGAGCCTGCTCGCGAAGAGGCCGATACATTCAACAGATGCATTGAATCATCAGACGCTTTCGCGAGCAGGCTCGCTCACACTTCAAGTCGGCTGGGCCTCAGCCCCGTGGCAACCGGACAATGGCGGTCAGCCCACCCCCCGGTGTTTCCTCCAGATTCAATTGCCCACCCAACCGCTGCGCGGCTTCGCGGGCGATGGTCATGCCCAGTCCTACGCCGCCGGAGTTGCGGTTACGCGAGCCTTCCAGTCGGTAGAACGGTTCAAACACGGCTTCACGCTGGTCCTCAGCAATCCCCGGCCCGTGATCAATCACCCGAATCAGCAATTCCTCACGCTGTTCCAACAGTTCAATCCGCGCCTGTCCGGCGTAACGCAGGGCGTTGTCCAGCAGGTTGTTGATGCACGAACGCAGCGCCATCGGTTGTACTGGCAAAGGCGAGCAGTGGCCGCTGACCTGTACATCGGCGCCCTGGTCCTGGGCGTTTTCGCTCAGCGATTCGACCAGCGCCTGCACGTCCAGCAACTGCAAGGCTTCGCTGGTGCGTTGTTCGTGCAGATAGGTGAGGGTGGCGTCGAGCATGCCGATCATGTCGTCCAGGTCCTGGCGCATCTGGCTTTGCAGCTTGTCGTCGCTGATGTTTTCCAGGCGCAGTTTCAGCCGTGACAGTGGCGTGCGCAGGTCGTGGGAGACGGCGCCGAGCATGCGCGCGCGTTGCTGGACCTGTTCGCGGATGCGTCGTTGCATGAGGTTGAAGGTGTGCGCCGCTTGCCGGGCTTCGCGCGGGCCGGATTCGTCGAGGGGGTCGCTGTCGAGGTCTTCGCTCAGGCGCTCGGCGGCGTCGCTCAGGCGTTGGATCGGCCGGCTGAGCAGCTTGGCGCCGTACCAGGCGGCAATCATCAGGGTGATGAACTGGAAGGTCAGCGGCACCACCGGCCCACCGAACCAGGGGCGTGTTTGCCTCGGTGGGTAAGCAGCGGCGTGCATGGGCGGTTGGCCGTCGATGTTCGTTGAGAACTCTGGCGGTGGTGGGGGCGGAGGAGGGCCGTAGAGCCTGAACCAGGCGAAGGCCAGCAGGTGCGCCAGGACAATCGCCACAAACAGCACCCCGAACAGGCGACCGAACAGGGTGTCGAAGCGCGCCTTCATCAACCGATGTCCCGCGCGTCGAACAGGTAACCCTCGCCGCGCACGGTCTTGATCAGTTGCGGGGCTTTCGGGTCGTCGCCGAGTTTCTGTCGCAGGCGCGAGACCAGCAGGTCGATGCTGCGGTCGAAAGCCTCGATCGAGCGACCGCGAGCGGCGTCGAGCAGTTGTTCGCGGCTGAGCACGCGACGCGGGCGTTCGATGAAGACCCAGAGCAGGCGGAATTCGGCGTTGGACAACGGCACTACCAGGCCATTGTCGGCGACCACTTGGCGCAGGACGCTGTTGAGGCGCCAGTTGTCGAAGCGAATGTTCGCGCGCTGTTCGCTGCGGTCGTCGCGCACGCGGCGCAGGATGGTCTGGATGCGGGCGACCAGTTCGCGTGGTTCGAACGGTTTGGCCATGTAATCGTCGGCGCCCAGTTCCAGGCCGATGATGCGGTCGGTGGGTTCGCAGCGGGCGGTGAGCATCAGGATCGGGATGTCCGATTCGGCGCGCAGCCAGCGACACAGCGACAGACCGTCTTCGCCGGGCAGCATCAGGTCGAGGACGATGACGTCGAAATGTTCGCCCTGCAGCGCCTGGCGCATCGCAGCGCCGTCGGTGACGCCGCTGGCGTGAATGTTGAAACGGGCGAGGTAATCGATCATCAGCTCGCGGATCGGCACGTCATCATCGACGATCAGCGCGCGGATGCTCCAGCGCTTGTCGTCTTTGCTTTCATCCGTCACGGTTGTCGGGGTGTTGTGCATGGGGCTGTTCACTGCCAGGGGTGGTTTCAGCATAGGCGTCCGGCCGGGAGGCGGGAAGTGCTGTTGTAAGGACGTGTTGCGCCGGGCGAGGCTAACCCGGGTGCGTGTTGCCGGCGTGTCGGCTGTGTATCGGAGTCGACACAATAGCTGTGCGGGCTAAGCTGATAACCGCCAGCGCGACGATTTACCGATCATCGGGTGCCGCGCTGCCGCCGGTTCCGCTACAATGCGCGCCGTTTTCGACCAGCCTGAGAGCCCATCCATGTCCGCCTGCCAGACTCCTATCATCGTCGCCCTGGATTTCCCCACCCGTGACGCCGCACTGAAGCTGGCCGACCAGTTGGACCCGAAGCTGTGCCGGGTCAAAGTGGGCAAGGAACTGTTCACCAGTTGCGCGGCGGAAATCGTCGGCACCCTGCGTGACAAGGGTTTTGAAGTGTTTCTGGACCTGAAATTCCACGACATTCCCAACACCACCGCAATGGCCGTGAAAGCCGCTGCCGAGATGGGCGTGTGGATGGTCAATGTGCACTGCTCCGGTGGCCTGCGCATGATGGCGGCCTGCCGCGAAGAGCTGGACAAGCGCAGTGGTCCGCAACCGTTGTTGATTGGTGTGACCGTGCTGACCAGCATGGAGCGCGAGGATCTGGCCGGTATCGGTCTGGATATCGAGCCGCAGGAACAAGTGCTGCGTCTGGCGGCACTGGCCGAGAAGGCCGGGATGGACGGTCTGGTGTGTTCGGCGCTGGAAGCGTCGGCGCTGAAAGCCGCGCACCCGTCGCTGCAACTGGTGACCCCGGGAATTCGCCCGGCAGGCAGCGCGCAGGACGATCAACGGCGCATTCTGACCCCGCGTCAGGCGCTGGATGCCGGTTCCGATTACCTGGTAATCGGCCGTCCGATCAGCCAGGCGCCGAACCCGGCCCAGGCGCTGGCGGCGGTTGTAGCGGAAATCGCCTAAGCAACGGAACCTCTTGTAGGAGTGAGCCTGCTCGCGAAGAGGGAGTGTCAGTCGGCATCATTACCGACTGATCCACCGCTTTCGCGAGCAGGCTCGCTCCCACATTGGTTTCAGGCTGGCCTTAAACCTTCAGAACCAACTTGCCAAAGTTCTCGCCGTTGAACAGTTTCATCAGCGTCTCCGGGAACGTCTCCAGTCCCTCAACCACATCTTCCTTGCTCTTGAGCTGCCCGTTGGCCATCCAGCCGGCCATCTCCTGGGCGGCGCTGGCGAACTGCGCGGCGTAGTCCATCACCACAAAACCTTCCATGCGCGCGCGATTGACCAGCAGTGACAGGTAATTGGCCGGGCCTTTGACCGCTTCTTTATTGTTGTACTGGCTGATCGCGCCGCAGATCACCACCCGCGCTTTCATGTTCAAGCGGCTCAGCACCGCGTCGAGAATGTCGCCACCGACGTTATCGAAGTACACGTCCACGCCTTTCGGGCATTCGCGCTTCAGTCCGGCCACGACGTCTTCGGCCTTGTAATCGATGGCGCCGTCGAAGCCCAGTTCGTCGATGAGGAATTTGCACTTGTCGGCCCCGCCGGCAATACCGACGACGCGGCAACCTTTGATTTTTGCGATCTGCCCGGCCACGCTGCCCACCGCACCTGCGGCGCCGGACAGCACCACGGTGTCACCGGCTTTCGGTGCGCCTACGTCGAGCAGGGCGAAGTAGGCGGTCATGCCGGTCATGCCCAGTGCAGACAGATAGCGTGGCAATGGCGCGAGTTTCGGGTCGACCTTGTAGAAACCGCGCGGCTCGCCGAGGAAATAATCCTGCACACCGAGGGCGCCATTGACGTAATCGCCGACGGCGAAGACAGGATTGTTCGAGGCGATGACTTTTCCCACGCCCAGTGCGCGCATCACCTCACCGAGACCGACCGGCGGGATGTAGGACTTGCCTTCGTTCATCCAGCCGCGCATGGCCGGGTCGAGGGACAAGTATTCGTTTTTCACCAGAATCTGTCCCGCCTGTGGCTCGCCGACCGGTACTTCCTGGTAAGTGAAAGTCTCGCGGGTCGCGGCGCCCACCGGGCGTTTGGCGAGCAGGAACTGGCGATTGGTCTGGTTGGTCATGACAGGCACTCGAATGGAATGAAGCCTTGTTGATAGCTCTTCAACGGCGATGTCGCAAGGTTGGCTGATACGGCGAATGCGAGTCGATCCAGTGCAGTGATGGTTACGGGGCGGGTTTCATCACTGCGGCGCATGCGCCGGTAAACAGCGATTGCATAGTGCTGACGCGCTTTCGCTGCCCTTGGCTATGCTGCGACGCCAACATCTCCCAGTTTTTTTGCATTCGAGGACATACCCATGAGCATGACGTTTTCCGGTCAGGTGGTTGTAATCACGGGAGCCGCCTACGGCATCGGCCGCGCGACAGCCCTGGCGTTTGCGGCCGAAGGCCTGAAAGTGGTGGTGGCTGACCTCGACGCGGCTGGAGGCGAAGGCACGGTGGCGCTGATTCGTACCGCCGGTGGCGAAGCGTCCTTCGTGCGCTGCGACGTGACGGTGGAAAGCGATGTAAAAAATCTGATGGATGAGGTGATCAATACCTACGGTCGTCTCGACTATGCCTTCAACAACGCCGGGATCGAAATCGAGAAGGGCAAACTGGCCGACGGTACGCTGGACGAGTTCGACGCGATCATGGGCGTCAACGTCAAAGGCGTCTGGCTGTGCATGAAGTATCAGTTGCCGTTGCTGTTGGCGCAGGGCGGTGGCGCGATCGTCAACACGGCGTCGGTAGCCGGGCTGGGCGCAGCGCCGAAAATGAGCATCTATGCGGCGTCGAAACATGCGGTGATCGGCCTGACCAAGTCGGCGGCGATCGAATACGCGAAAAAGAAAATCCGCGTCAACGCAGTGTGCCCGGCAGTGATCGATACGGACATGTTCCGCCGTGCCTACGAAGCCGACCCGAAGAAGGGCGAATTCGCCAACGCCATGCACCCGGTCGGGCGCATTGGCAAGGTCGAGGAAATCGCCAGCGCGGTGCTGTATCTGTGCAGCGATGGCGCAGCGTTCACCACTGGGCACTCATTGGCGGTGGACGGCGGCGTGACGGCGTTCTGAAAGTTGCCGAAATACAAAGAACCCGCCTGCGTGCGGGGTTTTTTGTACCTCGCGGTTGGTCCCTGTGAATACCGTTAAACAATGTGTATCAAACCGTTAGAACTGCCGCATTTGGCGGCGTTGTCGCACAGCCTCGGCGGCGCGGCTGTGATTTACTGCTGCCAGCAAAACTGACAGGAGTTTGCGAGCTCATGGAACTGAGAATTGACCGACAGGCAATGGTGCCGGTCGTGCAGCAGATCGTCGACGGAATGACTGACTGGATTGTGCAAAGCGGCATCCCGCCTGCCACCCGGTTGCCCTCCGTACGGCAAATCGCCCGGGGTAATCTGCTCAGCCAGTCGTGTGTCGTCGAAGCCTGCGAGCGCCTGGTTTCGCAAGGTGTGTTGACTGCGCGTCAGGGCGCGGGATTCATCGTCGCGGCCTCGCCGCCGTTGCGCGAAACGGACTCGGAACTGGCAGTGTTCGAGGGCCGCCATGCGTGGTGCGATGAGGTGAGCGCTTCGACGGGCCGCTTGATCTTGGGGCAAGGAGGCTTGCCGCCGAGCTGGCGTGAGCCCGACGACCTCAGCTACGCATTACGCGAGGTGGCGCGCACCGACATGGCCAGCCTGTTCAACTACAGCTCGCCGCTGGGCCTGCCAGCGTTGCGCGAGCAAATTGCCAAGCGTCTCAAACTGCTGAATATCGACGCTTGCAATACCCGGCTGATGAGCACCAGCGGTGCCAGTCATGCGCTCGATCTGATCGTGCGCACCCTGTTCAAGGCCGGCGACTGCGTGGTGGTGGAAACGCCTGGTTATGCACCGTTGTTTGACCTGCTGCGCCTGCACGGCGTACAGATGCTCGAAGTGCGTCGGACACCGAGCGGGCCGGACATCGACATGCTCGAGTCAGTGCTGCGTCAGTTTCGTCCCGCTGCCTTGTTCATCGGCAGCCATCACCACAATCCCACTGGCAGTTGCCTGACGCCTGCCGTCGCCCAGCGCATCGTGCAATTGAGCAAGATCTACGACCTGCGCGTGATCGAAGATGACGTCTACGCTGATCTGCACACCGGCAGCGGTACGCGGTTGGCGGCGCTGGACCATGGCGGCCGGGTCATTTATGTCGGCAGCTTCTCCAAGACCCTGAGCAGTTCGTTGCGGATCGGCTTTGTCCTGGCGGACAGCGAGCTGCTGAAGCGCCTGGCCGAGGTCAAGATGATCAGCGGGCTCGGCTGTTCGAGGCTGGCCGAGGCGGTGCTGGCCAGGCTGATGGCGACCGGCGCTTATCGCAAACTGGTGCAGCGCCAGCGCCAGCGCTTGAATGCCGATCGCGCGGCGGCCTTGCAGGCCCTGGAAGACGCCGAGTGGGAAGTGTTCGGCAAGCCGGTTGGCGGGTTGTTTATCTGGGCGCGGGCGCGCTTGAGCGACCAGACGTCGGTGCGCAGGCAGGCCCAGCGTTGCGGGCTGGAGTTATCAGCAGCGGACGCCTTCAGTCCCAGCGGTGAGTGCGGTGACTGGCAGCGCATCAATGTGGCCTGTGCCTGCGACCCTCGGGCGCGGCAGTTTTTTCGCAATACTTGCGCGGATCGACCTCCAGCATTCTGAAAACGACGCGGGCGTAGCTTTTTGCCATTATTCCGACGCCAGAGTCTTGTGCTGGTTAGAGCCCGTTGCGAATCTTCGTTCACAGACTTTGGCAGGGGACTACGCGCAATGATTTCGGCCGTGCAAGGACGTTTTGCCAACCTCGGTATGGCGAAAAAACTGGGTATCGGATTTGTGCTGGTCTTGCTGCTGACTGCATTGGTCGCGGCGATCGGCGTCTGGTCTCTGCAAACCATCAGCCTGCGTTTCGACGGCTTGAAGCAGATGTCCGCGCTCAACAGCGGCCTGCTCAAGGTGCGCCTGCTCGAGCAGGAATACGCCCTGCGCGGCAATCCGAAAACCGCCGATGCCTTGCGCGAAGGCGTCGATGGGCTGATCGTTCTTGCCGGCGAGCTCAAGGCACATTCCCCGGCCAATGTGCCGGTGATGAGCGATGTCGAGCAAGCCCTGGGCGCGTATCGCAAGGCCTTCGATGAATTCGTCTCGCTGAGCCAGGCCAAGGACCTTGCGCTGGAGATGGCCAGTTGGTCGGTGTCCAGCGTGGCCAATAACCTCGATGTGTTGCAGAGCGGCCTGGCCGATGATGGTGCCTACACCTTGAAAGACACCGAGGGCAAGGACGGCGCCCAGTTCATCGAACAGGCGAATCAGGTCAGTCAGGTCTCGCGACTGATGCTGCAAGCGATGAACGAAGCGCGGGTGCGGCTGGATCAAAGCCGCAAGGGCGATGCCGAGAATGCCGGTCAAGGCAATATCGAACAGGCCGCGCAAGCGCAGGAGCAGGCCGAGGCGCTGAAAAGCACGGTCAAGGACGAGGGCTATCTGACGGTGCTCAACGAAGTGTCGGGGCATATCGCCGGATTCAACGAGAAACTGGCTGAATACACCGGTTTGCTGGCGCAAGAAAAAACGGTTTATGACCAACTGCATCAGCGTGCTGCGCAGGTGGTGGACCGGGTCAATCAGGCCTACGTCGCCGAAGATGCTTCGATGCAGGCGGAGCTGAAAAAGAACACGGTGTTGATCATTGGCTCTTCGGCGCTGGCCTTGTTGGTCGGATTACTCGCCGCGTGGGTGATCACGCGCCTGATCGTTGCGCCGCTGCGCAGTGTCATTCGTGTGGCGCAGCAGATTGCTGCGGGTGATCTGACGGCGAAGGTCGAGGTGACGCGCCGCGATGAAATGGGTCAGCTGATGTTGGCGATGCAGCAGATGGCTGCCGGCCTCGGCACGATTGTCAGTGGCTTGCAGGCCGGGATCGAGCGCTTGGCCGGTTCCGCGCAATCGCTGTCGGCGGTGACCGAGCAGACCAATCTGGAGGTCAACAGCCAGAAGGAGGAAACCGAGCAGGTCGCCACGGCCATGAACCAGATGACCGCCACGGTGCATGACGTCGCGCGCAATGCCGAAGAGGCGGCGCTGGCGGCGCAGACGGCGGATGACAAGGTCGAGAGCGGCCAGCAGGTGGTGCGCCAAAGCATGGCGCGGATCGAGCAGTTGGCGGATTCGGCGACGTCGGCCAGTTCCAGCATCGAGAGCCTCAGTGCCGAGATCCAGAATATCGGCACGGTGCTGGAGGTGATCAAGAGCGTGGCCGAGCAGACCAATCTGTTGGCGCTGAACGCGGCGATCGAAGCGGCGCGGGCCGGGGAGCAGGGCAGGGGGTTTGCCGTGGTCGCCGATGAGGTGCGTGCGCTGGCACGGCGTACGCAGCAATCGACCGAGGAGATCGAGCGCCTGGTCAGTGCCTTGCGCGCGGCGGCACAGTCGTCGGTGCAGCAGATTCGCAGCAGTGGCGAGCTGGTGAAGCTGGCGGTCAGTGATGCGTTGCAGACCGAGAGTGCGCTGGGGAGTATTGCCGCGGCGGTGTCGTTGATTCAGCAGATGAATCAGCAGATCGCGGCGGCGTCGGAGGAGCAGAGTTCGGTGGCGGAGGAGATCAATCGCAGTGTTACGCAGATTCGTGCGAGTGCGGATCACTCTTCCGTGGCCATGCGCGGGAATGCGGCTTCGAGTGTTGAGCTGGCGCAGTTGGGCGGGGAGTTGCGCTCGATGGTTGGGCATTTTCGGCTTTGAGTCGTGGCGGCCTTTGGGCCGGCCAGGCTCTTGGCTTCGCCGCGTGGGTATGGCCCGGGTTTGCTTTTGCTGTTCTGTGGGAGCTGGCTTGCCAGCGAAGGCGGCCTGACAGCCGACCGATTTTTACCTGAGAACACTGCTTCCCAATGTGGGAGCGAGCCTGCTCGCGAAAGCGGTCTTCAATTCACATCCTCTTTCAAGTAACCCACAAAAAAGCCACCAATAACCAGACTGTGTGAAAACACACTGATGGTGGTTTCAAGCAAACGCCCCGATTTGTTCGGGGCGTTTGCTTTTGTGCGGATAGCAGACGAAAAAGGGCGTTCAGCCCATCAACGCCATCAACTGACGTGCGCCCAGCACGTTAATCGCTCTTTTCAGGTTATAGGCGTTCACCGCCAAGGCCATTTCGGCTCTCGCCCCCTCGAGCTGTCGCAGCAAGAAGCGAGCGTTGCCAAACAACCACTGTTTTAGGTTTCCGAAGGGATGCTCCACGATGGATCTTCGGCTGACCATCATTTCAGGGTGCGCCGGCATTCGCCGCTCCATGCGTTCGAACGCCTCTTCGTGAGCATGGCGTGAGACGTATCGGCGCCGGGCCTCAGTGCATTGCGCTTTCAGCGGACAGTTGGCGCAGTCGCTGATCGCCGCCTGGTAGATACGATCGCCCTTACTGGTTTGCTTGAGTGTCAGCCATTTTCCGGCGGGACATTGATATCGATCCTGCGACGCATCGTAGGTAAACACTGTTCGGTCAAAGAACTCCTTTTCCTTGCCGCTGGAGTTGCCTGACCGATTGGGTGGTACATAAACCGTGATGTTCTCATCTTCGCAGGCCTGGAACTGCTTGCCATTCGAGTAGCCTGCATCGGCAGTCACCGTCAATTCATCTTGCTGCAGGTGTTCCTTGGCGGCCTTGGCCATAGGCTCAAGTTGCTTGCGATCATCACTGTCCCGCGTGACTTCATGATGCAGGATCAGGCAATGCTCAGCGTCCACGGCTGTTTGCACGTTGTACGCGACCCTCGGTCCTTTGTGCGTTCGCATCATTCGGGCATCGCTTTCGTGGGTATTGAATTGCTCAAGCGCCATGGATTTCATCAGTGCCTGGCAAGTCAGGTTGTTGGAGTGCCTGACTTCAAGTTGCACCAAAGCAGTCTTGACCGCACTGCGATCAACCACCTCATCGGCTTCGGTTTTATCAGCTTCATCCAGTTCGGCCAGATACTGGGCAATGCGTTTATCCAGCTTCTGCTCCTGGTGCTTGAGCCGCTTCAAGCTCATATGACGCCGCGAGGAAGCAACCGCCTGAAACTTGCTGCCATCGATGGCCACCAACTCACCGGCTATCAGACCGGCGGTTCGGCAGAACTGGACGAAGGCCCGGCACGTCGCCACAAAGGCCGGTTTGTTGTTTTTGCGAAAGTCGGCGATGGTCTTGAAGTCGGGTTTGAGCCGGTTGATCAACCACATCACCTCGATGTTGCGCTGACACTCGGCTTCGAGCCGCCGCGATGAGCGAATCCGCTGGAAATAGCCGTAGAGATAGAGTTTTAGCTGATCGGCAGGATCATAAGAGGGGCGCCCGGTGCCTTTGGGCAGCGCTTTGTCGAAGCCCAGTTGCACCAGATCCAGCTTGGCGACGTAGAGGTCAATCACGCGAACGAGGTGATCCTCGGGGATCAGTTCCTCCAGCGAGACCGGGAACAGGCTGGTCTGGCTGCGGGACTCTCCTTGGATGTAGGCCATAACGAAAAATGCTCCGTATCTTTCGATACGGAGCATTTTCTTTGAGTGCCGCACAGATTGCTAGGTTTTCACACAGTCTGAATAACGGTGGCTTCTCTCCCCAGCATTCGCGCCTCAGTCGTAAATCACTTTCTTCTTCCAGTCCGCATCGGCTTCGACATCCTTCAAGCCGGCGGTCAGTTGGTTTTCTTCACCTTCCACCGGGGCGATCTTGTCCATGACCTGGGCGTTGGCTCGGGCGAGGAGTTTTTCCAGGTATTGCAGTTGCTCGGCATACATCTGCGGGTCCTGCTGTTTGCGCAGGTATTGCACGCCGCGTTCGAAGGCGAGGCGGGCCTGGCCGGGTTGGTTTTGTTGCAGGGACTGTTGGCCGAGGTTGTTGAAGAATTCGATGTGCAGCAGCACCAGGATGTGGCGCACTTCGCGAATCCATTGTTTGGCTTCGTTCGGTGGCAGGAAACCGTCGTGGGCGGCGCGGGTGATCTGGCCGTGCAGGGCTTCGAGGAGGAAGCGCACGTCTTTGGCTTTGGCTTCGGTCAGGATCGGCGCGGGCGGGTTGTTCACCGGGATCGATTCGCCCTGGGCAACGAGGGCGCTGAGTTCGGTGATGCGGGCCTTGGTCGTCGCGCTGGTTTTTTCCAGGTTGAGCAGGCGCTGGCAGACGTTGAGTTCCAGGCGGGTCAGCAGCAGCTTGAGCGCCGGGGTCATGAACTGGCCGGGGAAGGTTTCGGTCAGTTCGCCGCAGCGGCGCAGGCGGTCGTTGAGTTCGACTTTGGTGCGGGCCTTCTCCAGTTTGTTGTTTTCCACCACATGGTTCATGTAGCCAATGGCGATCAGAATTGCGATCCCGGCTACGACTAGCAGGGTGATCATGAGTGGTGTCACCGGTAAGACCTCTTTATAGGGTTCGCATGCGAGTGTAGTGGCTGGGCATTTAGGCGCCTAGCGCCGCTCGACGGGTTTGATCGGCTGCTGCAATCTGTATCGGCCGCCAGCTGTATAGATGAATGCTGGCGCTTGATGTGCAGATTGCCATCACTGTGCGGTGACTATAACGTCTTGGCGAGTGGCGGAATATAGGCGTCAGGTTTCGGACGACGGAAAAGCCCTACGCGGCCCGTAATCCAGGTCGAAGTCATTGATTTAAATAAATTTATATCAGGGGGTTGACGACCCCTCAATCCATCCATAGAATGCGCGCCACTTGCAGCGTAAAGCACACAGCGAAACGCAGCAGGGAGTGAATGTTGTAGTGTGTCCCCTTCGTCTAGTGGCCTAGGACACCGCCCTTTCACGGCGGTAACAGGGGTTCGAGTCCCCTAGGGGACGCCAATGCGGGAATAGCTCAGTTGGTAGAGCACGACCTTGCCAAGGTCGGGGTCGCGAGTTCGAGTCTCGTTTCCCGCTCCAATTTTAAACAGCAGTGCTTTCGGGCGGTGCTGAGTGAAACCAGAACCAAGTCTTCGGATGCGGATCTGGACACCGAAACACACACCATGTGTTCCGGGTAGCGTGTCCCCTTCGTCTAGTGGCCTAGGACACCGCCCTTTCACGGCGGTAACAGGGGTTCGAGTCCCCTAGGGGACGCCATTTGCGGGAATAGCTCAGTTGGTAGAGCACGACCTTGCCAAGGTCGGGGTCGCGAGTTCGAGTCTCGTTTCCCGCTCCAATTTCACAAAAACGCCGATCAGTGATAATCGGCGTTTTTGTTTGTGCGCGTTTTGTGGCGGCAATAAAAAAGGACCTTTTCACAGGTCCTTTTTTTATTTTGCGCCCGGTCATCAATGATCGGGCTCAGGCAGAGCTTTACAGCTTCGGCAACTGCCCGACACGGCCCATCATTTCCGTGACGATCTGCAGATCCAGCAGGAACTGATCGACGGTCTTGAATTCGCCATCGGTGTGGCCGGTGTATTTGGCTTCAGGTCGCGCCAGGCCGAATTGCACGCCGTTCGGCAATTCGTGAACCGAAGTCGCGCCGGCGGAAGTACCGAATTCCGACTTCATGCCGAGGTTTTCGCTGGCTACGGCAAGCAGCGCCTTGACCCATTCACCTTCGGGGTTGCGATACATCGGTTCGGCCACGGAATAGTCGAACGCTACAGCGACATGAGTCTTCTTGCTCCAGGCGTCCAGTTTCTCAGCGATCTCAGCCTTGAGCTTTTCCGGAGACTTGCCCTTCGGTACGCGCAGATTCACCGCCAGTTTGAAGGTTTTGTCATCCTCACCGACGTAGGTCAGCGAGGTGGTCAGTGGCCCCATGAACGAGTCGGAGAAGCCCACGCCGAGTTTTTTGCCCAGGTAGTCCAGGCCCCAGTTGTCATCGGCATAACGCGCGGCATCGGTGAACTGGTTGTGCTTGAGCGCGATTTTGCCGTCCAGGCTGTTGATGAAACTCAGCACTCGCGCGACCGGGTTGACGCCGGACTCTGGTTCGGAGGAGTGCGCAGAAACCCCCGTCACGGTCAGTTTGACGTCTTTGCCATCAACCTTTGCCGCGACTTCGAAATCGCCGCCGTTGGCCTTGGCATAAGCGTCGCCGGCCTTTTGCAGACTGGCGGCGAGCTCGGCTGGCTTGTCGGTTACCAGTGTGACCACCGAAGCGGACGGAATCTGGTTGGTCGCTTTGCCGCCAGTCATCGAAATGATTTCCGCGCCGTTGCCTTCGCCTTTGCGTTTGGCAAAGTTGGCCATGACAGTGCCGTAACCTTTTTCGGCGATCACCACCGGATAACCGCCGTCCAGCGCCATGTTGTAGTTCGGCGTCGGGTTGCGTTCGAAGTAATAAGGAATAGCGTCGCCGCTGGTTTCTTCGGTGGTGTCGACCAGCAACTTGAAGTTGCGCGCCAGTGGCAGTTTCTCGTCCTTGATCACTTTCATGGCGTACAGCGCCACGACGATAGCGTTCTTGTCATCCTCGGTGCCGCGACCGTACATGCGATCGCCAATCAGCGTGACTTTGAACGGGTCGAGTTTGGTGCCGTCCTTCAGCACCCAGTTTTCCGGCGTCACCGGCACCACATCGGCGTGGGCATGAATGCCAACGACTTCGTCGCCTTTGCCGTCCAGAGAAATTTCGTAGACACGGTTATCGACATTGCGGAACTTCAAACCGAAGGATTCGGCGAGTTTCTGGATCTCGCCGGCAATCTTGATGAATTCCGGGTTGTCGTGTTGCTCCACGCCGTCCTTGCGGAAGGTCGGGATCTCGACGAGTTGGCGCAGGGTTTCCAGCGCGGCCTTGCCATATTTCACGCGGGTATAAATGCCCAGCAAGCGATGAATTTCATTCTGCTGGTCGGCGTTCAGGGTCTTGTTGTCGAGGAAGGCACTGATGGACGGGGTGAGCTTATCCGTTTTGGCCAAGTCGCTTTTCGCCAGGCTGCCAAGGAAGCTACGGAAGTCCGTCAGGTTCTTGCCGTCGAGGGATTTCAGAATCGCTGCACTTTGCTCGGCAGTGATGTTGGCTTGTGCGGCGCTGGTAAACGCGGTGAGGCTGGCCATGACGAGCGTGGCAGCGGCCAGTTTTTTCAGGGAAAAGACCATGTAACAGGCATTCCTTTGCTAGAGATTGGGAAAATATGTCTGACGCTTGCGGCAGAAACATTTTGCAACCTACCACCATGAGCAGGTGAAGAGGGAGTCACAAACTTGATCTGTCGCACAGAAATGCAAAAGAGGCGCACAAATGAAAAAGTCCCGGCAACTGATGCCGGGACTTTTTTTGTGCGAGTTACATCGACAGCATCAGGCGTCCGGCAAACAGAATGAGGATGACGCCCATGCTGCGCTCGAACCAGTGTCCAAGGCGCATGAACAGCAGGCGCACTTTGTTGCTGGAGAAAAACAGCGCGACGATCACGAACCACAGCGCGTTGACGAAGCACATCCACAAGCCATAGAACGCCTGGATCTGCAGCGGTGTGCTGGCGCTGATGATCGTGGTGAAGATGGCCAGGAAAAACAGCGTGGCCTTGGGGTTGGTCGCGTTGGTCAGAAAACCGGTGCTGAATGCCTTGAACAGTGACTGTTCAACCAGCGGCTCATCGGCGGTTTTTTCGCCTTCGACGCTGCTCTTCGGTTTGCTGCGGATCAGGCTGACGCCTAGATAAAGGATATAAGCCCCACCGACAACTTTGGCCACAGTCAGCAGCCACGGCGTGGTGTGCATCAGGGCGCCGACGCCGAGCAGGGTATACAGCACGTGCACGGAGATTCCCGCGCCGATGCCCAGCGCAGTGCAGATGCCGACGAGCCGGCCGAAGCGCACGCTCTGGCGGATGGTCACGGCGAAGTCCGGACCGGGCGCCACCACGGCGAGAAAGTGGATGGTGGCCAATGCGAGAAACTCGCCCAGGTAATTGGAAAGCATGTCAGCTCCAGAAAGTCAGAGGGGAGGCATCGCCGCGATAGCCGACAAAGAACGACAGACTCAAACGCGGATCAGCCACGCCCGGAGTCACCGAGTGCATGCGCCGCGAATTGAACATGATGAAATCGCCGGGCTGCGGTCGTACTTCGAGGGCGGGCGGCCCCAGCAGCGACGGCTCGATGCCATAACTGTCGCCGCGCATTTCGTCGAATTGATCCGGGGTGATGTGGTCATTCCACATCTGCAAGGCGCCACCCTCGGTGGGCATGTTCAGGTAGACGTTGCAGGCAAATTGCGCTTCGAGGCTGCGCGCCTGAAAACTGTCCGGGGCGTCCTTGGCGAAGATGTCGTGATGAGCAAGAAAGCACACGCCGGGTTTGACCACGCGCGACAAGCCGACATACATCTTGCGCCCGTAGAGATTTTCCAGATGCGCGCCAGCGGGCCAGGACTCGTCGAGCATGCAGCGCAACGTGTCGATCGGCGAAGAGTAGGGCGCGCAGCGCTGGCGCAGTTCGGCGATGTTGCGGGTGGCGCGTTCGAAGTAATCCTCGATCAGCAGCGGCTGGTTTTCCGCCTCGTAGAAGGCCATGCCGATGCGTCCGATGCTCGGTGCGTTGATGTAGCCTTCAAAGCCCGGGGCGAGGATCTTGTCGCCGATCTCGATCGCCAGTGGCTCGGGGAGAAAGCGTTTGACGCGGATGGCGAGGACTTCTTCGTTGGCCAGTTTTTTTATGCACGTCTCATCGAGACGCTCGACGTCTAGCATCATTTGTTTTAGGTCCATCTATCGATAGTCAACGGAACCGGCGAGTGCGGTTCCCCGGCGTCGGACGCTGCGCGATGGCAACGTCCGAAATGCTCAATCCACGCTGTAGTGGACGGACAGCATGCCTTTCTTCTGCGAAAGGGACGCGATCGTGACTGTGCCCAGATCCTTCAGGCTGCGTACGTGGGTGCCACCGCAGCCATAGGCCGGCAGTTCACCAAAACTGATTTCCCGCGCGCCCTCGCGCAGTGAAGTCAGACGCGGCAGATCGTGTTCGATCCACTGCTCGATACCGGTTTGCACGGTTGGCGCATCGACTTCTTCCGCGCCATCGCCCGGTTTGAATTGCACCCGGCCTTCGTCCGGCCAGTGGTGCGCTTTGATCGGCATCCAGCCCATGGCCTGAATGAAATGACCGATCAGGTGCCCGGCCGAGTGCATGCGTGTATTGAAGCGGCGGCGTTCTTCATCGATGCGGATGACGGTCATGCCCAGCGGCAGCGGGCGGTCGACGAAATGCACAATGCGCTCCGCTTCCTGCACCACGCGCGACACCCGGCTTTCACCGATCCAGCCGGTGTCGCAAGGCTGACCGCCGCCCTGGGGGTGAAACAGGGTAGCGCGCAGCACTACGGCGAATTCGTTCTCGTGGGGTGTGCAGTCGAGGACTTCGACATTCGCCTTGAGGTCGTCACTGTGAAAAAACAGGCGAAGCGTCATATTCCATGCCCTGATCGAAGTTCTGTTTTTATTATATGAATCGTGCAATAACGTGATAATCCGTTCGAACATCAAAGGACTTGTGCGTCGTGAGCATCAATCTTCCGCTCCCGCTGTTGGGTGAAATGGCGATTTTCGTCAAGGTTGTCGAGACCGGCAGCTTCTCTGAAGCGGCGCGGCAGATGGGTTCCTCACCCTCGGCGGTCAGTCGCAGTATTTCCCGCTTGGAGAAGGCGTTGGCCACGCGCCTGCTGCAACGCACCACGCGCAAACTGCGCTTGAGCGATGGCGGCGAAGAGGTGTTCAAGCGTTGCCAGGAAATGGTCAGCGCGGCCAGATCGGTGATGGAAATCAGCGGCCAGTTCACCCACGAAGCCGAAGGTCTGGTGCGGGTCAGCGTGCCGAAAGCGGTGGGGCGCTTTGTGATTCATCCGCACATGCCGGAGTTTCTGCGCCGCTATCCCAAGGTCGACGTCGAGTTGTTGCTGGAAGATCGTCAGGTCGATCTGATCGATGATCATGTCGATCTGGCGATTCGCATCACTGATCGTCCGCCGGCGGGTCTGGTCGGGCGGCAGTTGCTGACCATCGATCATTTGCTTTGCGCCACGCCGCAATACCTGGCCGAACACGGCACGCCGACGCATCCTCACGATTTGCTCAACCACAGTTGTATTTATCTGGGCGAAACGCCGAGCGATGCGCGCTGGAAGTTCAAGAAGGGCAGTAAAGCTGTCACGGTCGGGGTGCGTGGGCGTTATGCCGCCAATCACACGGGTGTGCGCTTGGGGGCGGTGTTGCAGCACATCGGGATTGGCAGTCTGCCGTATTTCACGGCGCGTTATGCGCTGGAACAGAAGTTGATTGTGCAGGTGTTGCCGGACTGGACGTTTCTTGCTTCCTATCATGGCGGGTTGTGGTTGCTGCATTCGCCGACGCGTTATCTGCCGCCGAAGTTGCGGGTGTTTATTGATTATCTGGTGGAGTGTTTGCAGAAGGAGCCGACGTTGGGTAGGCCCGGGAAATCTGCCGGTGGGAGCAATGCGGCTGTGGCGTATGAGCTGCCGGAGAGTGAGGGGTTGCTTTGAGGTTTTTTTGGTGGGACTTGGCGGCCTTGGGGCCGACCAGGTTCTTGGGGTTTTGGGTGTATATCCGTTGCTTAGGTTGTCGCTTCTGGCGGTTTCGCCCTTACGGCGAGTCACCTTTTCCAAACGCCGGAGTGCCGGCCCAGCAAAAAGGTAACCGAAAAGGCTTGCTCCTGCGTTCGGCCCTCGCAGGCTCGGGTTCCTTCGCTGCGGGATCGATCCGGGCGCAGCGGCTAAGGTTTGCTTCGCTGCACCTCCTTTCGCTGTGTACGACTGCGTCGTACGGTCGCTGCGCTCCCACGCCCGGATCAATCCCTACGCTCAGCCTTCCGACGTCGCTTATGGATCAAGATCAAGAGCGGTACTCGAGCTTGCGCTCATTGTTTTGAGTGGTGAAAAGCGTGTGGTCTGCTTTGGATCTTTGTTGGATTCGCCTCTCACCCCAGCCCTCTCCCCGAGGAGAGGTAGCTGATTTGTGTGCTTTTCAAATCCCGAGTTCAACTCGGACTTTCACATCGACGTAACTCGCCCAAACACCTCGGTCAGTCCCCTCTCCCTCCGGGAGAGGGCTATGGTGAGGGGCTTTTGATCTTGAAAAAAAGGCCCGCATGGAATCACCAGTG
Organism: Pseudomonas glycinis; assembly: GCF_054871425.1. Taxonomy (NCBI): domain Bacteria; kingdom Pseudomonadati; phylum Pseudomonadota; class Gammaproteobacteria; order Pseudomonadales; family Pseudomonadaceae; genus Pseudomonas; species Pseudomonas glycinis. The sequence goes on along the minus strand of NZ_JBTYHF010000010.1, from coordinate 285,498 downwards.
CGGGCCTTTCGATTACCTGTCGATATCAGTGCTTGCTGTCCTGCGCAGACATGGCCAGCAGTTGTTTTTCCTGGTTCCAGTCGAACGGTTCGTCGTTCTGTTCGGCTTCGTAGCGGCGTTCTTCGAGGGCCTGGTAGAGGTCGATTTCTTCGTCGGAGAGGTAGTGCAGGCAGTCGCCGGCGAAGAACCACAGCAGATCGCGCGGGATCAGGTGGGCGATTTGCGGGTAGCGGCTGATGACTTGGGTGAGGATGTCCTGGCCCAGATATTGGCTTTCGATAGGGTCGATCGGCAGGGAGGCCAGCAGTTCGTCGAAGCGCTCGAGGAACAGGGCATGGCTTTCTTCGGGCACTTGTTCGGCCTCACCTACGGCGACCAGGATAATGCGCAGGTGGTCGAGCAACACGAGATGATCGGCAACGACGTTGGACACGAGATAAGTCCTCAAGAGCAAAACGGGCGCGGGAGTATAAAGCCCTCGCGCCGTTTTTTCACATAAACCGGGATCAGCGGACTTTGCCCTCTGCCTGGGTCAGTTCTTCTTTGGCGAAATCATCGACGTCGATCACCTTGCGGCGGGCCGCTTCGGCGTCGCGCAGGCTTTGCGCTTCGACGGCTTGCAGTACGCCGGCTTCCAGTGCGGCATCGATGGCGTGTTCGCCGGCTGCCGGTTTGACCTGGCCGCTCTTCAGTGCGGTGTGCAGTTTCTTGTGCAGCGGTTGCGCGGCGTTAAGCAGGTCACTGGCGTGTTGCAGGGCGCCCACCGCATCGTCCGCCGATTGCGGGCGGTAGCAGCCGGCGAGCAGTTCTTCCAGCGCCGGATCGCCTTTGGCGCGACCGATGACCGCAGCGACTTCGGCGCCGAGTTTGTCCGATGGGCCTTTGTGACGGCGACCGAACGGGAAGACGATGACCCGCAGCAGGCAGCCGAAGACTTTGTTCGGGAAGTTGCTCAGCAGTTCATCCAGCGCACGCTCCGACTGGCCGAGGCTTTCTTCCATGGCCCAGCGGAACAGCGGCTCCATGTACGCCGGCGAATCCAGGTCGTGATAACGCTTGAGCGCGGCGGAGGCCAGATACAGGTTGCTCAGTACATCGCCAAGGCGAGCCGACAGACGTTCGCGGCGTTTCAGTTCGCCGCCCAGGAGCATCATGCTGAAGTCGGCGAGCATGGCAAATGCGGCGGCCTGACGGTTCAGCGCGCGGAAGTAGCCCTGACTGATCCTGTCGCCCGGCGCATGTTCGAAATGACCGAGCCCGAGGTTCAGCACCAGTGTGCTGGCGGCATTGCTGACGGCAAAACCGATGTGCTTGAGCAACAGGCCGTCGAATTCCTTGAGTGCCTGATCCTTGTCCTCGCGACCGGCCAGGGCCATTTCCTTGAGCACAAATGGATGGCAGCGGATCGCGCCCTGACCGAAGATCATCAGGTTGCGCGACAGGATGTTCGCGCCTTCGACGGTGATGAAGATCGGCGCGCCGTTCCAGCTGCGGCCCAAGTAGTTGTTCGGCCCCATGATGATCGCTTTACCACCATGCACATCCATGGCGTGGCTGATGCATTCGCGGCCGCGTTCGGTGAGGTGATATTTGAGGATCGCCGACAGCACCGATGGTTTTTCACCCAGGTCCACCGCGTTGGCGGTGAGCATGCGGGCGGCGTCCATCATCCACGCGTTGCCGCCGATGCGCGCCATGGCTTCCTGAATGCCTTCGAACGCGGACAGCGGTACATTGAATTGCTCGCGAATCTGCGCGTACTGGCCGGTGACCAGACTGGTGAACTTGGCCGCACCGGTACCGACGGCTGGCAGCGAGATCGAACGCCCGACTGACAGGCAGTTCATCAGCATCATCCAGCCCTTGCCGAGCATTTCCTGACCACCGATGAGGTAGTCAAGCGGAATGAACACGTCCTTGCCGGAGTTCGGGCCGTTCATGAACGCGGCGCCCAGCGGCAGGTGTCGACGACCGATTTCCACTCCTGCGGTATCGGTCGGGATCAGCGCCAGACTGATGCCGAGGTCCTCTTCCTCACCGAGCAGGTGATCCGGGTCATAAGCCTTGAATGCCAGGCCAAGCAGGGTAGCGACCGGGCCGAGGGTGATGTAGCGCTTTTCCCAGTTCAGGCGCAGGCCGATGACTTCCTGTCCTTCCCACTGGCCTTTGCAGATGATCCCGGTGTCGGGCATCGCGCCGGCGTCGGAACCCGCCAGCGGGCCGGTGAGGGCGAAGCACGGGATATCGTCGCCACGCGCCAGGCGCGGCAGGTAGTGATTACGTTGTTCATCGGTGCCGTAATGCAGCAGCAATTCGGCCGGGCCGAGGGAGTTCGGGACCATCACGGTTGAGGCGAGGTCACCGCTGCGCGTCGCCAGTTTCATTGCCACTTGGGAGTGAGCGTAAGCGGAGAAGCCTTTGCCGCCGTATTCCTTGGGAATGATCAGGGCGAAAAAGCCATGTTCCTTGATGTGCGTCCAGGCCTCGGGCGGCAGGTCCATGGACTGGCCGATCTGCCAGTCGCTGACCATCGCGCAGAGTTCTTCGGTCGGGCCATCGATGAAAGCCTGTTCTTCTTCAGTCAGTTGCACCTTGGGATAGGACAGCAGTTTGTCCCAGTCCGGACGGCCGCTGAACAGCTCGCCGTCCCACCACACGGTGCCGGCATCAATCGCGTCGCGTTCGGTCTGCGACATCGGCGGCAGGGTTTTCTGGAACCAGTTGAACAGCGGCGCGGTGAAGTGTTTACGGCGCAGGTCGGGCAGCAACAACGGCGCTGCGACCACCGCCAACAGGACCCAGAAGACAAACAGCAGCCAGCCCGGCGCGTGACTGAAAATCCCCATGGCGACCAGATAGGCCGCAACGATGCCCAACGCGGGCAGCGGGGCGATGCGTCGATGGGCGAGATACGCCACGCCGACGATCAAAACCAGTATCCACAACAACAGCATATTCAGTCCTCCGTGAACCAAGGCAAATCGACCCTCCAGAGCTTAGACGGCATCTGCAAATAAGGGTGGTCAGAGCATAGTGATTGAAATCGTGGGAAACCCCGGATGGTTTTCGTAGGTTCGGTGGGCAACACGTGTGGGAAATCGTTCGTTGCTGCGCAGCTTTGCTTTCAGGTTTGGCCGAAACGTCGTTATCTCTGTGCTCAGGCTGTCGCTAGACTCGTGACTCATCCAGGAGATTGCCGTCATGCACGAGTATCTGAGCCCCGGCCGCTTCATCGATAGTGACCACCCGGCGGTGGTGGAGTTCGCCGAGCAGCATCGCGGTGCCAGTAATGATCCGCGTGAGCAGGCGATCAGTCTGTATTACGCCGTGCGCGAGGCGGTGCGCTACAACCCGTACACCTTCAGCCGTGATCCGCAAACCCTGCGCGGCAGTTACGCACTCGCAGCAGGGGAGAGTTACTGCGTGCCGAAAGCCACGTTGCTCGCCGGTTGTGCGCGGCATTGCGGGATCCCGGCGCGCATCGGTCTGGCCGATGTGCGCAATCACCTGTCGACGCCACGTCTGCTCGAGTTGCTGAAAAGCGATGTGTTTGCCATGCATGGCTACACCGAGCTGTTTCTCGACGGCCGCTGGGTCAAGGCGACGCCAGCGTTCAACCAGCAACTGTGCGAGTTGTTCAACGTCGCAGCGCTGGAGTTCGATGGCATCAATGACAGCGTTTTCCACCCGTTCAACCGTGACGGCGCGCAGTTGATGGAGTATCTGCTCGATCACGGCCAGTTCACCGATGTGCCGGAAACGTTCTTCTTCGAGCACCTGCAAAAGTGCTATCCGCATCTGTTCAGTGAGCAACTGCCGATGCTGTTGGGCGACATGCAGACTGATTTGAGTCGCACCTGATCCGGCGTATGCTGGCCGTCCACTCACTTGCAAAGAGGCGGTCATGCTGAAGATCTGGGGACGGAAAAATTCATCGAACGTCAGAAAGCCCTTGTGGGCTGCCGAAGAGCTGGGCCTGGCGTACGAGGCCATCGATGCCGGCGGCGCGTTCGGTGTGGTCGACACGCCCGAGTACCGCGCGATGAACCCCAATGGCCGGGTGCCGGTGATCGAGGATGACGGTTTCGTGCTGTGGGAATCCAACGCCATCGTGCGCTATCTGCTGGCCAAATATGCCCCGGACAGCGCCTGGTATCCGGCGGATGCGCAAGCCCGCGCCGCAGCGGACAAATGGATGGACTGGACCACGTCGAATTTCGCCGGGCCGTTTCGCACGGTGTTCTGGGGTGTGCTGCGTACGCCTGCGGAGAAGCAGGACTGGAAGGCGATCAACGCCGCGATCAAGGAATGCGATGAATTGCTGAACATGGCCGACCATGCCTTGATCAGCCAGCCTTATCTGTCCGGAAACGAGATTGGCATGGGCGACATCCCGCTGGGCAGCTTCATTTATGCCTGGTTCGAAATGCCCATCGAGCGCGCGCCGCAACCGCATCTGCAAGCTTGGTATGAACGTTTGAAGCAGCGTGCGGCCTATCAGAAAGCGGTCATGACCGCGTTGACTTGATAATTACTATCGACACACTTGACTGTACTTGTGCGGCGGCGGCAAGCACCATTGCGAACTTGCGCCGCGGTTGTTTCCCTCGCCGTCCGCCCTTATTTACTTCTTTCCTTCCTTCTTGGTGCGTAAATCCGATATGAGTTCCGCTCTGTCCATCCGGCAGCTAACCAAAACCTACGGCAACGGGTTCCAGGCCTTGAGTGGTATCGATCTGGACGTCGCCGAAGGTGACTTTTTCGCCTTGCTCGGCCCCAACGGCGCCGGCAAATCCACCACCATCGGCATCCTCTCGACCCTGGTCAACAAGACCAGCGGCACCGTGAATATTTTCGGCCATGACCTGGACAAGAACCCGGCGTCGCTCAAACGCTCGATCGGCGTGGTGCCGCAGGAATTCAACTTCAACCAGTTCGAAAAGACCTTCGACATCGTCGTGACCCAGGCCGGCTACTACGGCATTCCGGCGAAAGTCGCCAAGGAACGCGCCGAGCAGTACCTGACCCAGCTGGGGCTGTGGGACAAGCGTGATGTGCCGTCGCGTTCGCTGTCCGGCGGCATGAAACGGCGTCTGATGATTGCCCGTGCGCTGGTGCATGAACCGCGTCTGCTGATCCTCGATGAGCCGACTGCGGGCGTCGATATCGAACTGCGCCGTTCGATGTGGACCTTCCTCACCGAGCTGAACCAGAAAGGCATCACCATCATCCTGACCACGCATTACCTGGAAGAGGCCGAGCAGCTGTGCCGCAACATCGGCATCATCGACCACGGCACCATCGTCGAAAACACCAGCATGAAACAGTTGCTGGGCCAGTTGCACGTGGAGACCTTTTTGCTTGACCTGAAGAACGACTTGAGCGCGGCGCCGCAATTGCTCGGCTACCCGGCCCGATTGCTCGACGGCCATACCCTGGAAGTGCAGGTCGACAAATCCATGGGCATCACGGCGTTGTTCACCCAGCTGGCGCAGCAGAACATCGAAGTGCTGAGCCTGCGTAACAAAACCAATCGCCTCGAGGAGTTGTTCGTGTCCCTGGTGGAGAAAAATCTGTCGAAGGTGGCGGTATGAGTTCCGAGTTCGGTCCCAACCTCGTCGCCCTGCAAACCATCGTCTACCGCGAGGTCAAACGCTTCATGCGGATCTGGCCGCAGACGTTACTGCCGCCGGCGATCACCATGGTTCTGTACTTCGTGATCTTCGGCAACCTGATCGGCCGGCAGATCGGCGACATGGGTGGCTTCACTTACATGGAGTACATCGTGCCGGGGCTGATCATGATGTCGGTGATCACCAACTCCTACGGCAACGTGGTCTCGAGCTTTTTCGGCAGCAAGTTCCAGCGCTCGATCGAAGAGTTGATGGTCTCGCCGGTGTCACCGCACACGATCCTGATCGGCTTCACCATTGGTGGCGTATTGCGCGGTCTGGCGGTGGGTCTGATCGTGACGATCCTGTCGCTGTTCTTCACAGATTTGCAGGTGCATCACCTCGGCGTGACCATTCTGGTGGTAGTGCTGACCGCGACAATCTTCTCGCTGCTGGGCTTCATCAACGCGGTGTTTGCGCGCAACTTCGATGATATTTCGATTATTCCGACCTTTGTGCTGACTCCGCTGACTTACCTGGGCGGCGTGTTCTACTCGATCACTTTGCTGCCACCGTTCTGGCAGACCGTGTCGCTGGCCAACCCGGTGCTGCACATGGTCAACGCCTTCCGCTACGGCATCCTTGGTGTCTCGGATATCCGTATCGGCATCGCCATCACCTTCATGCTGGTGGCGACCGTGGTGCTGTATCTCGGCTGTGCGCGGTTGCTGGTGAGCGGGCGCGGGATGCGTACCTGATCCCGACCGCGTCGCTTTCTTCGCTAGCAGGCTCGCCCACATTGGAATGATGTTCTCTGTGGGAGCGAGCCTGCTCGCGAAGGGGCCAGCCCAGACACAACAAAAAACGGCCTCCCATAGCGGAGGCCGTTTTGCATTCACTTCTGCCGACTTTTCTTGCGCCGCCGCCATTGCCGCGCTACCCACCAGCGCCAGTACAGCATCACCAGAAAGTACGCGAGGACGCCCAGCACCAGACCGACGACCACCGAGCCCAATAAAAACGGCTGCCACAATGTCGACAGCTCACCGCTGATCCATTCCCAGGTCAGCTCGTCCGGCAGATGCCGCGCCGGCACATCCATCAGGAACGCCCCGGCCTGGTAGGTGCAGAAAAACACCGCCGGCATGGTGATCGGATTGGTCAGCCAGACCAGACTCACCGCGATCGGCATATTGCCGCGCACCATCACTGCCAATGCCGCCGCGACCAGCATCTGCGCGGGTATCGGCAGGAATGCCGCAAACAGGCCGACCGCCATCGCCCGGGCGACCGAGTGGCGGTTGAGATGCCAGAGGTTCGGGTCATGCAGCAACTTGCCGAGAAAGCGTAAGGATTTGTGTTCCCTGATGCTCGTCGGGTCGGGCATGTAACGTTTGAATAAGCGCCGGGGCATAAGGCTTCTCGGTCGGTTAAGGCGGCAAGTATGTCTGGATTCTACGAACCGCCCATTCAGACTTTGTGACAATTGTTGACGACGGTGGTGCCGCACACCCGCTATGCCTAAGGAGGGGACTCTCAAGGACGGGCATATGCGCACAGGGATGATGGCGCTGGCAGTCGGTCTGCTGGCCCCGGTTTTTTTGCCGGCCTTGCCGCCGGTCGGCTTGCTGGTAGTGCTGCCAGTGGTGGCGCTGATGCTGCTGCCGTTTCGCAGCTATCCATTGGCTTTTTTGCTGTTTGGTTTCACGTGGGCTTGTTTCAGTGCGCAGTGGGCGCTGACTGACCGCTTGCCACCGGGCCTGGACGGCGAGACCCGTTGGCTTGAAGGGCGAGTGGTCGGCTTGCCGCAACACAACGATGGCGTGGTCCGTTTCGAGCTGGCTGATGCGCGTTCACGCCACGAAAAATTGCCATCGCTGCTGCGCCTGGCCTGGTACGCCGGGCCGGCGGTGAATAGTGGTGAGCGTTGGCGTCTGGCGGTGAAATTGAAGCGCCCGGGTGGCTTGCTCAACCCGGACGCTTTCGATTACGAGGCCTGGCTGCTGGCGCAACGGATCGGGGCGACCGGCACGATCAAGGATGGCCAGCGCCTGGCTGAGGCCCGGTATGCATGGCGCGACGGCGTTCGCCAGCGCCTGCTGGCGGCCGATGCGCAAGGACGAGAGGGCGCGCTGGCGGCGCTGGTGCTTGGTGACGGTTCAGGCCTCAGTCGCGAGGATTGGCAGGTGCTGCAAGACACCGGCACCGTGCATTTGCTGGTGATCTCCGGCCAGCACATCGGCTTGCTCGCCGCAGTGATGTATCTGCTGGTCGCCGGGCTGGCGCGTTTCGGAATCTGGCCGTTGCGCTGGCCATGGCTGCCGTGGGCGTGCGGCCTGGCCTTCGCGGCGGCGCTGGGTTACGGCTTGCTCGCCGGTTTCGATGTGCCGGTGCAGCGCGCCTGCGTGATGGTGGCGCTGGTGCTGCTGTGGCGCCTGCGTTTTCGTCATCTCGGCGCGTGGTGGCCGTTGCTGCTGGCATTCAATGGCGTGCTGCTGCTTGATCCGCTGGCCAGTTTGCGTCCGGGTTTCTGGCTGTCCTTCGCGGCGGTGGCAGTGTTGATCTTCACCTTCGGCGGGCGGCTGGGGGCCTGGCGGTGGTGGCAGACCTGGACCCGCGCGCAGTGGCTGATCGCGATAGGCTTGTGCCCGGTGTTGCTGGCGCTGAGCTTGCCCATCAGCGTCAGCGGGCCGGTAGCCAATCTGCTGGCGGTACCGTGGGTCAGCCTCGTGGTGTTGCCGCCGGCATTGCTCGGCACGCTATTGCTGCCCGTGCCTTATGTTGGCGAAGGACTGTTGTGGCTGGCCGGTGGTTTGATCGACTGGCTGTTTATCGGGCTGGCGCTGATTGCCGGGCAATGGCCGGCGTGGATACCGGCCGCCATTCCATGGTGGGCGTTGGTCCTGGGCAGCCTTGGCGCGATTTTAGTGCTGTTGCCCCGTGGCGTGCCGATGCGTCCGTTGGGCTGGCCGCTGCTGTTGCTCCTGGCATTGCCGCCTCAAGAGCGAATAGAAGAAGGGCGGGCCGATGTCTGGCAACTTGACGTCGGGCAAGGCCTGGCCATCCTCATCCGCACCCGCCATCACGCGCTTCTCTATGACGCCGGCCCGCGTTTCGGCGAGTTCGATCTCGGCGAGCGGGTGGTGCTGCCAGCGTTACGTAAACTCAATGTGCAAGCGCTCGACCTGATGCTGCTCAGCCACGCTGACGCCGATCACGCTGGCGGCGCTCGGGCGGTAATGCAGGGATTGAAGGTGCACCGCGTGGTCAGCGGCGATGTGCCAAACCTGCCGCCGGAGCTGAACGCCGAAGCCTGCGCAAGTGGCGAACAGTGGCAGTGGGATGGCGTGCAGTTCCAGCTTTGGCAATGGTCGGCGGCCGATGACAGCAACCAGCGCTCCTGTGTATTGCAGATCGTGGCCAACGGTGAACGCCTGCTGCTCACCGGCGATATCGACATTCGCGCCGAGCGCGTTCTGCTCGACAGCCCGCTGGCCGTGCCGACGCAGTGGCTGCAATCGCCACATCACGGCAGCCGCAGTTCATCATCGATGGCCCTGCTCAAAGCCTTGCAGCCCGAAGCGGTGCTGATCTCCCGTGGCCACGGCAACTCCTTCGGTCATCCGCATCCGACCGTGCTGGCGCGCTATCGCAAACAGGGCCTGCGCATCTACGACAGCGCCGAACAAGGTGCCATTCATCTGCAACTGGGCAGCTTCAAACCGCCGTGGACGATGCGTCAACAGCGGCGTTTCTGGCGCGATCCACCGGTGGCTGGCCGTTGATCGGTGCCAGCATGAGTGCCACCTCACGGTCGTCGGGGCGGCGACTCTTAATCGCGGATCGGTATGGTAAAGTGGCGCACTTTTTCGAGGGGACTGTCACTGTGTGGGAATTGGTCAAATCCGGCGGCTGGATGATGTTGCCGATCATTCTGAGTTCCATCGCGGCCATGGCGATCGTCGCCGAGCGCCTGTGGACACTGCGCGCCAGTCGCGTCACCCCCGAGCATCTGCTGGGTCAGGTCTGGGTCTGGATCAAGGACAAGCAGCTCAACAAGGAAAAACTCAAGGAATTGCGCGCCAACTCGCCGCTGGGGGAAATCCTCGCCGCAGGCCTGGCCAATTCCAAGCATGGTCGCGAGATCATGAAAGAGTGCATCGAAGAGGCCGCCGCGCGGGTCATTCATGAACTCGAACGCTACATCAACGCACTCGGCACCATAGCCGCCATGGCGCCGCTGCTCGGCCTGCTCGGCACCGTGTTGGGCATGATCGACATTTTCAGTGCCTTCACCGGTTCCGGCATGACCACCAATGCTTCGGTACTGGCCGGCGGTATTTCCAAAGCGCTGATCACGACCGCAGCAGGCCTGATGGTCGGGATTCCAGCGGTGTTCTTCCACCGGTTTTTGCAGCGCCGCATCGACGAGCTGGTGGTCGGTATGGAGCAGGAAGCGATCAAACTGGTGGAAGTGGTGCAGGGCGACCGTGATGTCGATCTGGCCGAGGGCAAAGCGTGAAATTCCGTCGCAAGCCCCGGGAAACCGTAGACATCAACCTCGCGTCGCTGATCGACGTGGTGTTCATTCTGCTGCTGTTTTTCGTGGTCACTACCACTTTCACTCGGGAAACCCAGTTGCGCGTGGATCTGCCGGAAGCGGTCAGCGGTTCGCCTGCCGAAGATCAGCAGGTCAAACAGCTGGACGTCGCGATCAGTGCCGAAGGCGTGTTCTCGGTGAACAACAAGATTCTGCCGAAGAATGATCTGGCGACGCTGATGGAAGCCATGCAGAAAGAATCCAACGGCGACACCAACATGCCGCTGTCGATCAGTGCCGATGGCAAGGCCCAGCATCAATCGGTGATCACCGCCATGGACGCGGCCGGCAAGCTCGGTTTCAGCCATCTGCGCATGACCACGGTCGAGGCGGCGCCGAAATCCTGATGAGCCTGTCCGATCGCCTGCTCGCCGCGTGGTATCAGGGGCATCCGGCCCTGACGCTGCTGCGGCCACTGGAAATGCTGTATCGCCGTGTGGTGATCAACAAGCGTCAGCGCTTTCTCGACGGTCAAGGCGAGATCTACCAGTCGCCCGTGCCGTTGATCGTGGTCGGCAATATCACCGTTGGCGGTACCGGCAAGACGCCGATGATTCTCTGGCTGATCGAACATTGCCGACGCCGTGGACTGCGCGTTGGTGTGGTCAGTCGCGGTTACGGCGCCAAACCGCCGCAACTGCCGTGGCGGGTTGAGGCCGAGCACAGCGCCGAGATTGCCGGTGACGAGCCGTTGCTGATCGTCCAGCGCACCGGCGTGCCGCTGATGATCGACCCTGATCGCAGCGCCGCCGTCAAAGCCTTGATCGCCAGTGAACCGCTGGATCTGATTCTGTCCGACGATGGCATGCAGCATTATCGTCTGGCGCGGGATCTGGAGCTGGTGCTGATCGATGCCGCACGGGGCCTGGGCAACCAGCGCTGTCTGCCGGCCGGGCCGTTGCGGGAGCCGGTCGAGCGCCTGCAAAGCGTCGATGGCGTGCTGTTCAACGGTGCCCTTGATGATCGCGACGATGGTTTCGCCTTTCGCCTGCAACCCACCGCGCTGGTCAACCTGCGCAGCGGCGAACGTCGGTCACTGGATCATTTTCCGCCCGGGCAAGCGCTGCATGCGGTGGCCGGGATCGGCAACCCGCAACGTTTCTTCAATACCCTCGAAGCGCTAGACTGGCGGCCGATCGCCCATGCATTCGCCGACCACGCCGAGTACAGCGTGCAGGCGTTGAATTTCATCCCGTCATTGCCGTTGGTGATGACCGAAAAGGACGCGGTGAAGTGCCGTGCCTTTGCTGCTGCCGACTGGTGGTACCTGGCGGTCGATGCCGTGCCGTCGCCAGCCTTCGTGGCCTGGTTCGACACTCAAATGATGCGCCTGTTGCCGGATCGTCTGCTGCCTTAACTCTTTTATTTCTGGGAATGTTCATGGACACCAAACTGCTCGACATCCTCGCTTGCCCCGTGTGCAAAGGCCCACTCAAGCTCAGCGCCGACAAGACCGAACTGATCAGCAAGGGCGCCGGCCTGGCCTATCCGATCCGCGACGGCATCCCGGTGATGCTGGAAAGCGAAGCGCGCACCCTGACCACCGACGAGCGTCTGGATAAATGACCACAGCCTTCACCGTTGTCATCCCGTCGCGGTTCGCCTCGACCCGTCTGCCGGGCAAGCCGTTGCTGGATATTGCTGGCAAACCGATGATCCAGCATGTCTGGGAACAGGCGAGCAAAAGCAGCGCGACCCGCGTCGTTGTTGCAACTGACGATGCACGCATCGTCGAGGCATGCAAAAGCTTTGGCGCCGAAGTGGTGCTGACCCGTGAAGATCACAACTCCGGCACTGATCGTCTGGCCGAGGTCGCAGCGAAACTCGGTCTTGCGCCTGATGCGATCGTGGTCAACGTCCAGGGCGATGAGCCGCTGATTCCGCCAAGCGTGATCGACCAGGTCGCCGCCAACCTTGCTGCCCACACCGAAGCGCGCATGGCCACGCTGGCTGAGCCGATCGAAGACGTGGAGACCCTGTTCAACCCCAACGTTGTGAAGGTTTCCAGCGATATCAACGGTCTGGCCCTGACGTTCAGTCGTGCAACTTTGCCGTGGGCTCGCGATGCATTTGCCAAGAGCCGCGAGCACCTGCCGGAAGGCGTGCCCTATCGCCGCCACATCGGTATTTATGCCTATCGCGCCGGGTTCCTCCACGACTTCGTGAGCTGGGGGCCGTGCTGGCTGGAAAATACCGAATCCCTTGAGCAACTGCGTGCCTTGTGGCACGGCGTGCGTATCCATGTTGCCGACGCGCTGATCGCGCCGCCGACCGGTGTCGACACCGTCGAAGACCTTGAGCGGGTTCGTCGCCTGCTGGGGGCCTGATGCGCGTTCTGTTTGTGTGCCTGGGCAACATCTGCCGTTCGCCCACCGCCGAAGGCGTGTTGCGCCACAAGTTGCGTGAAGCCGGGCTGGCCGATGTGGTCGAAGTGGCCTCCGCGGGCACCGGTGACTGGCACGTCGGCAACCCGCCGGACAAGCGCAGCCAGGCCGCGGCGAAAGTGCGCGGTTATGACCTGTCGACGCAACGCGCGCAGCAGGTCAGCCGGGCCGATTTCGCCAGCTACGACCTGATTCTCGCCATGGACAACAGCAATCTGCGCAACCTCAAGGCCTTGCAGCCGTCCACCGGCAGGGCCGAGCTGGATCTGTTTTTGCGTCGTTATGCCGGGCTGCTCGATGAAGTGCCGGATCCGTATTACGACGGTGATCAGGGTTTCGAGCAGGTGCTGGATCTGATCGAAGCGGCCTGCGACCAGTTGCTGATCGAAGTGAAGGGCCGTTTATGAGTTTGCAGGTGCAACCGCAAGTATCTTTGCAGGCCTTCAATACGTTTGGCGTCGATGTGCGCGCGCAGCTGTTTGCCGAAGCCCGCAGTGATGACGATGTCCGCGAAGCGCTGGCCTATGCCGCTTCCCATGACGTGCCGTTGCTGGTGATCGGCGGCGGCAGCAACTTGCTGCTCACGGCGGATATTGCGGCGTTGGTATTGCGCATGGCCACGCGCGGCATCCGCGTGCTCAGCGACGATGGCAGTCGCGTGGTGGTCGAGGCGGAAGCGGGCGAACCGTGGCATCCGTTCGTGCAGCACACGCTGGCCGCGGGTTTTGCCGGGCTGGAAAACCTCAGCCTGATTCCCGGCACCGTCGGCGCCGCGCCGATGCAGAACATCGGCGCCTATGGTGTCGAGATCAAGGACGTGTTTGCCGGCCTGACTGCGCTGGACCGCGAGAGCGGCGAGCTGCGGGATTTCAGCCTGGAGCAGTGCAATTTCGGCTACCGCGACAGTGTGTTCAAGCAGCAGCCGGGACGTTGGCTGATCCTGCGGGTGCGCTTCAAGCTTGATCGCGCCGCGCACCTGCATCTGGAATACGGCCCGGTCCGTCAGCGCCTGAGCGAGCAGGGCATCGAGCAGCCGACGCCCAGCGATGTCAGCCGCGCCATCTGCAGCATCCGCAGTGAAAAACTGCCGGACCCGGCGGTGCTCGGCAATGCCGGCAGCTTTTTCAAGAATCCGCTGGTGCCTGCCGCTGTGGTCACGCAGATCAAAGCGCAGCACCCGGATCTGGTGGCTTACCCGCAAGCGGACGGGCAGATGAAACTGGCCGCTGGCTGGCTGATCGAACGCGCCGGCTGGAAGGGTTTTCGCGATGGCGATGCCGGCGTGCACAAGTTGCAGGCGCTGGTGCTGGTCAACTACGGCACGGCCACCGGCCTGCAACTGCTCGACCTGGCGCAACGTATCCAGAAAGACATCGCCGAACGGTTTCATGTCGAACTGGAAATGGAGCCCAACCGCTATTGAGGCTACGCTTGCCTGACGCCATCAAAAGCCCTGCACTGATGAAAAAGTGCAGGGCTTTTTTGTTAATGCTGGGTTAACTTAGCGAGCTAACGATACCAACCATTTGCTCCACCCAAAGGCCCGGTGCAGACGTTCCCGTCGGCGCGAGAGAGCCTGATTAGCCTGAGTCGATCTGCGCGAACCCACCGCTGATTTTCCGGCGGCAGATTGCTCGACCCCATAACCACTAAAAAATATGCGGGCGTGCCCATGATTACCCTGAAACTCAACGGTCAAGACCACTCCCTCGATGTCACCGAAGACATGCCGCTGTTGTGGGCGATTCGTGACGTCGCCGGATACAACGGCACCAAATTCGGTTGCGGCATGGGCCTGTGCGGCGCCTGCACCATCCATATCGACGGTTTGCCGGCACGCAGTTGCATCACGCCGATCGGCTCGGTAATCGGCCAGAACGTCACCACCATCGACAATCTCCACGCCGACCCGGTAGGCAAGGTCGTGCAGCAAGCCTGGCTCGACAGCGCCGTGGCTCAATGCGGTTATTGCCAAGGCGGGCAGATCATGTCGGCCACCGCTCTGCTGAAAACCAACCCCAACCCGAGCGACGAGCAGATCGAAGAAGCCATGGTCGGCAACATCTGCCGCTGCGGCACCTACAACCGGATCAAAACCGCGATCCGCCAGGCCTCCACCCACCTGAAGGAGGTGAAGGCATGAGCCGCGTCCCGAATGATTTCGCCCTGAGCAACCTCAGCCGCCGTGGTTTTCTCAAAGGCGTCGGCGCCACCAGCGCGCTGGTCCTCGCCGCGAGCTGGGGCTGGCAGGATGCGTTGGCCGATGACGCAGCGAAGAAATTTGGCGCCGACGGCATGCCCAATGGCTGGATCGACGATCCCAAGGTCTACGTGAGCATTGCTGCCGATGGCAGCGTCACCGTGGTGTGCAACCGTTCGGAAATGGGCCAGGGCGTGCGCACCAGCCTGAGCATGGTAGTGGCCGATGAACTCGAGGCCGATTGGGCGCAGGTCAAAGTGCAGCAGGCGCCGGGCGACGAAGTGAGCTTCGGCAACCAGGACACCGATGGTTCGCGCAGCATGCGTCACTGGTACGAGCCGATGCGGCGTTGTGGCGCCGCCGCGCGGACCATGCTCGAACAGGCCGCCGCTGCGCAGTGGAAAGTGCCGGCTGGCGAATGCCATGCGCAACTGCACAAAGTCATTCACAAACCGTCCGGACGTGAACTGGGCTACGGCGAACTCGCCGCTGCCGCCAGTGCGCTGGCAGTACCGGCACGTGACAGCCTGCGACTCAAGCAGCCGTCGGAATTTCGCTACATCGGTAAGGAAGGCACCAAGGCCATCGACGGTGCCGACATCGTCAATGGCCGCGCAGTGTACGGCGCCGACGTGCATTTCGACGGCATGCTCTACGCCACTATCGCTCGCCCGGCAGTGTACGGCGGCAAGGTCAAAAGCCTCGATGACAGCGCCGCGCTGAAAGTCCCTGGCGTGCTAAAAGTCATGCAGATCGAAGGTCGGCCGTTGCCGTCAGAGTTCCAGCCACTGGGCGGCGTTGCGGTTGTGGCCAGCAACACCTGGGCGGCGATCAAGGGCCGCGAGGCGCTGAAGATCGAGTGGGACGACGGCCCGAATGCCAGTTATGACTCGATTGCCTATCGCAAAGAGCTTGAAGCCGCGTCGCTGAAGGCCGGCAAAGTGGTGCGCAATACCGGTGATATCGACAAGGCCTTGAGCGGCGCTGCCAGCACTCTTGAAGCGTCGTATTACCTGCCGCATCTGGCGCAGGCACCGATGGAACCGATGGTTGCCATCGCCCGTTACAAGGACGGCGTCTGCGAAGCCTGGGCGCCGAGTCAGGCACCGCAGGTCACCCGTGAGCGCATCGCCGAACGCCTGGGCGTGCCGTTCGAAAAGGTCACCTTCAATGTGACATTGCTGGGCGGTGGTTTCGGGCGCAAGTCGAAACCGGACTTCGTCGTTGAAGCCGCGATCCTCGCCAAGGAGTTTCCGGGCAAGGCTGTACGGGTGCAGTGGACGCGCGAAGACGACATCCACAATTCGTATTTCCACACCGTGTCGGCGGAATATCTCAAGGCCGGCATCGACAAGAACGGCATGCCGTCCGGGTGGCTGCATCGCACCGTAGCGCCGAGCATCACCGCCTTGTTTGCGCCGGACATGAACCACGAAGCGGCGTTCGAGCTGGGCATGGGCTTTACCAACATGGCCTATGCGATTCCCAACGTGCGCCTGGAAAACCCCGAAGCCAAGGTACACACCCGCGTCGGCTGGTATCGCTCGGTGTCGAACATTCCCCACGGCTTCGCGATTCAGAGCTTCGTCGACGAACTGGCGCACAAGGCCGGGGAAGATCCGCTCAAGTACCAGATCAAACTGCTCGGCCCGGACCGGCAGATCGATCCTCGCACCTTGAGCGAAGAGTGGAACTACGGCGAATCGCCCGAGCGTTACCCGATCGACACCGGGCGCATGCGCACGGTGCTGGAAACTGCCGCCAAGGCCGCCGGTTGGGGGCGCAAACTGCTCAAGGGTCGTGGTCTCGGTCTGGCGGTGCATTACAGCTTCGTCACCTATGTGGCGGCGGTGATTGAAGTCGAGGTCAAGGACGACGGTTCGCTGATCGTGCACAAGGCCGACATCGCCGTGGACTGCGGCCCGCAGATCAACCCTGAGCGCATTCGTTCGCAGTTCGAAGGTGCGTGCGTCATGGGCCTGGGCAACGCCGTGCTCGGTGAGATCAGCTTCAAGGACGGCAAGGTCCAGCAGGACAACTTCCATATGTACGAGGTCGCGCGCATGTCGCTGGCGCCCAAGGAAGTCGCGGTGCATCTGGTCACGCCGCCGGGTGACGTGCCGTTGGGTGGTGTTGGTGAGCCGGGTGTGCCGCCGATTGCCCCGGCGCTGTGCAATGCGATCTTCGCCGCCACCGGCAAGCGCATCCGCAATCTGCCGGTGCGGTATCAGTTGCAAGGCTGGCAGAAGGCGCAAGCGTAATGGACAGCGTCGATCTCAACGTCCTGCGCAACGTCCTCGAGTGGCGCCGCGCCGGACAGCGGGTGGTGCTGTTCAGCGTGGTGCAGACGTGGGGCACCGCGCCGCGCTCGCCCGGCGCCATGCTCGCCTTGCGCGAGGACGGCGTGGTGATCGGTTCGGTGTCAGGTGGCTGTGTCGAAGATGACCTGATCGCGCGGCTGCACGACGGCCGCATTGCCACCGATGGTCCGCCAGTGCAGATGATTACCTACGGCGTGACCCGCGAGGAGGCCGCGCGTTTCGGCCTGCCTTGCGGCGGTACTCTGCGCCTGACCGAAGAGCGCGTCGGTGACCCGGCGTGGGTCGCCGAGCTGCTGCAGCGTTGCGAAAACCATGAAATCGTTGCCCGGGAACTGAACATCGAAACCGGCGAGGTGCGGCTGGCTCCGGCGAGCAAGTCCGATTCGCTGGTGTTCGACGGCAAGACTCTGCGAGCGATTTATGGTCCGCGCTGGCGCTTGTTGCTGATCGGTGCCGGGCAGTTGTCGCGCTACGTCGCCGACATGGCGCGGCTGCTGGATTTCGAAGTGCTGATCTGCGATCCACGCGCCGAGTTCGTTTACGGCTGGGAAGAGCAGCATGGCCGTTTCGTCCCCGGCATGCCGGATGAGGCTGTGCTGAACATCCAGACCGACGAGCGCACGGCGATTGTCGCCTTGACTCACGATCCTCGCCTGGATGACATGGCTTTGCTCACTGCGCTCGACTCGCCGGCGTTCTACGTCGGCGCGCTCGGTTCCCGGGTCAACAGCCAGAAGCGCCGGGAAAATCTGGCTCAGCTAGGCTTGTCGCAAGCGTCGATTGATCGCCTGCACGGACCGATCGGCCTGCACATCGGCAGTCATTCGCCTGCAGAGATCGCCTTGTCCTTGCTGGCGGAAATTGTCGCGATCAAGAACGGTGTGGAGCTGAAACAGAAAAAACCGCTGGAGGGTGCATGAGCCAATCCATCGCGGTGATTGTGCTGGCGGCGGGCGAGGGCAAACGCTTTCGCCAGATCGCCGGCCCCGACAAAGACAAATTGCTCGCTGACTGCACCGGGCGCGACGGCGCGGTTCGTTCGGTAATCGAGCAGGTGCTGGTGAACCTGCCGGCCAGTCTCGCCAAGCGCGTTCTGGTCACCACTGAAGCGCGACCGCAGGCGATGCGCATGGCTCAGGCTTACGGCTGGGACGTGGTGTCGATCGAATCGACCGGCATGGGCGACAGCATTGCCGCAGGTGTTGCTGCTTGCCCGGACGCTGATGGCTGGTTGATTGTGCTCGGCGATATGCCGTTTATCTCGCCTTCGAGTATCGAGAGAGTGGTCGCGGCGATGGCTGATGATGCGGTGAGCGTGCCGGTGCTGGGTGGCGAGTTTGGCCATCCTGTGGGGTTTGGTCGCTCGTTTGGCGCGCAGTTGCAGGCGCTGACCGGCGATCGTGGCGCACGGCCGTTGTTTGCGCAGGGTAGGGTGGTTGAGGTGGCGGTAGATGATCCGGGGGTGTTGTGGGATATCGATGTGCCTGAATCTCTGGTATTTCCTCAGCCCTGAGCCGTGTTGAAATCCCTTGTGGGAGTGAGCCTGCTCGCGAATGCGATGGTTCAGTTACATGAATATTGTCTGACCCAGCGCTTTCGCGAGCAGGCTTGCTCCCACAAAGGTTGTGGATGATGCTGGAATTTCAGGCATAAAAAAGCCCCGCCAGGCTCTCACCAGGCGGGGCTTTTTATTGGCTTCAGGAATTACACGAGTGGTTTAGGCTCGTGCTCTTTTTCCTGGGCTTCTTCGCGCTGTTCAACTGCATCCTGAACGGAGCGTGGTGCTTCAGCGATCACCGATTCTACCGATGCTTCTTCCGCGACCGGGGCAGGAGCTGCCTCGGTCACTTCAGCTGCAGGGGCTGGTTCGGCAGCAACCGGAGTTGCAGCGGCGGCCAGTTCGGCTTCCTTCTGCAGACGCTCGGCTTCACGCTTGCGACGACGCACTTCACGCGGGTCGTTTGGCGCGCGGCCGTTCGGCGTCAGGGCGCTGACCGGAGCCGGCGCTTCAACCACTGGCGCTGGCGCTGGCGCTTCGACTGCGGGTGGTGCTTCTTCAACCTGAGCCTCGGCAACCGGAGCTTCAACCACTGGTGTCGGCGCCGGCTCTGCTGCTGCAACTACTGGCTCGGAAACCATGGCTTGCGGCACTTCGGCTTCAGCGACTGGCGCTGGAGTTTCAGTGACGGCTGGCTCGGCAACCCAGTTGAACGCAGTCTGCTCTTCGCGAACTTCACGCACGGTCTTGGTCACGTTTTCGCTGACGGTTTCTACCGCTGGCTCAGTGATGGCCGTTGGTGCTTCGACGACAGCTTCCGGTTCGGCAGTTGCTTCAGCCTGAGGTTGAGCTTCGCGGACCGGAGCGACTTCGATTTCCGGTGCAGCAGTCGCTTCCACTGGAGTGGTGGCTTCGACAACCGGCGCTTCGACTGGAGCAGTTTCCAGTGTGGCGGCGGTGGCGCGTTCAGCCTGCTCGTGAGCTTCGGCTTCTGCCGGAGCGCTGATGGTGCTGCTGGCAACGGCGGCGGTGACGGCCAGGCCAGCGGCCAGATCGGCAGTGCTTGGCTCGCCAGCGTTTTCAGCGGACTCGGATTCTTCCGAACCTTCGATCACGTTGCCGTTGGCATCACGTTGACGCTCGCGACGGTTGCTGCGACGACGCTGGCCACGGGAGCGACGACGTGGACGATCGCCTTCGGCGTTATCCTGACCGTCTTCCGGCAGTTGCTCTTCGTTGTTGCTGTTCACTTCTTCTTCAGCGACGGCAGCAGCGGCCTGCTCGGCACGCGGTTGACGCTCTTCACGCGGTGGACGCGGAGCGCGTTCTTCGCGTGGCTGACGGGCCGGACGCTCTTCAGCGGTCACGGCAGCAACGGCTGCGGCTGCGGCTGGCGCGGCGTCCAGCGGCTCGCGCAGTTCACGCACGCGTTCTTCACGCTCGCCACGCGGCTTGCGATCTTCACGTGGGGCACGCGGTGCACGTTCTTCACGCGGGGCACGTGGTGCGCGCTCTTCGCGGGCTACCGGCGCTTCGCTGCGGGTTTCACGCGGCTCGCGGGCTTCACGTGGCTGGCGCTCTTCGCGCGGCTCGCGTGGTGCGCGCTCTTCACGTGGAGCACGTTCTTCGCGCGGCTTGCGTTCTTCATCGCGGCGACCGTTACGGTTGCGGCTCTGCTGACGACCGTTGCGGCGCTCTTCGTTGCGGGCAGGACGCTCGGTGGCAGCCGGTTTCGCAACCGCGACCGGTGCGGCTGGCTCTTCCTTGGTGGCGAACAGGCTGACCAGCGACTTCACCAGGCCCTTGAACAGGCTTGGCTCAGGCGCGGCAACCGGTGCAGGAGCAGGTGCGGCAGGGGCAACTTCAGTCGGCACCGGTGCATTGGCACGGGCCGGCGCGGTTTTCACTGCAGCTTCCTGGCGAACCAGAGTGCGAGTCGCAGCGGCTGGCTGGACTTCTTCGACTTCGGCAGCGGCGGCAGCGATTTCGTAGCTGGACTGGTTGGTCGCGGCTTCCGGGCTGTCGTCACGCAGACGCTGAACTTCAAAGTGCGGCGTCTCGAGGTGATCGTTCGGCAGAATGACGATACGGGCACGGGTGCGCAGTTCGATCTTGGTGATCGAGTTGCGTTTTTCGTTGAGCAGGAACGCAGCGACCGGGATCGGCACTTGCGCGCGAACTTCGGCGGTGCGGTCTTTCAGGGCTTCTTCTTCGATCAGGCGCAGAATGGCCAGCGACAGCGATTCAACGTCACGGATGATGCCGGTGCCGTTGCAACGCGGGCAGACGATGCCGCTGCTTTCGCCCAGCGATGGACGCAGGCGCTGACGGGACATTTCCAGCAGGCCGAAACGCGAGATGCGACCGATCTGCACGCGGGCACGGTCAGCTTCCAGGCATTCACGGACTTTTTCTTCCACGGCGCGCTGGTTCTTGGCCGGGGTCATGTCGATGAAGTCGATGACGATCAGGCCGCCGATGTCGCGCAGGCGCAACTGACGGGCGATTTCTTCGGCGGCTTCAAGGTTGGTCTGCAGGGCGGTTTCTTCGATGTCGCTGCCTTTGGTGGCGCGCGCCGAGTTGATGTCGATCGACACCAGGGCTTCGGTCGGATCGATGACGATGGAGCCGCCGGAAGGCAGTTCGACGACGCGCTGGAACGCGGTCTCGATCTGGCTTTCGATCTGGAACCGGTTGAACAGCGGCACGCTGTCTTCGTACAGCTTGATCTTGCTGGCGTACTGCGGCATCACCTGGCGGATGAAGGTCAGGGCTTCGTCCTGGGCTTCAACGCTGTCGATCAGCACTTCGCCGATGTCCTGGCGCAGGTAATCGCGGATGGCGCGGATGATCACGTTGCTTTCCTGGTAGATCAGGAATGGCGCGGAGCGATCCAGCGAGGCTTCTTTGATGGCGGTCCACAGTTGCAGCAGGTAGTCGAGGTCCCACTGCATTTCTTCGCTGCTGCGGCCCAGGCCGGCAGTGCGCACGATCAGACCCATGTCGGCCGGAGCAACCAGGCCGTTCAGCGCTTCACGCAGTTCGTTGCGCTCTTCACCTTCGATGCGACGGGAGATGCCGCCGGCACGCGGGTTGTTCGGCATCAGTACGAGGTAGCGACCGGCCAGGCTGATGAAGGTGGTCAGGGCGGCGCCCTTGTTGCCACGTTCTTCTTTCTCGACCTGAACGATGACTTCCTGGCCTTCGCTCAGGACGTCCTTGATGTTGACGCGGCCTTCTGGGGCTTTCTTGAAGTATTCGCGGGAGATTTCTTTGAGGGGCAGGAAGCCGTGGCGCTCGGAGCCGAAATCGACAAAGGCAGCCTCAAGGCTTGGTTCGATGCGAGTGATACGGCCTTTATAGATGTTGGCCTTCTTCTGCTCGCGTGCACCGGATTCGATGTCCAGGTCGTAGAGGCGCTGGCCATCTACCAGTGCAACACGCAACTCTTCGGGTTGAGTTGCGTTAATCAGCATTCTTTTCATGTAGTACCGTCGGTTTCCGGGCTGCCGGAAACGGCGTTCGGCACACACGACTTCTCACGGTCGGTGTCAGGTGCGTCGGGAGTGGTTGGCCATTCCCGTGTCCAGCGATGTGCGGCCAATTGGGCCGATACCGCGACGTACGCGTCCTGCTTGCTGTGGCTACTTAAGCACTCAGTCAGGAGGAGGAATCAACCAGCGGCTGTGGACGAGATGAAGCGTCTTGATCAAAGCTTGTTGCTACACAGTCCGGCGGTTGTGCATCTCCACCCTACACGTATCCCTGATAATTCGGGTGCTGCCGCGCGCAGAATCCGCAGCGGGTTGGCATTTACCGTGAGCTCCGAAAGGGGAGGTCACGCATCATGGCTAATTCAGGCGATGTTTCCGAAGCAATCGCTCGAGGTCATTCGCAGTCGACTGCACTTTGTGAACTGGCCTTGAATGTTGCCTGCCGGGCGAGTGAGAACTCTGCTCGGCGGTGTAATTCAGGCCTCATGTCACCTGCGCTCGTTACAACCGCAAACTCCACCGTTACGTAGCGAAAGCCCCGTAGGACGGCCTCGCGCCCTGGTGAATTGCGTTGGTCAGGGCCGGTCTTTGACCGTGGTTCCGCTGTCCAGGCCGCTTTTGGCGGCGTTCGCGACTATAGCAGCAATGATTAAGTGCTTCAATTCCATAAAAATTGTTATCATCCGCGGCATGACAACTACTGCCCCTTCGACTCCAGGCGTTCAACTGCTTGAAGTCTCGCCGGAGTATGCCGGCCAACGAATCGACAACTTTCTCCTCGCCCGGCTCAAAGGCGTGCCCAAGACCTTGATCTACCGCATTTTGCGCAAAGGCGAAGTGCGTGTGAACAAAGGTCGGATCAAGCCCGAATACAAGCTGCAGGCCGGCGATATCGTACGCGTGCCGCCGGTTCGCGTGCCTGAGCGCGACGAACCGGTGCCGCTGGCCCAGGGGCTGTTGCAGCGCCTGGAAGCCTCGATTGTCTTCGAAGACAAGGCCCTGATCGTGATCAACAAGCCCGCCGGCATTGCGGTTCATGGCGGCAGCGGGCTGAATTTCGGCGTGATCGAAGCCTTTCGTCAGTTGCGTCCCGACGCCAAGGAGCTGGAGCTGGTTCACCGTCTCGACCGTGACACCTCCGGCCTGCTGATGATCGCCAAAAAACGCAGCATGTTGCGCCATCTGCACGAGCAGCTGCGTGGCGATGGCGTCGACAAGCGCTACATGGCGCTGGTCCGTGGCAACTGGGCAACCTCGACCAAGCAGGTTCGCGCACCGTTGCTCAAGAGCAATCTGCGCTCCGGCGAGCGCATGGTCGAAGTCAATGACGAGGGCAAAGAAGCCCTGACGCTATTCAAGGTGCTGCGCCGCTTCGGCGATTTTGCCACCATGGTCGAGGCGAAACCGGTTACCGGTCGTACCCACCAGATTCGCGTGCACACCTTGCATGCTGGCCATTGCATTGCCGGTGACAGCAAGTATGGCGACGAGGATTTCACCAAGGAAATCCGCGATCTGGGTGGTAAGCGCCTGTTCCTGCACGCCTACATGCTGACCGTGCCGCTGCCCGACGGCGGCAAGCTGAATCTGCAAGCGCCCGTCGATGAAATGTGGGCCAAGACCGTGGAGCGATTGAGTGCGCCCATCTGATTACAAGCTGTTGATTTTCGACTGGGACGGCACCCTTGCCGATTCCATTCATCGGATCGTCGAGGCGATGCACTCGGCGTCCGGGCGTTCCGGTTTCGAGCTGCGCGATGACTTCGCCGTCAAAGGCATCATCGGTCTCGGCTTGCCGGAAGCGATTCGTACGCTGTATCCCGAAATCAGCGATGCAGAAATGCTCGCGTTTCGCGAGTACTACGCCGATCACTACATCGCTGCCGAAGCCGTGCCTTCGCCGCTGTTCGAAGGGGTGGTCGAGTCGATGGCATCGTTTCGCGAGCAGGGTTATCACCTGGCGGTAGCGACCGGCAAGAACCGTCGCGGGCTGGATCGGGTACTCAAGGCCAATGGCTGGGAAGATTATTTCGATATCACCCGCGCTGCCGATGAAACTGCCAGCAAGCCACACCCTCTGATGCTTGAGCAGATTGTCAGCCACTGCGGCGTACGCCCGGAGCAGGCGTTGATGGTCGGTGATTCGTCGTTCGATCTGCTGATGGCGCGCAACGCGGGAATGGATTCGGTGGCGGTCAGTTATGGCGCGCAATCGATCGAGTCCCTGCAACAGTTCGAGCCGCGTCTGTCGATCGACCGTTTTTCTGAATTGCACGCCTGGCTGGGTCAGCGGGCTTAATACGTTTTTGCTGGGGTAGATGGCATGACCGACGAATGGAAAGCACCGGCCAAGGCAAGTGCCGACGACGGTGACGCGAAAAGCTGGAAGCTGTTGGAAAAGACTTTGCTGGCCGGCGTGCAGGAACAACGCCGTTCGCGGCGCTGGGGGATTTTCTTCAAGCTGCTGACGTTTGTTTATCTGTTTGTTGCGCTGCTGCTGTTCACGCCGCTGATGGACATGGAAAAAAGCGCCACCCGCGGCCCGAACTACACGGCGTTGATCGAGATCGATGGTGTAATCGCCGACAAAGAGCCGGCCAGCGCTGACAATATCGTTGGCAGTCTGCGCGCGGCGTTCGAAGACAAGAAGGTCAAGGGCGTGGTCCTGCGCATCAACAGTCCGGGCGGCAGTCCGGTGCAGTCCGGTTATGTCTATGACGAGATCAAGCGTCTGCGTGGCCTGCATCCAGAGATCAAGCTCTACGCAGTGATTTCCGATCTTGGTGCTTCGGGCGCCTATTACATCGCCAGCGCGGCGGATCAGATCTACGCCGACAAGGCCAGTCTGGTCGGCTCAATCGGCGTGACAGCAGCGGGTTACGGTTTTGTCGGCACCATGGAAAAACTCGGGGTTGAGCGCCGCACCTATACCTCGGGCGAGCACAAGGCATTCCTTGATCCGTTCCAGCCGCAAAAGCCTGAAGAAACCGCCTTCTGGCAAAGCGTGCTCGACACCACGCACAAGCAGTTCATCAACAGCGTCAAGCAGGGTCGTGGTGATCGCCTGAAGGACAAAGAGCATCCGGAGCTGTTTTCCGGGCTGGTCTGGTCGGGTGAGCAGGCGCTGCCGCTGGGTCTGATCGATGGCTTGGGCAGTGCCAGTTCGGTGGCGCGTGATGTGATTGGCGAGAAGGAGCTGGTGGACTTCACCGTGCAGGAATCGCCGTTCGATCGCTTCTCGAAAAAGCTCGGCGCCAGCGTGGCCGAGCAGTTGGCGATGTGGATGGGTTTCCACGGGCCTTCGTTGCGGTAAGACGTTTCAAGGTCGAAAGATCGCAGTCGGCGGCAACTCTTGCACGGATCGGTGTAGGAGCTGCCGAAGGCTGCGATCTTTTGCTTTCAAGGGATTTGCACGCCTTCGACCAACAACATATCGATCAGGCGAATCAGCGGCAGGCCGATCAGGCTGGTGGCATCCGGGCCTTCGGTCGATTGAAACAGGCTCACGCCCAGTCCTTCGGCCTTGAAGCTGCCGGCGCAGTCGTACGGTTGCTCGATGCGCAGGTAGCGTTCGATGCGCGCCTGATCCAGCTGACGCATGTGCACGGTAAACGGCACGCAGTCGACCTGGCATTGCCCGGTGTGGCTGTTGAGCAGTGCCAGGCCGGTCAGGAAGGTCACGCTCGCGCCGCTCGCCGCCATCAATTGCTCGCGAGCCTTCTCGAAGGTGTGCGGCTTGCCGATGATCTGTTCGCCGAGGACGGCGACCTGATCCGAGCCAATGATCAGATGAGCAGGGTGGCTGTCCGCCAGAGCGCGGGCTTTTTCCTCGGCGAGGCGTTTGACCAGATCGATCGCGGACTCGCCCGGGCGGTGGCTTTCGTCGATGTCCGGCGAGCTGCAGACGAACGGCAGGTGCAGGCGGGCGAGCAATTCGCGGCGATAAGTCGAGCTTGAAGCGAGTAATAAAGGCAGCATGGACGTCTCCTGAGGCAGGTGCGGATTCTAGCGGAGGCGCGCAAGTGACGGACAGGGCACAATTTCCTTTGACATGGGTGGGTGCATCCCTATAATGCTGCGCCTATGTTGAATGACCCGATTCCACCTCACGTTGACCCGCGCAAATTGGCTGACCGTGGCACCACCCTTCAAGGTGAACTGCTGCTGGCCGATTTGAAGAGACTCTGCGACCCGCTTTCCGACGATGTCGGTACGGTGCAGGCCAAATTCGTTTTTGAACGAGATGAACGTAAGTCTGTGGTCATCCACAGCTTTATCGACACCGAAGTCAAAATGGTTTGCCAGCGTTGTCTTGAGCTGGTCACCCTGCCGATCCACAGCGAATGCAGTTACGCGGTGGTGAAGGAGGGTGCGAATACCCAGTCGTTGCCGAAAGGTTATGACGTGCTGGAACTGGGCGAAGATCCATTGGATCTGCAGTCACTGATCGAGGAGGAGCTTCTGCTCGCCTTGCCCATTGTGCCTGCTCATCATCCGGAAGAATGCCAGCAGCCGGCGGGAGCAGATGAGCCCGAACCGAGCGAGGACGAGGTAACGCGGTCCAACCCGTTCAGTGTATTGGCGCAGTTAAAGCGTGACCCAAACGTTTAGGAGTTAATCAATTATGGCTGTTCAGCAGAACAAAAAATCCCGCTCTGCCCGTGACATGCGCCGTTCGCACGACGCTCTCGAGGCTAGCACCCTGTCTGTAGAAAAAACCACTGGTGAAGTTCACCTGCGTCACCACGTATCGCCAGAAGGCGTATACCGTGGCCGTAAAGTGATCGACAAGGGCGCTGACGAGTAATCACTTGTCTGCTCAAGTCATCGCGATTGACGCAATGGGCGGGGACTTCGGTCCCCGCAGCATTGTTCAGGCCAGTCTCGCTTGCCTGTCTGCTACACCCTCGCTGCACCTGACCCTCGTCGGTCAACCCTCCCTTCTTGAAGAACTGATCCACGGCCAGTCGGCTGCCGATCGCGCGCGCCTCACGATTGTTGCGGCCAGCGAAGTCATCACCATGGACGAAAAACCCGCTCAGGCCCTGCGTGGCAAGCCGGATTCGTCGATGCGTGTAGCCCTTGAACTGCTGCGCGATGGCAAGGTGCAGGCCTGTGTCAGTGCCGGCAATACGGGTGCGTTGATGGCCTTGTCGCGATTCGTGCTGAAGACATTGCCCGGCATTGATCGGCCGGCCATGGTCGCGGCGATTCCGACGCAGACCGGTTATTGCCAACTGCTCGATCTGGGCGCCAACGTCGATTGCAGTGCCGAGCACCTGTTGCAGTTCGCGGTGATGGGCTCGGTCGCTGCGCAGACTCTGGGTATCGCCCGTCCGCGTGTGGCACTGCTGAACATCGGCACCGAGGACATCAAGGGCAATCAGCAGGTCAAACTGGCCGCAACGTTGTTGCAGGCCGCGCGCGGGATCAACTACATCGGTTTTATCGAAGGCGACGGCTTGTATCGCGGTGAGGCCGACGTGGTGGTGTGTGACGGCTTCGTCGGCAACATCCTGCTCAAGTCCAGCGAAGGTCTGGCGACGATGATTGCGGCGCGCATCGAGGCCCTGTTCAAGAAAAACTTGGCCTCGCGCGCTGTCGGCGCTCTCGCGCTGCCGTTGATGAAACGTCTGCAAGCTGATCTGGCCCCGGCGCGACATAATGGCGCAAGCTTTCTCGGCTTGCAGGGCATCGTTGTGAAAAGCCACGGATCGGCCGGGGTACAGGGCTTTCAGAGTGCCATTCAACGGGCGCTGATCGAGATTCAGGAGAACCTGCCCGAGCGTCTCCACGGTCGTCTGGAGGAACTGTTGTCTTAGGCGTTTTCGTCGGACAATGCTTAAATGTGACCGCCCGGTTCAAAGGGCCATCCAAACTGTCAGTTTCTGGCGTCCCCAACGGGGCGTTATTTTCCGACGACAAGATCATTAGGGGCTTGTTACATGTCTGCTTCCCTCGCATTCGTCTTTCCAGGACAGGGTTCGCAGTCCCTCGGCATGCTGGCCGAGCTGGGCGCGCAACATCCGCTGATCCTCGAAACCTTTCAAGAAGCCTCTGCTGCGCTGGGCTACGACCTGTGGGCACTGACCCAACAGGGCCCGGAAGAGCTGCTCAATCAAACCGACAAAACCCAACCGGCCATTCTGACCGCTTCGATCGCCCTGTGGCGTCTGTGGCTGGCCGAAGGCGGCGCGCGTCCGGCGTTTGTCGCCGGCCATAGCCTGGGTGAATATAGCGCGCTGGTCGCTGCCGGCAGCCTGAGCCTGGCTGACGCGGTCAAGCTCGTCGAGCGCCGTGGTCAGTTGATGCAGGAAGCGGTGCCGGCCGGGCAGGGCGGCATGGCCGCGATCCTCGGCCTGGAAGATGCCGACGTGCTGGCTGCCTGCGCCGAAGCGGCGCAAGGCGAAGTCGTCAGCGCGGTGAACTTCAACTCGCCGGGCCAAGTGGTGATCGCCGGTGCCAAGGCGGCTGTCGAGCGCGCCATCGAGGGTTGCAAGGCCCGTGGTGCCAAGCGCGCCATGCCGTTGCCAGTGAGCGTGCCGTCGCACTGCGAGCTGATGCGTCCGGCTGCCGAGCGCTTCGCTGAATCCATCGCCGCCATCGACTGGCAGGCGCCGCAGATCCCCGTGGTGCAGAACGTCAGTGCGCAAGTGCCGGCCGATCTGGAAACCCTCAAGCGCGATCTGCTCGAACAGCTCTACAAGCCAGTGCGCTGGGTTGAGTCGGTTCAGACTTTGGCCGCCAAGGGCGCGACCAATCTGGTCGAATGCGGCCCGGGCAAAGTCCTCGCTGGCCTGAACAAACGTTGCGCCGAAGGCGTTTCGACTTCCAATCTCAATACCCCAGATGCCTTCGCTGCCGCTCGCGCAGCGCAGGCCTGAATCAGGAGAAACTTGCATGAGTCTGCAAGGTAAAGTTGCACTGGTTACCGGTGCAAGCCGCGGTATCGGCCAGGCCATCGCGCTGGAACTGGGTCGTCAGGGCGCCATCGTTGTCGGCACCGCGACCTCCGCGTCGGGCGCCGAGCGCATTGCCGCGACCCTGAAGGAAAACGGTATCCAGGGCGCCGGTTTCGAACTCAATGTCACCAGCGACGAATCGGTCAGCGCCGTGCTGGCAGGCATTCAGGAGCAGTTCGGTGCGCCGGTGGCGATTCTGGTCAATAATGCCGGTATCACCCGCGATAACCTGATGATGCGCATGAAAGACGACGAGTGGTACGACGTGATCGATACCAACCTGAACAGTCTGTATCGCCTGTCCAAGGGCGTTTTGCGTGGCATGACCAAGGCGCGCTGGGGTCGAATTATCAGTATTGGCTCGGTGGTGGGTGCCATGGGCAACGCCGGCCAAGTAAACTATGCAGCCGCCAAGGCCGGTCTGGAAGGTTTCAGCCGGGCGATGGCGCGTGAAGTCGGTTCGCGTTCGATTACGGTCAACTCGGTAACCCCTGGGTTCATCGACACCGATATGACCCGCGAGCTGCCTGAAGCACAGCGTGAAGCCTTGCAGACGCAGATTCCGCTGGGTCGTCTGGGGCAAGCTCAAGAGATCGCGTCCGTGGTCGCTTTTCTTGCATCCGACGGTGCGGCATACGTTACCGGGGCTACAATCCCGGTGAACGGTGGGATGTACATGTAAGTAAAATGTGACGGATTGCTTCAAAAAAATGTCATACGAGCTGTCTAAAATCCGTTATAAAGCTGCAATCTATTTATAGGCAGAGGGCCGCAGGGTTTGAGGAGTGAAGCTTTCAGTTGAAAAACTGAAAAGGCTTTCTATACACTTACCCACTGGCCAGCTGCCTGAATTTGTCCATTAGGAGTGAAAACAAGGTATGAGCACCATCGAAGAGCGCGTCAAGAAAATCGTTGCCGAGCAACTGGGTGTTAAAGAAGAAGAAGTGGTCAACACCGCTTCCTTCGTAGAAGACCTGGGTGCCGACTCCCTTGACACCGTTGAGCTGGTGATGGCTCTGGAAGAGGAATTCGAAACCGAAATCCCTGACGAAGAAGCTGAAAAGATCACTACTGTACAAGCTGCAATCGACTACGTTACCAGCCACCAGGCGTAACAGTTTGTAATCGTTGCTTGCTGTCATGGAAAAACCGCACTGCCATCATGGCGTGCGGTTTTTTCTTTAGGCCTGATGCAAAGTCGTCATTTGAAAAAGGAGAGTGCTGTGTCGCGTAGACGCGTCGTAGTCACCGGTATGGGTATGTTGTCGCCACTGGGCACGGATGTGCCGAGCAGTTGGCAGGGCATTCTGGCTGGCCGCAGTGGCATTGGTCTGATCGAACACACCGACCTTTCTGCCTATTCGACCCGCTTCGGTGGTTCGGTCAAAGGCTTCAATGTCGAGGAATACCTGTCGGTCAAGGAAGCGCGCAAGCTCGACCTGTTCATTCAGTACGGCCTCGCCGCAGGCTTCCAAGCCGTGCGCAACGCCGGTCTGGAAGTCACCGATGCCAACCGTGAACGCATTGGCGTGGCCATGGGTTCGGGGATTGGCGGTCTGACCAACATCGAAGAGACCAGCCGCACCCTGCACGAGACCGGTCCGCGACGGATCTCGCCGTTCTTTGTGCCTGGCTCGATCATCAATATGATTTCCGGTTTCCTGTCGATCCATCTGGGCGCACAGGGACCCAACTACGCCATCGCCACCGCGTGCACCACCGGTACGCACTGCATCGGCATGGCGGCGCGCAACATCATGTACGACGAAGCCGACGTGATGATTGCCGGCGGCGCGGAAATGGCCGCTTGCGGTCTGGGCATGGGCGGCTTCGGCGCGTCCCGTGCGCTGTCGACCCGCAACGACGAGCCGACCCGCGCCAGCCGTCCATGGGACAAGGGTCGGGACGGTTTCGTCCTGTCCGACGGTGCTGGCGCTCTGGTTCTTGAAGAACTGGAACACGCCAAGGCCCGTGGCGCGACGATCTACGCCGAGCTGATCGGTTTCGGCACCAGTGGCGATGCGTTCCACATGACCTCGCCACCCGCCGACGGCGCCGGTGCCGCGCGCTGCATCACCAATGCCCTGCGCGATGCGAAAATCAACGTCGACCAAGTGCAGTACATCAACGCCCACGGCACCTCGACCCCGGCCGGCGACCTTGCCGAAGCCAACGCGATCAAGTCGGTGTTCGGCGATCACGCCTACAAACTGGCCGTCAGCTCGACCAAGTCGATGACTGGCCACCTGTTGGGTGCGGCGGGCGCGGTCGAAGCGATTTTCAGCGTGCTGGCGATCAACAGCCAGGTGGCACCGCCGACCATCAACCTTGATGAGCCGGACGAAGGCTGCGATCTCGATTTCGTTGCGCACACCGCGCGTAACATGGACATCGATGTCGTGCTGTCCAACTCCTTCGGTTTTGGCGGCACCAACGGCACGCTGGCGTTCCGTCGGTTCGCCGGCTGATGGACAGCTGGGTCGACGGTCAACCGGCTGACGCGCTGTCGCTGAAAGATCGCGGCCTGGCTTACGGCGATGGCCTGTTCGAGACCATTGCCGTGCGCAGTGGACAGCCGGTTCTGCTGGATCGACACCTGACGCGCCTGGCCGATGGCTGCGCGCGTCTGGCCATTGCGACCGACCTCGAGCTGGTTCGCCATGAGCTGCTCAGCTATGCCGCTGCGATGGGCGAGGGCGTGCTCAAGCTCATCCTCACGCGTGGCGACGGCTTGCGCGGTTATGCGCCCGATCCTGCGGCGCAGGGCCGACGCATTCTGCAAGGCAATCCGCCGGCGGCTTATCCCGCTGCCCATGCCGAGCACGGCATTCGCCTGTTTCCCTGCAACACGCGTTTATCTACGCAGCCGTTGTTGGCCGGGCTCAAACATCTGAATCGACTGGAACAGGTGCTCGCCCGCGCCGAATGGCAGGACAGCGAGCATGCCGAAGGCTTGATGCTTGATCAGGCCGGGCGCGTCGTCGAAGGTGTGTACAGCAATATTTTCCTGGTGCGCGACGGTGGTCTGATCACGCCCGACTTGAAGCGCTGCGGCGTCGCTGGGGTGATGCGCGCGGAAATTTTGTTTCAGGCCGAGTCGCTGGCCATCCCCACGCAAATCGCCGATATCCGCCTCGAACAGCTGCAATGGGCTGATGAAGTGTTTGTCTGCAACAGCGTTTATGGCGTCTGGCCGGTACGCGCCTGTGCTGCACTGAGCTGGCCGGTTGGCCCGCTCACCCGTAAACTGCAAACCATTGCCCGCGCGCTACTGGATGCTTGATTCGTGAGACGTAAACTTTTGCTGCTGCTGGAAACCGGACTGGTTCTGGCAGGGCTGCTGTTGGGCGCCAGCGCCTGGAAAATTCATTCGGCGCTGGAACAGCCCCTGAACATCCCGCAGGAACAACTGCTGGATGTGCCGAAAGGCTCTACACCGACCCGTACCTTCCTTGAACTCGAAACCGATGGCGTCATCAAGGACGCGTTCTGGCTGCGCGTCTACTGGCGCTTCAATCTTGCCGGCACGCCGATTCACAGCGGCGAATACCGCATGCAGCCGGGCATGACCGTCAACGGTCTGATCGAATCGTGGAAGCGCGGCGACGTGGTTCAGTACAGCCTGACCCTGGTCGAAGGCTGGACTTTCCATCAAGTGCGCGCCGCCCTGGCCAAGGACGACAAGCTCGAGCAGACCCTCACCGGCCTGAGCGACAGCGACGTCATGGCGAAGATCGGCCACAAAGGCTTGTTCCCGGAAGGCCGGTTTTTCCCGGATACCTATCGCTTCGTGCGCGGCATGTCCGATGCCGAGCTGTTGAAAAAAGCCTTTGATCGTCTCGATGAGGTGCTCGCCAAAGAGTGGGCGCAGCGTTCTGCCGACGTGCCTTACAGCGAACCTTATCAAGCGCTGATCATGGCCTCGCTGGTCGAGAAAGAGACCGGCGTTCCGCAGGAGCGCGGGCAGATTGCCGGCGTCTTTGTACGGCGCATGGCGCTGGGCATGCAGTTGCAGACCGATCCGACGGTGATTTATGGCCTCGGTGATCGCTACACCGGCAAACTGACCCGCGCGCATCTGAAAGAACCGACGCCCTATAACACTTACGTGATTCCCGGTTTGCCACCGACGCCGATTGCGATGGTCGGGCGCGAAGCGATTCATGCTGCGCTCAACCCGGTGGAAGGCAGCAGCCTGTATTTCGTCGCCCGTGGCGATGGCAGCCATGTGTTCTCCGATGATCTGGATGCGCACAACAACGCGGTGCGCGAATACCAGCTCAAGCGCCGTGCCGATTACCGTTCCAGCCCGGCACCAGTAACCGCGCCGGCCACCGATGAGGCCATTCCGGCGGCCTCGCCGAACACCGCGCCCGAGGTGCTGCCCGAAGTGCCATCGAAAGCGCCGCCGCAAGATCCGGCGCCAGCCCAAGAACCGGACGCCGCTGCACCACAGAACGCGCAATGACTTTGATGAAGGACTGCCTGTGACTGGCTTGTTTATTACCCTGGAAGGCCCGGAAGGCGCGGGCAAGAGCACCAATCGCGAATACCTCGCCGAGCGCCTGCGCGCCGCCGGTATCGAAGTGCTGCTCACCCGTGAGCCCGGCGGTACACCGCTGGCCGAGCGGATTCGTGACGTGTTGCTGACCCCGGCCGACGAAGTGATGCACCCGGACGCCGAGCTGTTGCTGGTGTTCGCCGCGCGCGCCCAGCACCTGGCCGAGGTGATTCGCCCGGCGCTGGCCCGTGGCGCTGTGGTGCTGTGTGATCGTTTCACCGACTCGACATACGCCTATCAGGGCGGCGGTCGTGGTTTGTCGCTGGAACGCATCGCCACCCTGGAAACTTTCGTGCAGGGTGACTTGCGGCCCGATCTGACACTTATTTTCGATCTGCCCGTAGAGATCGGTCTGGCCCGCGCCAGTGCCCGTGGCCGACTGGATCGTTTCGAACTCGAAGGCCGGGCGTTTTTCGAAAACGTGCGCAATGCGTTCCTGAAACGCGCCGAAGCCGACCCGTCGCGCTACGTGCGCATCGATGCCGGTCAGCCATTGGCCAAGGTCCAGCAATCGCTGGACACCTTGCTACCGAATTTGCTGGAGCTGGCCCGTGGCTGAGGCCTATCCATGGCAGGACAACCTCTGGCAGCAACTGGCCGGACGCAGTCAGCATGCCCACGCGTATCTGCTGCACGGTCCGGCCGGGATCGGCAAGCGTGCGCTGGCCGAACGCTTGATGGCCAGCCTGCTGTGTCAGCGTCCTACGCCTGAGGCGTGCGGCGAATGCAAATCCTGCTTGCTGCTCAAGGCCGGCAGTCATCCGGACAATTACATCCTGGAACCGGAAGAGGCGGACAAGGCGATCAAGGTCGATCAGGTTCGTGATCTGGTCAGTTTCGTCGTGCAGACCGCGCAGCTCGGCGGGCGCAAAGTGGTGTTGATCGAGCCGGTCGAGTCGATGAACATCAACGCTGCCAACGCCTTGCTCAAAAGCCTTGAAGAGCCGTCCGGCGATACTGTTCTGCTGTTGGTCAGCCACCAGCCCAGCCGGTTGTTGCCAACCATCAAGAGCCGTTGCGTGCAGCAGGCCTGCCCGTTGCCGGGCGAGGCGATGAGCCTGCAATGGCTGGCTCAGGCGCTGCCGGATTGCGCGGAAGAAGAGCGCGTCGAACTGCTGACGCTGGCCGCCGGGTCGCCGCTGATGGCGGTCAGCCTGCAGTCGCAAGGTGTGCGTGAACAACGTGCACAAGTGGTCGAAGGCGTAAAGAAGTTGCTCAAGGGCCAGCAATCGCCGACGCAACTGGCGGAAGAGTGGAAAAGCATTCCGATGTTGCGTCTGTTCGACTGGTTCTGCGACTGGTCGAGCCTGATCCTGCGCTATCAACTGACTCAGGACGAAGGCGGCCTCGGCCTGGCCGATATGCGCAAGGTCGTGCAGTACCTGGCGCAGAAAAGCGCGCAGGGCAAAGTGCTGGATATTCAGGACTGGATTCTCGCCCAACGGCAGAAAGTGTTGAGCAAGGCCAACCTCAATCCGGCCCTGTTGCTGGAAGCATTGTTGGTGCAATGGGTGGGATTGCCTGGTCAAAGATAAGAATGTGTACCTAGACTCTGAAGATCAGCAGTGGAGGTGAACATGATTGAACCTGTCAGCCCGGGGCCGCGTAACGGCATCTTGTCCCTGACCATCAAGGACAAGTCGGTGCTTTACGCCGCCTACATGCCGTTCATCAAGAATGGTGGTCTGTTCATCCCGACCAACAAAAGCTACCGGTTGGGCGACGAGGTGTTCATGCTGTTGCACCTGATGGACGAAGCGGAAAAAATCCCCGTCGCCGGCAAAGTCGCCTGGATCACCCCCAAAGGTGCACAAGGCAATCGCGCCGCCGGTGTCGGCGTGCAGTTCAATGACGGCGACGACACTGCGCGCAGTCGCATCGAAACTCATCTGGCCGGAGCGCTGAAATCCGACCGTCCCACTCATACGATGTAAGTTGCAGTCCTTTTTATGCTCGTAGATTCCCATTGCCACCTTGATCGTCTCGACCTCTCCGCCCATGACGGCTCGCTGGATGCCGCA
Organism: Pseudomonas glycinis; assembly: GCF_054871425.1. Lineage (NCBI taxonomy): Bacteria > Pseudomonadati > Pseudomonadota > Gammaproteobacteria > Pseudomonadales > Pseudomonadaceae > Pseudomonas > Pseudomonas glycinis. The sequence goes on along the minus strand of NZ_JBTYHF010000010.1, from coordinate 249,845 downwards.
CTCGCTGCGGCCCGCGAGCGTGGGGTCGGACACTTTCTGTGCATCGGCGTCAGTGCCGACAACGCCGCCGACGTCAAAGCCCTCGCCGAGCGGTATGCCGATGTTGATTGTTCGGTCGGCGTGCATCCGCTGGATGTTCAGCCGGGCGCGGCTCCTGCGCTGGACTGGCTTCTGCACGAACTCAATCATCCGAAAGTGGTGGCGATCGGCGAAACCGGTCTCGACTATCACTACGAGCCGGAAGCCGCCGAGTTGCAGCAGGAGTCGTTTCGCCTGCACCTGCAAGCGGCGCAGCAGACCGGCAAACCGGTGATCATCCACACCCGTGGCGCCCGTGCCGACACCCTCGAACTGCTGCGCGAAGCGGCGCTGCCCCAGGCGGGCGTGTTGCATTGCTTCACCGAAGACTGGGACATGGCCAAAGCGGCGCTGGACATGGGTTATTACATTTCCCTGTCGGGCATTGTTACGTTCCGCAATGCCGACGCCTTGCGTGACGTGGCGAGCAAAGTGCCGGCCGATCGCCTGCTGGTGGAAACCGACTCGCCGTACCTGGCGCCGATCCCGTATCGCGGCAAGCCGAACCTCCCGCAGTACGTGCGCGAAGTGGCGGAGTTTCTGGCGATGTTGCGTGGTGAGAACTACGAGCGCTTTGCCGAGCAGACCACAGAGAACTTCAAGCGTCTGTTCCCGCTGGCGAGTGTTAAATCTGCCCTGTGACGGCTGGCCAAATCGCAGGCAAAAAAAACCCGGGTTCTGGGGGGTGAATCCGGGTTAAGACCATTAGGAGTAAAACAAAGGCACGCGGTCCGTTGGTACCTTTATCGGCGCGACACTTGGGGGAGATGTCGCCCGACAGTTCAAGTATTGATCAGTCTGGCGTGCAGTCCAGTGAGCCGGTGGGGGTTTTTAAACAAATTTGGAATACGTTTGCTTCAGTTGAGTTCTCATTGCACCCGAATCGTTCTCGAAATGAACAAGAAACACAGATTTGGTCGATGAACCGTGCTTTTTTGCGCAAGTTAGGCATAATACGCGGCTTCGAATTTTGACCCTTCAGACCTTTTTCTTATGCATAAAGAACCTCGTAAGGTCCGTGAATTTCGTCGCCGCGAGCAGGAAATTCTCGATACCGCGCTCAAGCTGTTCCTCGACCAGGGTGAAGACAGTGTCACCGTCGAGATGATTGCTGATGCTGTGGGTATCGGCAAAGGCACGATCTACAAGCACTTCAAATCCAAGGCGGAGATCTACTTGCGCCTGATGCTCGACTACGAGCGCGATCTGAACGAGCTGCTGCATTCGGCGGATGTCGACAAGGACAAGGAAGCGCTGTCGCGCGCCTACTTCGAATTCCGCATGCGCGACCCGCAGCGCTATCGCCTGTTCGACCGCCTCGAAGAGAAAGTGGTCAAGGGCAATCAGGTGCCGGAGATGGTCGAGGAGCTGCACAAGATCCGTGCCTCGAACTTCGAACGCCTGACCCTGCTGATCAAGGGTCGCATCAGCGAAGGCAAGCTCGAAGACGTGCCGCCGTACTTCCACTACTGCGCATCCTGGGCGCTGGTGCACGGCGCGGTGGCGCTGTATCACTCGCCGTTCTGGAGCAATGTGCTGGAAGATCAGGAAGGCTTCTTCCAGTTCCTGATGGACATCGGCGTGCGCATGGGCAACAAGCGCAAGCGCGACCCGGAAACGCCGAGCACATAAGTCATTCAGCGGGCTGATTGCGCCGTGTTTTCGCAACATGGCGCAATAGCGCAGGAATATACTCAGGCATAGGGCTTGCTAAAACCTGATTTCTCAGTCAAGTTTTGCTCGCTCGATTTTCTTTCGCCGGAGTGTTTCATGATCGTTGACCGTCAAGGCAGGCGTTTTCGCAATCTGCGCATCAGCCTGACCTCTGCCTGCAATTACGCCTGTACCTACTGTGTGCCCAACGGCAAGCGGTTGGTCGCTGCGCAGGATGAACTGTCGGCCGAAGCCATGGCGCGCGGCGTCGAATACCTGATCGAAGCGGCCGGCATCGAGCGCCTGCGCATCACCGGCGGCGAGCCACTGGTCAGCCCCAAACTCGAATCGTTCATGACTGCCGTCGGCCAGATGGGCCTCGACGACATCAGTCTGACCACCAACGGTCAACTCCTCGCGAAAAAACTGCCGCTGCTGGTCGACGCCGGTCTGCGCCGGATCAACGTTTCCCTGGATACCCTTGATGCCGCGGCTTTTCGCAGCATCGCCCGTGGCGGCGATCTGGCCAGCGTGCTCGATGGCATGGATCAGGCTGCCGCCGCCGGGATGAAGATCAAGGTCAACATGGTGCCGTTGCGCGGGCAGAACCTCGATCAGGTCATGCCGCTGCTTGATTACTGTCTGGAGCGCGGCTTCGAACTGCGCTTCATCGAGCTGATGCGCATGGGCCACCTGGCCAAGGATTCCAATGCCTTCCTGCAGCAGTTCGTCAGCCTTGAGCAGTTGCTCGGCCTGATTGGCGAACGTTATGAATACGCCCAGACCGACGCACCGGTGGACGCCACGGCTGTGCGCTATGCGATTCCCGGTCGCGGCAATTTCGGGGTGATCGCCAACGAAAGCGTGCCGTTCTGCCGCACTTGTTCGCGCTTGCGGCTGTCGTCGACCGGTTGGCTGCATGGCTGCCTGTCGTCGAGCAACCGCCACTATGTCGGCGATCTGCTCGACAAGCCGCGCCACCAGGCGTTGCCGGCGCTGCAACGTTTGCTGGTGAAGGCGTTGGGTGACAAGCAGGAGGTGGCGTTCTCCGGTGGTGCGACCGTCATGAAGATCATTGGCGGCTGATTAACCGCCTTCGCGAGCAGGCTCGCTCCCACAGGGAACGCCTTTCAAGGAAAATGCCGAGCTGGCGCAAAAGCTGCATCCAACGGCCATTCGCCGGTTTTCCGACACCGGCTTCTGGAGGAATAGGATGCGTAGCCTGGTTTTGCTGCTGGCCGTTTTGGCGCTTGGTGGCTGCATGAATGTCAGCGATATGGCCGAAGGCACTCGGTATCACATGAGCGATGCGGGGCTTCTGGACCACAGCGACAGCCGCCGGGTGAACAATCTCCGCATTCAGCCGGACTCGTTCATCTTCATCGCCCAGGGTGCGTTCGCACCGCCGGGTGGTTCCTATCCGCGGCCGAACGTGGTCGCCGAAGAAGCCTTCAAGGGCTTTGTCGAATATTTCCCGATGGTCCGCCGCGCCCGTGCGCCGGAAGGCCTCGATCAAGCCATGGGCGAAGCCCGTGATGCCGGCGCGCATTATCTGCTCTACACACGTTTCGCCAAGGCTGACGACCGCATCGGCAACTCTGACGAGTGGCTGGATCAGGAGGCGGTGGATCGCCTCGGTATCGACGGCGGCGTGATTCAGATCATGTTGATCGAGACCAGCACCCAGTATTTGATTGATACTGCACGGATCAAGAGTCGTGGCGGTTTACTGACGTTCCATGACTCCAAACCCGAAGACCTCATCGGTCCGCCGCTGGCGCAATACGCACGCAGCCTGCTGGGGATCGGCGACCAGTAATCAAGGAGTACGCCATGAGTGACCCGCAAACAGCCAATGACCTGCTGGGGCAGATCCCCAAGACCAAAGGCCTGCCACCGGTGCATTTGTGGAACCCGGATTTCTGCGGCGACATCGACATGCGCATTGCCCGCGACGGCACCTGGTACTACCTGGGCACGCCGATCGGGCGCAAGCCGATGGTCAAACTGTTCTCCACCATCATCCGCCGCGACGGCGATGATTATTTCCTGATCACCCCGGTGGAGAAGGTCGGGATCAAGGTCGATGATGCGCCGTTCGTAGCGGTTGCCGTGGAAGTGCAAGGCGAGGGCGAGGCGCAGGTTTTGCGCTTTACCAGCAACGTCGAGGAAACCATCGAGGCGGGGGCTGAACATCCGATCCGCGTCGAGATCAATCCTGAGACCCAGGAGCCTGCGCCTTATGTGCATGTGCGCAGCAACCTTGAAGCGTTGATTCACCGCAATGTGTTTTACCAGTTGGTGGAACTGGCGGTGAGCCGCGAGATTGATGGCCAGCGCTGGTTAGGCGTGTGGAGTGGCGGCGAATTCTTTCGCATCGGCCTGGAACCCTGACACAACATCAAAATGTGGGAGCGAGCCTGCTCGCGAAGGCGCTGTATCAGTCGCCAGCAATGTTGACTGACACGACGCTTTCGCGAGCAGGCTCGCTCCCACAAAGGTTTGTGCAAGCTGAAAAAAATCCGATTGACTGTTATTCGTATGATGATTAGCGTAGGCACCCGTCGCGATTCGCCTTGAGGTGTACATGTCCAGCAGCTTTCATGCGTCGACCGTTGACTGGCTGGGCAGTTGGATTGCTGCCGGTCAGGTCAAGCCGGGGCAGACCATCAAGGTCGAGGCGGATCTGGGCGAACAGCTTGGTGTCAGCCGCACGGTGATTCGCGAAGCCATCAAAACCCTCGTCGCCAAAGGCATGCTCGAAGTCGGGCCGAAAGTCGGCACGCGGGTGTTGCCGGTCCGGCGCTGGAATCTGTTCGATCCGCAAGTGGTCGGTTGGCTATCGCGCAATGGGTTGCCGGAAAACTTCGTCGATGACCTGCTGGATTTGCGCCGCACCATTGAACCGATGGCGGTGCGCTGGGCCTGTGAGCGCGCAACGCCGGAGCAGATCGAAGCGGTGCAACTGGCTTTCAATGCACTGGAGCGTGCGGTCGACAGTGGCATCGATTACAACCGTGCCGACCAGGCCTTCCACGAATGCATCCTGGCCGCCAGCCATAATCAGTTCATCGAACAAATGGTCCCGGCCCTCGGCGCGTTGCTGGCGGTGTCGTTCGAAGTCTCCGCCGCCGACCCCGATGAACTGCGCCGCACCTTGCCGATCCATAAAGACATGGCCGATGCCATCGCCGCGCGCGATTCGACCCGTGGCGTGTGGGCGTGCATGACCTTGATCGACAATGCCGACCTGGCGATAAAACGCTTTTACCCGAAAGTCATGGCCAGTAGAAAAGCTAGCTGAAAATGTCGAGACATCCTGTGGGAGCGAGCTTGCTCGCGAATGCGTCAGGTCAGATAAATCATCATTGACTGACACTCCGCCTTTGCGAGCAAGCTCGCTCCCACAGTAAAACAACAACTCAGAAGGACTTGATATGCCGTTCACCGCCCTGACCCAACACCGCGCGCAACTCGGCGAAGGCCCGTTCTGGGATGCGCCGACCCAGGCGTTGTACTGGGTCGATATCGCCGGTAAGCAAGCGTTGCGCCTGATCGGTCAGAACGTGCAGATCTGGCAGATGCCCGAGCACATCTCCGCCTTCATTCCTTGCGCCAGCGGCGATGCGCTGGTGACATTGAGCAGTGGTGTCTACCGGCTCGATCTCGATTCACCCGGGCTTGAGCCTCGGTTGACACTGTTCTGCGTCGCCGACCCGCAACCGGGCAACCGCCCCAACGAAGCCCGTTGCGATGCCTTGGGCCGGTTGTGGTTGGGCACCATGCAAAACAACATCGGCGAGCACGGCGAGGATCTGCCGCTGGTGCGCCGTTCCGGTGGCCTGTTCCGTATCGATCCCGATCAACGCGTGACACCGCTGCTGCTCGGTCTGGGCATCCCCAACACCCTGCTGTGGAGTGACGACGGCACCACGCTGCTGTTTGGTGAAAGCCTCGACAGCACGCTCAATCGATATTTCATCCGCACCGACGGCAGTCTCGATGCGCCGCAGGTGTTTTACTCGTCCGATCAACACGGCGGCCCCGACGGCTCGGCGATGGATGCCGAAGGCTACGTGTGGAATGCACGCTGGGACGGCAGTTGCCTGTTGCGCCTGAAGCCGGACGGGCAGGTGGATCGCAAGATCGATCTGCCGGTCAGTCGCCCGACCAGTTGTGTGTTTGGTGGCGAAGACTTGAAAACCCTGTTTATCACCAGTGCCAGGAGCCCGCTGAATCATCCTTTGGACGGTGCGGTGCTGAGCATGCGCGTTGATGTTGCAGGAAAACTCTGTACGCGTTTTGCTGGCTAGATCCCAAAATATGGGATGCAAAATTATATATTGAGATTATTTGGCGGTCGGGTTTATAGTCGGCTCCAGCAGTAACACGCACTCACACTTAAAAAGAACAAAACAGGTGAAGTGATGCAGCGAATTCTTCTCGCCCGCGCAAGCGGGATCCGCCTTTCGTCACGGCTTGATGCCGTCGGCGACGCTTGCCTGTTTCTTTTCCCGAGCCGTCAGAACCGGAAATCAACCGATGCCCGGTTTTTTTGCGCCTGCGTGCAGGAGGCCTGAGCCATGGCTGAAGCGCTGACATTGCCACCAGTGCCGTCGCCGCCGAAAGGCGAGCGGCTGAAAAACAAGGTCGTGTTGCTGACCGGGGCCGCTCAGGGCATCGGCGAAGCTATCGTTGCCGCGTTCGCCTCGCAGCAAGCCAGATTACTCATCAGCGATATCCAGGCCGACAAGGTCGAGCAGGTCGCCGCTCATTGGCGCGATCAGGGCCATGACGTGCAGGCGCTCAAGGTCGACGTATCGAATCAGCAGGATCTGCATGCCCTGGCCCGACGCGCGGTGGAATTGCATGGCCGCATCGATGTGCTGGTCAACTGCGCCGGGGTCAATGTGTTCCGCGATCCTTTGCAGATGACCGAAGAAGACTGGCGCCGCTGCTTTGCCATCGATCTGGACGGCGCCTGGTATGGTTGCAAAGCCGTGCTGCCGCAGATGATCGAGCAGGGCGTGGGCAGCATCATCAACATCGCCTCGACTCATTCCAGCCACATCATTCCCGGCTGCTTTCCGTACCCGGTAGCCAAGCACGGCTTGCTCGGCCTGACCCGTGCACTCGGCATCGAATACGCGGCCAAAGGCATTCGCGTTAACGCCATCGCGCCGGGCTACATCGAAACGCAGCTGAACGTCGATTACTGGAATGGCTTTGCCGATCCGCATGCCGAGCGTCAACGCGCCTTTGACCTGCACCCGCCCAAGCGCATCGGCCAGCCGATCGAAGTGGCAATGACGGCGGTATTTCTGGCCAGCGATGAGGCACCGTTTATCAACGCTTCGTGCATCACCATCGATGGTGGCCGCTCGGTGATGTACCACGACTGAACAAAACGGATCTCCAGCGCTGAACTACGCTTGAAATCCAATCATCATACGATATGACTATTTTCAACCAGCTTCACTGAGAACACGCTTCAACGCTTTTCAAACCTTGCTCAAAAAAAATAACAAGGAGTCATCTGATGAAACGTCGTTTCGGGATTCGTACCCTGTGCAGCACTGCCCTGGCGGTCACTGCGTTCAGCCTGAGCAGTGCGCTGCTCGCCGCCGACGCGGTGAAGATCGGTTTTCTGGTCAAGCAGGCCGAAGAACCGTGGTTCCAGACCGAATGGGCTTTTGCCGAAAAAGCCGCCAAGGACAAAGGCTTTGAACTGATCAAGATTGCCGTACCGGATGGCGAGAAGACCCTCTCGGCCATCGATAGTCTGGCCGCCAACGGCGCCAAGGGCTTCGTGATCTGCCCGCCGGATGTGTCCCTCGGCCCGGCCATCATGGCCAAAGCCAAGATCAACGACCTGAAAGTAATTGCCGTCGACGACCGTTTTGTCGACGCCAACGGCAAATTCATGGAAGACGTGCCGTACCTGGGCATGGCCGCGTTTGAAGTCGGCCAGAAGCAGGGCGCCGCCATGGCTGCCGAAGCGAAAAAGCGTAACTGGGACTGGAAAGACACCTACGCGGTGGTCAATACCTACAACGAACTCGACACCGGCAAGAAGCGCACCGACGGTTCGGTCGATGCCCTGAAGAAGGCCGGCATGCCGGAGGACCACATCCTCTTCGCCGCGCTGAAAACCCTCGACGTACCGGGCAGCATGGACGCCACCAACTCGGCGCTGGTGAAACTGCCGAGCGCGGCGAAAAACCTGATCATCGGCGGCATGAACGACAACACCGTGCTCGGCGGCGTGCGCGCCACCGAAGCGGCCGGGTTTGCCGCGAGCAACGTAATCGGCATCGGCATCAACGGCACCGACGCCATCGGCGAGTTGAAAAAGCCTAACAGCGGCTTCTTCGGTTCGATGCTGCCAAGCCCGCACATCGAAGGCTACAAGACCGCCGAGATGATGTACGAGTGGATCACCGCTGGCAAAGAGCCGCCGAAGTACACCGCCATGGATGACGTCACCCTGATCACCCGCGACAACTTCAAGCAAGAGCTGGAAAAAATCGGCTTGTGGAACTGAGGCAGCGACGGCCCGGGCAGCCGGGCCGTTTTTCGGTGTGAAGAGGTGGCTTTATGCACGCGCAAGTACAGACACAAGAACAACACGGCGCCAGCGGCAGCCTGCGCTTCAACGGGATCGGCAAGACCTTTCCCGGCGTGAAAGCGCTCGACGGCATCAGCTTCGTCGCCCACCCCGGCCAGGTTCATGCCTTGATGGGCGAGAACGGCGCGGGCAAATCGACCCTGCTGAAAATCCTCGGCGGCGCCTACATTCCGAGCAGCGGAGAGCTGCAGATCGGCGAGCAGGCGATGGCCTTCAAGTCCACCGCTGACAGCATCGGCAGCGGCGTCGCGGTGATTCACCAGGAACTGCATCTGGTCCCGGAAATGACCGTGGCCGAGAACCTGTTTCTCGGGCATCTGCCGGCGAGTTTCGGCCTGATCAATCGCAGTGAGCTACGTCAGAAAGCCTTGAATTGCCTGAAAGGCCTGGCCGACGAAATCGATCCGCAAACCAAGGTCGGACGCTTGTCGCTGGGTCAGCGGCAGTTGGTGGAAATTGCCAAAGCGCTGTCGCGCGGCGCCCACGTTATCGCTTTCGACGAACCGACCAGTAGCCTCTCGGCACGCGAGATCGATCGCTTGATGGCGATCATCGGTCGTCTGCGCGACGAAGGCAAAGTGGTGCTCTACGTGTCCCATCGCATGGAAGAAGTCTTCCGTATCTGCGACGCCGTCACCGTGTTCAAGGACGGTCGCTACGTGCGGACCTTCGATGACATGAGCCAGTTGACCCACGATCAACTGGTGACCTGCATGGTCGGCCGCGACATTCAGGACATCTACGATTACCGCCATCGCCCGCGTGGCGCCGTGGCGTTGAAAGTCGACGGCCTGCTCGGCCCGGGCCTGCGCGAGCCGATCAGTTTCGAAGCGCACAAAGGCGAAATCCTTGGCCTGTTCGGACTGGTCGGGGCAGGGCGCACCGAGCTGTTTCGCCTGCTCAGCGGACTGGAGCGCAACACCGCCGGCCGTCTCGAATTGCGCGGTCATGAGCTGAAGCTGCGCTCGTCCCGTGACGCGATTGCCGCCGGCATTCTGCTCTGCCCGGAAGATCGCAAGAAAGAAGGCATCATCCCCCTGGCCAGCGTCGCCGAGAACATCAACATCAGTGCCCGCGGTGCGCATTCCGGGCTCGGCTGCCTGATTCGCGGCTTGTGGGAAAAGGGCAACGCCGACAAGCAGATCAAGGCCCTGAAAGTGAAAACCCCGCACGCCGGCCAGCAGATCAAGTTCCTTTCCGGCGGCAATCAGCAGAAGGCCATTCTCGGCCGCTGGCTATCGATGCCGATGAAAGTCCTGCTGCTCGACGAACCGACCCGTGGCATCGACATCGGCGCCAAGGCCGAGATCTACCAGATCATTCATAACCTCGCCGCCGACGGTATTTCGGTGATCGTGGTGTCCAGCGATCTGATGGAAGTGATGGGCATTTCCGACCGCATCCTGGTGCTGTGCGAAGGCGCCCTGCGCGGCGAAGTCAGCCGCGACCAGGCCAATGAATCCAACCTGCTGCAACTGGCTTTGCCACGCCACCGCGCTGACGGCGTGGCGAACTGAGAGGTGACTATGATGACTACGCAAAACGAAACCCTGCCGACCGAGCGCAAACCGCTGGACATGCGGCGCTTCCTCGATGACTGGGTCATGCTGCTGGCGGCGATCGGCATCTTTGTCGCCTGCACATTGCTGATCGACAACTTCCTCTCGCCGCTGAACATGCGTGGCCTGGGCCTGGCGATTTCCACCACCGGTATCGCCGCGTGCACCATGCTTTATTGCCTGGCGTCCGGGCACTTCGACCTCTCGGTCGGCTCGGTTATCGCCTGTGCCGGCGTGGTCGCGGCGGTGGTGATGCGTGACACCAACAGTGTATTTCTCGGGGTCAGCGCGGCACTGGTGATGGGCCTGATCGTTGGTCTGATCAACGGCATCGTGATTGCCAAGTTGCGCGTCAATGCCCTGATCACAACGCTGGCGACCATGCAGATCGTGCGCGGTCTGGCCTATATCTTTGCCAACGGCAAAGCGGTCGGTGTTTCGCAGGAATCGTTCTTCGTCTTCGGTAACGGCCAGCTGTTCGGTGTGCCGGTGCCGATCCTGATCACCATTGTCTGCTTCCTGTTCTTCGGCTGGCTGCTGAACTACACCACCTACGGGCGCAACACCATGGCCATCGGTGGCAATCAGGAAGCGGCGTTGCTGGCGGGCGTCAACGTTGACCGGACCAAGATCATCATCTTCGCCGTGCATGGTTTGATCGGTGCGCTGGCGGGGGTGATTCTGGCCTCGCGGATGACTTCCGGGCAGCCGATGATTGGTCAGGGTTTTGAACTGACGGTGATCTCGGCTTGCGTACTGGGCGGGGTTTCGCTGAGTGGCGGCATCGGCATGATTCGCCATGTGATTGCCGGGGTGTTGATTCTGGCGATCATCGAAAACGCGATGAACCTGAAGAACATCGACACGTTTTATCAGTATGTGATTCGTGGTTCGATTCTGCTTTTGGCTGTGGTCATCGACCGCTTGAAACAGCGCTGACACAAGCACTTCCCTGTGGGAGCGAGCCTGCTCGCGAAGGCATTGGCACATCCAGCGTTGATGTGTCAGGGATACCGCCTTCGCGAGCAGGCTCGCTCCCACAGTTGATCGCGCCATTCCTGCCTTCTGTCATCTCCCTTAAATAATTCTTGCTCGTCAGCGACCGTTTCGGTTATCAATTTGTACATGATTAGACAGGTACGATTCGACAAGAAGCAAAGGGTGGTCGACGAGCTCGTCCGACGCATCGAGAGCGGCCTCATGGAGGACGGCTTTCTGTTGCCCGGCGAACATCAGTTGGCTCAAGAATTCCAGGTCAGCCGTGGCACCTTGCGTGAGGCGCTGGCCGAACTGAAGCGGCGTAACTACATCGCCACGCAGAGCGGTGTCGGTTCCATCGTCACTTTCGACGGTGTCGCGCTGGATCAGCGCAGTGGCTGGGCGCAGGCGTTGGCCGACAGCGGGGCGCTGATCAATACCGAAGTGTTGCGCCTCGAAGCCGTGACTCGCCCGGATCTGTTGGTGCGTTTCGGCACCGATCAATTCATCACCCTCGACCGTCGCCGGCGCGCCACCGACGGTACGCTGGTGTCTCTCGAACGATCCTTGATGCCGGCTAACGGCGGCCTGGAAAGCCTGCCTCGCGTCGGTTTGATCGACAATTCCCTGACCATCACCCTGGCCGCCTACGGCTACATCGGCGAGCGCGGCGATCAGTGGATCGGCGCCGAGCCGCTGAATGCCGAAGACGCCGAGCTGCTCGGCCGTCCGGTCGGCACGGTGTTTCTCAAAGCCCTGCGCACCACCTACGACCGGCAGAACCGTTTCATGGAGCAGGTGGAAAGCCTGCTCGACCCGGTGCACTTTCGTCTGCACCTGCAATTCGGAGAATCGAAATGACCGCGCTCAACCGTGCGCTTGGCGCTTTCTATGGTCTGGCCCTGGGTGACGCGCTGGGCATGCCGACGCAGTCGCTCGATCGCGAAACGATCAAGGCGCGCTTCGGCCAGATCACTGATCTGCAAGACGCCGGCCCACTGCAACCGATCGCCGCGAACATGCCCAAAGGCTCCATCACGGACGACACTGAACAGGCGATCCTGGTCGGCGAGTTATTGGTCGAAGGTCACGGCCGTATCGAGCCGGCGGTTCTCGCCCAGCGCTTGATCGAATGGGAAGCCGAGATGCAGGCCAAAGGCTCGCAGGACTTGCTCGGCCCCTCGACCAAACGCGCCATTGAGATGATCCTCGCCGGGCATTCCCCGGAAGAAGCCGGGCGCTACGGCACCACCAACGGCGCGGCGATGCGTATCACCCCGGTGGGCATTGCAGCGAACGTGGCCGATCCGCAGCGCTTCATTGCGGCGGTCGTGCAGGCGTGCCAGGTGACGCATAACACCACGCTGGGAATTTCCAGTGCGGCGGCGGTGGCGGCGGTGGTCTCCGCTGGCATCAATGACGTCGATCTCGGCGAGGCGCTGAACCTCGGCCAGCAGATCGCCCAGCAGGCCGAAGCCCACGGACATTGGGTGGCTGGCGGGCGCATCGCCTCGCGCATCAGTTGGGCGCGCAGCATCAGTGTCGACAGCGACAAAGCATTGCTTGCCGATCTGCTCTACGACGTAATCGGCACATCGGTGGCGTCGCAGGAGTCGGTGGTGGTTTCATTCGCCCTGGCCCAGCAAGTGGCCATCGGCGAGATGACGGCATTCGAAGCGCTGTGCATGGCGGCCAGCCTGGGCGGCGACACGGATACCATCGCGGCGATTCTTGGCGCTATGCTCGGGGCTTGCCTGGGGCTTGAGTGCTGGCCGCAGCCGATGATCGAGACGGTGAAAGCTGTTAATCAGCTGGAGCTTGAGCCTTTGGTGCGGGGGCTGTTGGCCTTGCGTTGACTGGCTGGCCTCTTCGCGAGCAGGCTCGCTCCCACAATTGGAATGCATTTCCTTGTGGGAGCGAGCCTGCTCGCGAAAGGGGCCGCGCATTTCTAATGAATTCACACAGCAATGGATCGCACAGACAGGCCTCGGAAGGCCGGTTGTCTTGTCGTTTTGCATCATTGCCACAACCACAAAAAAGGCAAACAGGAGCATCTTCATGAGTTCATCAACCGCCGGGCAAAGCGTCGGGCAATTGGAAACCCGGGGCATCGAGCCGGTGCCGGAGGCGGAGTGCAACGGTCATCCGCTGCAACTGTTCTGGGTCTGGTTTGCGGCGAATATTTCCATCCTCGGCCTGCCGCTTGGCGCGACACTGGTGGCGTTTCGCGGATTGGCGATCTGGCAGGCGATCATCGTCGCGATTCTTGGTGCCGCCGGTTCGTTTGCCGTGGTCGGGATCATTTCGATTGCCGGGCGTCGTGGCCGCGCGCCGAGCCTGACGCTCTCCCGGGCAATTTTCGGCGTGCGCGGCAACATCGGCCCGACGCTGGTTTCGCTGATGTCGCGTCTGGGTTGGGAAACCGTCAACACCACCACCGCCGCGTTCGTGTTGTTGTCGCTGTGCTCGATCCTGTTCGGCTCGCCGGTCGAGGCGAAAAGTGCGCCGATACTGACGCTGATCTTTATCGCCATCTTTGTCCTGCTGACCTTGTCGGTGTCCGGCCTCGGCCACGCGACTTTGCTGGTGATCCAGAAGTGGGCGACGTACGTGTTCGGTGCGCTGAACATTCTCGTCGGTGGTTTTCTCTGCGCGACCATCGACTGGAGCGCGGTGTTCAACGCCACGCCAGCACCGCTGAGCGCAATGATCATCGGCATCGGCACCATGGCCGCCGGCACTGGTATCGGTTGGGCCAACGCCGGTGCGGACATGTCGCGCTATCAGCATCGCAGCGTCAAGGCTGTGCGCCTGGTGGCGTCGGCGGCGTTCGGCGCGGGCATTCCGCTGGTGCTGCTGATCACTCTCGGCGGCTTGTTGTCGGTGGGCAACAATGATCTGGCGTCGGCGACTGACCCGATCGTGGCGATCCGCGACATGCTGCCGACGTGGATGGCCGTGCCGTACCTGATCACCGCATTCGGTGGCCTGCTGCTGTCGAACAACCTGTCGGTGTACTCCGCCGGCCTGACCACGCTGACCCTGGGCCTGAAGGTCAAGCGGGTCTACGCGGTGGTGGTGGATATCGTCGCGATCTTCGCCGGCTCGATCTACTTCATGCTGATCGCCGACAGTTTCTACGGTCCGTTCATTACCTTCATTTCCCTGCTGGCAGTGCCGATAACTGCCTGGGTCGGGATCTTCGTGGTCGACCTGATTCACCGTCACTACTACAGCCCCAAAGACCTGCTCGACGTCAGCCCGAGCAGCGCCTACTGGTATCGCGGCGGCATCGAGTGGCGCGCGTTTGGCGCCTGGGCGATCGCCATCGTCCTTGGTTTCAGCTTCACCACCATTGGCACCACGGCAGAAAACGTCTGGTTCAAGGGTTTTCTGTCCGACTCCTGGCTGGGCCACAACGGCCTCGGCTGGATCGTGACCTTCGTCGTCGCCGGTGGCATTTACCTGATACTTGGCGGTGCGAAAGATCGCCGCGCCGCGCAACCTGAGAATGCTCATGCCTAAGATGTTGCACACTGGCCAAGTCATCATCGACCTGGTCATGGCCGTGGATAAACTGCCGCAGATTGGCGGCGACGTGCTGGCGCAGTCGGCGGGGTTCGAAGCCGGCGGCGGTTTCAACGTGATGGCCGCTGCGGTGCGCAACGGCCTGCCGGTGGTTTACCTCGGTCGCCATGGCACGGGGCGTTTTGGTGACCTGGCGCGCCAAGCGATGCAGGCGGAAGGTATCGGCATCGGCATGCGCGAACCGGCCGAGCGCGACACCGGTTTGTGTGTGGCGCTGACCGATGCCTCGGCTGAACGCAGTTTCATTTCCTACATCGGCGCCGAAGGCGAGGTGACCGGGGAGGACCTTAACAGCGTGGCTGCCGAGCCCGGCGATTACGTTTATCTCAGCGGTTACAGTCTGCTGCACGAGGGCAAGGCGCAGGCGTTGCTCGACTGGACGCTGGCGCTGCCGGCGTCGGTCAATGTGGTGTTCGACCCGGGGCCGTTGGTGGAGTCACCTGACGCGCCGATGATGCAGGCATTGCTGCCGCGCATCGATGTGTGGACCAGCAACAGTGTCGAGGCGCTGCGGTTTACCGGAGCTGATGAGATTGATATCGCGATGGATCGCCTCGCGGAACTGCTGCCGGAAAATGTACTGATGGTGGTGCGTGACGGGCCGCAGGGGTGCTGGATTCAGCAGCGTGGCGAGCGTCGACAGGTGCCGGGGTTTGCTGTCAAAGCAGTGGACAGCAATGGCGCCGGTGATGCGCATGCCGGGGTGTTTGTTGCCGGATTGGCGCAGGGGTTGGAGGCACCGGAAGCGGCGCGGCGGGCGAATGCGGCGGCGGCACTGGCGGTGACTCGCTGGGGGCCGGCGACATCGCCGGGGGCGGGTGAGGTGGATGCGTTTATCCGCGAATCCAGCGGCGACTGACCCGACGCCTTCGCGAGCAAGCTCGCTCCCACTTTAGATCTACGTCGTACACAAATCTTCAGTAGGAGCTGCCGAAGGCTGCGATCTTTTGATCTTGAAAAGCAAAAGATCGCAGTCTTCGGCAGCTCCTACAGTGGGCGTCGTTCTAGCTCGCCTTGCGCAACGCCTCAATCAACTCCTGCTTGCGCATCGAAGACCGTCCCGGAATGTTCTTTGCCCGGGCCTCTTTCATCAGGCTATCGACAGTCTGCGTATCCTTCGAAGTCTCGCTGTTGCGTGAATGGCCCTTGCGGCTGGCCACCGCGCGGCGCGATGATTCTTTGCGATCTTCCGACTTGGCACTGGCGGGCTTCTTGCGACCCGAACCGCCGGACTTTTCGCCGCCACCGGATTGTTTGTTTACCGTCGCCCAGGCACGCGCCTCAGCTTCATCTTTCGACACGCCTTTTTTCTCGTAGCTGTCTTCGATGTGCTCGGCTTTGCGCTTCTGTTCGCTGGTGTATTTGTCTTTGCTTCCACGAGGCATGGGATTTCTCCTCAAGTTGCGGATCCGGCCGCTCGCCGCTTCGACGGCGAGCGGCTTGGCACTACTGCAGATCCAGTTTGCGCGCCGCTTCGACGCCGGCAGAACTCAGCTTGATCGGCAGGTTCAGCGAGTGTTCACCCGCTTCGCTCAAGGTCACGTGACCATGATGAATCAGCCCGCGATCCTGCAGGGCGGCGAGGGCGCTGGCCACGACTTTCTCGCCCCGGTAATTGTCCAGCACCTCCTTGCCCAAGCCGTTGGGATGCGCGTGCAGCAGGCGGGTGAGAACTTCTTTTTCCAGGTCTTTGTCGACGTTCATGGTTACCTCTTCATGGGAGTGAATAGGGCGCTCGCGTCGGCGAACTACTGACCGGCACCTTCGGAACCGGAGCCACCGGTGGTGGTCTTCGAGCCGACACCGGGGCCGGCATTGTCAGGCGCAGTGGCAGGAGAGTCAGGCGTGTTCATGCCACCCTGACGCCCCGGATCGCTGCCTTGAGTGCGCGGGTCGGTGCCGGTGGCGGGTGGCTGATTGATCAGCGGCACGCCGGAGCCATCGGTATTCATACCGGGAGCACTGTTAATGGCAGGCGCGCGTGGCGGGGTCGGATCGGTAGGGCCAGTGCCCGCTGCCGTGGACGAGGCGGCGAACACCGCAGGGCAAAGCAGGGCGCTGAAGACTAAAGCGGTCAACCTTGACGGGATCATAGGGCTTCTCCAGTGATTGGAATCCTTACACTTGGTTGGTCAGCCCTGATGACGGGTTGGTGCCTGAGGATCGACGAACGGTCTATGCCGGGCGCGCGTGTCTGCTGTTCAGACGATACCGATCGCTAGTGTTTCCGGCGGCGCAAAACAGTTAACGGTCATAAGCATCCTTTCAGAATTTGCGATATCAACTGTGGGAGCGAGCCTGCTCGCGAAAGCGTCATATCAGTCAGACGTTGATTCAACTGACAGAATGCTTTCGCGAGCAGGCTCGCTCCCACAAGGGCAACAGTGTTCAGCAAATTGGACAGATCAGTATGTTTGCCATGTGACGAGTGCCGCTGCGCGCCTTAGTATGGCGCTTTAATTTGCATACAAGGCCCGTCCATGACGATCGAAATCCGCCCGGCGACCCCCAGCGATGCGCCGCAAATCCTCACCTTCATCACCGAACTGGCAGATTTCGAGAAGGCCCGTCACGAAGTCATCGCCAGCGTCGCTGACATCGAACGCAGCCTGTTCGGCGAAGGCGCCACCGCCCACGGCCTGATCTGCCTGCGCGACGGCTCGCCGATCGGCTTCGCGGTGTTCTTCTTCAGTTATTCAACGTGGCTGGGCAGCAATTGCCTGTACCTCGAAGACCTCTACATCACCCCCGAACAGCGCGGCGGCGGCGCCGGCAAAACCCTGCTGCGCCACCTGGCGAAAATCGCCTGCGCCAACGACTGCGGCCGCTTCGAATGGAGCGTGCTGGAATGGAACACCCCAGCCATCGAATTCTACAAATCCCTCGGCGCACAACCGCAGGAGGAATGGGTGCGGTATCGCATGGATGGCAAGGTGTTGCGCGAATTTGCCGAGGGCTGAGCACAATGATGGCAATCTACTGCTGATTCAGTTGTCGCCACCGCTCTAGTCCGGCATTCTGTGCGCCATTTTTGCGCGCTCACGGACGACACCTGCAATGCATCTGGCAAAATTTCTCCGCGCCTGTGGAGCCCTCGCTGCGTCAATGAGTGACCAGCTATGAGCGGACTGCAGGCGTCCATGCGTCTGTATGGTCTGGTGAAAACTACCGGCTCTTCTGACGACCCGAATCGACAGGCTGTGGAAATTCTCTGCATGGCCCAGCGCACTGGCGGCGTGGCTATACGGGCTTTCGTGTCGCGGCTTGATGCCGAGTTGATGACGCGCAGTGCCGACCTTGGCGACTACGGCGTGGTAGCGCTGAGAACCTTTGATCCCACAGCGATTATCGACGCCCATCAAGGCTGGCTGATGCTGCACGTCTGTTGCGGCTTCGTCGCTCTCGCCGGCCATTCTCTGTTGAAAAACGGTGCGTTGATCCCGATGGGCTGGCACGTCTACTCCGAAGTGGGGCGCTGGACCTCCAGGCATCATCTGGACCTTGGCGTGGAAATGGGCGACTTGCTGCAATCGGCTTTCGAGCGCAATCACCTGCGCAACTACAACGCCTGGCTCAACGAACTTGATGATGCAACGCCTGCCGAGTTGAGTTGGCAAGCCAACGAAGCCTGGCGTGCCATACAAACCGCGACATCACCTGAAAGCCGTGAGCATTGTCATGCTTTGTTCGACCCGGTCGACAATCGCTGGCGCTTTGCCGCGACCGACATCGACATCTATCAGCCATCCCCGGCACCCCTTAAGCAAGGAGCTTTGAATTGAGTGGTAAACCCGCAGCACGCGTCACCGACCCAACCGCCTGCCCACTGCCAGGTCACGGCACCAACCCGATTGTCTCCGGCTCGCCGGACGTATTCTTCGACGGCCTCGCTGCTGCACGCATGACCGATAAATCAGCGTGTGGCAGCCCTATCACCGGAGCGGTTTCCGGCACTGTTTTCATCAACGGCCTGAATGCCGCGATGCTCGATAGCACTGGTGGGCATGGCAATGTCGTGATCGGTGGCTCGGGCACGGTGATCATCGGCCAAAGTGGGGGAGGGGCAGCATTTAGTGGGCTGTTGCCGATGCCGGTGCATTTCACTGACAGGTTGCAAGTAGTCAATCAGGACACCGGAGAGCCGGTCTCTTATCACCCTTACATCATTCAGCGGGGTAACGGCAGTGAAGAGTCTGGCGTGACGGATGCGGCGGGATTTACCCATACCGTCAGTTCGCACCTGGCTGAGACGATTAAATTATTTGTGGAGTAATTAGAGATGGCAAATGGAAGTGCAACAGCGGAGGCTCCACCACCGGCAATGGCGAAAAGGGATCCCGTGAGTCATACACTTACTTGCAAGACAGATCAATCGGTCAAGCAAGTAACAGTAAGCATCCGCGATGCAATGGTTTTTCTTGTTGGTGGAGCTGGCGATCAGGAACGGTATTACGTTGATGGTCCCAATCACAATGTCGACTATGTGCGAGACATGGTCGACGCGGACATCGAAGCGCTGGAGATACAGAAATCTTGTACGACGTTGCCCCTTGGTTATAACTCATTTATGAGTGAGGAGGATCTGGAGCGTAACGTTATTCGAAAAATTCCAAGTTGCAATACTGCGATTTATATCATCGGCCACAGTTTGGGTGGCTGGAACGGTGCTCATTTGTCTGCCGTTTTAACCGAGCGCGGTTTCAAAATAAAAATTTTGGTGACGCTGGATCCCGTAGGACACGGCAAAATCGTATATGGTATTTCGAAAATATATCGTCAGGTTCCCAAGCCTAAAGCGCAGTATTGGGTAAATATCAGGGCCGCTGCGGTCGATTGGAACCTGTCAGATCTGGTTGCAGACTTCGGTGAGCAATGGGAGATCTCCGAAGGGCCGAATGTCATGGGGCGGCTCGATATCAATCACGCAGATGCCAACTTTATGTATGCTCATGCCTTGCCCGGTGGAAAGTCAGCGCGACAGATTGTAGCGGAGTCAATATTCAAATGGATCAAGGGGTAACCGCCTATGAAGGTTTTGATCTTGGCAATATGTATATCGGTGCTCTCGGCTTGTTCTTTGAATCATGGCCGGCCCATTGCTAACCTTAAATACGAAAAGACAGAGCGGCTTCGTACTACCGGAATTTATCAAGTTTATTTCAAGTCCGACGTGGAACTTCTCGGCCTGTTCAAGTCGTCTATAGGGCGTGGGCTGGTCTGCTCGTTGACAAGTGATCTTGATTTTTCTCAGGCACACCGAATTAAACAGTCCGGCTTCGGGTTTATCGAGAGGGTTTCACCTGACTCGTTAATTTATAGGGCAGATGTCATTTTTGACGAGTCGGTAGACGATGAGGGGGGAGAAAGGCGCCTGAAAGGGGAAACACTGGATCCCTTTTTAAAAGCCAGAGATTCCTTTTCCTGTGTGTATAGAGTCCATTCCACTACATACAAGACGTATTTTTCCAAGATTATGCAGATACCTAGCGCGGATTTGCTGACAACTGGCCATGCAAAATGAAAGATATCCCGTCCGGCCTTGCCTCTTTCGAGGGCCGCTCTCCCTGAATATTTCCCGACCGCAGCGGCATGGCGAACCTTGCATTTTTGTCCGTGCAAGCCTGACTCGGCCTTTCGCGGCATTCGATCGCCATCCTTGCAGCCGGGGGGCGTTTTGAGCGAGGTGATACCGTTACTGTCGACGCTTCCCATAATATGGGATCAATATTTATATATTGAGATTTACAATCCCCCGGGTTTATAGTCCGTCGCACTCACTGCCAAAAACAAAACAGGTGAAGCGATGCAGGCGCAATTGATCGCGCTCGATTGGGGGACGACCTCATTACGTGCTTACAAACTCGCGGCGGACGGTGTGGTGCTGGAGCAGCGTGCGCTGTCGTCCGGGATCATGCAGCTGCCCAAGACCCCGCGAATCATCCACGGCCGTGAATGCGCCGATGGTTTTGAACTGGCCTTCGACGAAGCCTGTGGTGACTGGCTCGATGCGCAGCCGGATCTGCCGGTAATCGCTTGCGGCATGGTCGGCAGTGCACAGGGCTGGCGCGAAGCGGCTTACTGCGAGACGCCGGCCGACGTCGCCCATCTCGGAAATTCCCTGCAAACCGTGGTCAGCTTGCGCGGTACGCCGGTGCATATCGTCCCGGGCGTGATTCAGCGTTCGCGACTGCCGAATGTAATGCGTGGCGAAGAAACCCAAGTCCTCGGCGTGCTGCAAAGTCTGCCGGCCGAGGCGGGTAGCGACCTGCTGATCGGCCTGCCCGGCAGCCACTCGAAATGGGTGGAAGTGGTCGATGGCCGCATCACCCATTTCGACACGTTCATGACCGGCGAAGTCTTCGCCGTACTCAGCGAGCACAGCATTCTTGGCCGTACCCAGCAGCCGAGCGCGACGTTCGATGCGCAAGCGTTCGACCGCGGCGTGCAAATCGCGCTGTCGGCGGATGCCGAGCTCGGTGTGCTCTCGACCTTGTTCAGCGCCCGCACCCTCGGCCTGACCGGTGAACTGAGCCCGACCGCTCAGGCGGATTATCTCTCCGGCCTGATGATCGGCCATGAGCTGGCAGCGCTTGCCAATGTGCAGCGGCGCCGGCGCAATCAATCGAACCTTCCAGCGATCGTGCTCATCGGTAATGCGCAACTGTGCACGCGTTATCACCGCGCCCTCAACGCCTGCGGCTTTGCTCAGGTGACGCTGGCCGAGCAGGCGACCGAGCGTGGCCTGTGGCACCTGGCGCGCGCCGCCGGACTGATCGATTCCTCATCCCGTTAACCCTGACTGGAGGCCTGACATGCTCAAGCAAGCACTGGCACAAAACGGTCTGATCGCGATTCTGCGTGGCCTGCAACCGCAGGAAGCGGCGGCTGTCGGAGAAGTCCTGTATTCCGCCGGATTTCGCGTCATCGAAGTACCGCTCAATTCCCCATCGCCGTACGAAAGTATCCGCATCCTGCGTGATGCGCTGCCCGCCGATTGCCTGATCGGTGCCGGCACGGTGCTCAGCCCCGAGCAGGTCGAGCAGGTCAAAGCTGCTGGCGGACAGGTGATCGTCATGCCGCACAGCGATGCCAAGGTTCTGCGCGCGGCGAAAGCGGCGGGCCTGTACCTGTCGCCGGGCGTGGCCACGCCGACCGAAGCCTTCGCCGCATTGGCCGAGGGCGCGGACATTCTCAAGCTGTTTCCGGCCGAGCAAATGAGCCCGGCGGTCGTCAAGGCCTGGCTCGCGGTGTTGCCAGCCGGCACGGTGCTGGCGCCGGTCGGCGGCATTACGCCGGACAACATGCAGGCCTTTATCGACGCCGGTGTGAAAGGTTTCGGTCTCGGTTCCGGCCTGTTCAAACCGGGCATGACGCCCGAGCAGGTGGCGGTCAATGCCAAGGCCTACGTGGCTGCCTGGAAAGCCCTGCGTTAAGAATTTTTGGGCGCTGTGTGCGCTGCATCTAATAAAAGCTGCATTTACAAAAGAGAGCAGAGATGAAAATCACCAAACTCACGACCTTCATCGTTCCGCCGCGCTGGTGCTTCCTCAAGGTCGAAACCGACGAGGGCGTGACCGGTTGGGGCGAGCCTGTGGTTGAAGGGCGCGCGCATACCGTAGCGGCTGCGGTGGAAGAATTGTCCGACTACCTGATCGGCAAAGACCCACGCAATATCGAAGACATCTGGACCGTGCTCTATCGCGGCGGCTTCTACCGTGGCGGTGCGATCCACATGAGCGCGCTGGCCGGTATCGATCAGGCGCTGTGGGACATCAAGGGCAAGGCCCTTGGTGTGTCGGTCAGCGATCTGCTCGGTGGCCAGGTGCGCGACAAGATTCGTGTCTATTCGTGGATCGGCGGCGACCGTCCGGCCGACACCGCGCGTGCGGCGAAAGAAGCAGTGAGCCGTGGTTTCACGGCGGTGAAAATGAACGGCACCGAAGAACTGCAGTTCCTCGACACTTTCGAGAAAGTCGACCTTGCCCTGGCCAACGTTGCCGCCGTGCGTGATGCGGTGGGGCCGAACGTCGGTATCGGCGTCGACTTCCACGGCCGCGTGCACAAGCCGATGGCCAAGGTGCTGATGAAGGAGCTCGACCCGTACAAACTGATGTTCATCGAAGAACCGGTGCTCAGCGAAAACTACGAAGCGCTGAAAGAACTGGCGCCGCTGACCAGCACGCCGATTGCACTGGGCGAGCGGCTGTTCTCACGCTGGGACTTTAAACGGGTATTGAGCGAAGGCTACGTCGACATTATCCAGCCGGATGCCTCCCACGCCGGGGGCATCACCGAAACCCGCAAGATCGCCAACATGGCCGAAGCCTACGACGTCGCGCTGGCGCTGCATTGCCCGCTGGGACCGATCGCCCTGGCGGCGTGTTTGCAACTGGACGCGGCTTGTTACAACGCGTTTATCCAAGAGCAGAGCCTCGGCATCCATTACAACGAGAGCAACGACTTGCTCGACTATGTGAAGGATCCGCGTGTGTTCGACTACGACCAAGGCTTCGTGAAGATTCCGAACGGCCCGGGGCTGGGCATCGAGATCAACGAGGAATACGTGATCGAGCGTGCCGCCGTCGGCCACCGCTGGCGCAACCCGATCTGGCGTCATGCCGATGGCAGCTTTGCCGAGTGGTGAGTCTCTGACTCGCTAGCATCAGATCGTTCCCACGCTCTGCGTGGGAATGCCTCAATGGACGCTCTGCGTCCGCTGCTGGGACGCGGAGCGTCCCGGGCTGCATTCCCACGCGGAGCGTGGGAACGATCAGTTCTCCGAGGGAGAGGAGATCTGCGTCATGACCTCAACAAACATAAAAAGAGGCATCTATCATGCAAACGCATACCCTCTCCGGGCAGGCGTCTTTAGTCACGCCTAGCCGCAAGCGGTTTTTCATCATGGTGTTGCTGTTCATCACCGTGGTCATCAATTACCTCGACCGCAGCAACCTGTCGATTGCCGCGCCGGCGCTGACCAGTGAGCTGGGCATCGATCCGGTACACGTCGGTCTGATCTTCTCCGCGTTCGGCTGGACTTACGCCGCGATGCAGATTCCCGGCGGCTGGCTGGTCGATCGCGTGCCGCCGCGCATCCTTTACAGCGTCGCGCTGCTGCTGTGGTCGGTGGCGACGGTGATGCTCGGTTTCGTCAGCAGCTTCATCGCGCTGTTCGTGCTGCGCATGGCCGTCGGTGCGCTGGAAGCG
The DNA here is from genome assembly GCF_054871425.1 of Pseudomonas glycinis. Lineage (NCBI taxonomy): Bacteria > Pseudomonadati > Pseudomonadota > Gammaproteobacteria > Pseudomonadales > Pseudomonadaceae > Pseudomonas > Pseudomonas glycinis. The sequence goes on along the minus strand of NZ_JBTYHF010000010.1, from coordinate 226,154 downwards.
CCTGCCTATCCGATCAACAGCCGCGTGGTCACCACCTGGTTCCCCGAGCGCGAGCGCGCCACGGCGATCGGTTTCTACACCTCCGGGCAGTTTGTCGGCCTGGCCTTCCTGACCCCGGTGCTGGCGTGGCTGCAACATGCATTCGGCTGGCACATGGTGTTCGTCGCCACCGGTGCGGTGGGCATTCTCTGGGCAGTGATCTGGTACGCGGTGTATCGCGAGCCGCGCGATTTCAAAGGCACCAATCAGGCGGAAATCGACCTGATCCGCGAAGGCGGCGGGCTGGTCGATATCCAGGCCGAGACGGCCAAGGTCAAGGCCAGATTCAGCTGGACCGATCTGGGCATCGTCCTCAGCAAACGCAAGTTGTGGGGCATCTACCTTGGCCAGTTCTGCCTGAACTCGACGCTGTGGTTTTTCCTCACCTGGTTTCCGACCTATCTGGTTAAATATCGCGGCATGGACTTCATCAAGTCCGGCCTGCTCGCATCGCTGCCATTTCTTGCCGCGTTCGTCGGCGTGTTGTGCTCGGGATTCTTTTCCGACTTCCTGATCCGGCGCGGCTACACCGTGGGCTTCGCACGCAAGTTGCCGATCATTGGCGGGCTGCTGATTTCGACTTCGATCATCGGCGCCAACTTTGTCGAGTCGACGCCGCTGGTGATTGCCTTCCTCGCCCTGGCATTTTTCGGCAACGGTCTGGCGTCGATCACCTGGTCGCTGGTGTCGACGCTGGCACCGGCGCGTTTGCTCGGTCTGACCGGTGGCGTGTTCAACTTCATCGGCAACCTGTCGGCGATTGCTACGCCGATTGTGATCGGCTTCCTCGCCAGCGGCGATTCGTTCGCTCCGGCGATCACCTACATCGCCGTGCTCGCACTGGTCGGTGCCTTGTCCTACGTGCTGCTGGTGGGCAAGGTCGAGCGTATCGAGTTGTAGTGCTCAGTCTCGGGCGACCATAATGCCGCCCGTTCCTTCGCTCAACGGTAAAAGGCTGGATATGCAGGAAGACGCCCCGGAAAAAACCAAGGACGCCGCGCCCACCGGCACCCAGACGCTGCTGCGCGGCCTCGGTGTAGTGCAGGCGGTGGCCAGTGGCGCGCGTGATCTCAAGGAGATTGCCCGGCTGATCGGCACCACGCGCAGCACCACCCATCGTCTGGCCAGTTGCCTGGTCGACGAGCGTTATCTGCGCGTGGTGCCGCAGATCGGTTATCTGCTCGGGCCGAAACTGATCGAACTGGGCTTTCAGGCCCGTGAAGAGTTGCCGCTGGTGACCCTGGCCGGGCCGTATCTGGACGAGCTCTCGGCACTGACTGGCGATACCGTGCACCTCGGAATCCGCGAAGGCGACGAAGTGCTGTACCTATTGAAGAACCCCGGGCGCAACGGCCCGGAAATGCGCTCGCGGGTTGGCCATCGCATGCCGCTGGTGCGCACCGGGATCGGCAAGGCCTTGATGCTAGATGATTCGCCGCAGGATTGGCGGCGGCTGTACGACATCAGCCTGCCGGCGGGTGGGAAAAGTCAGTTCTGGCCGCAGCATCCCCAGCAGTCGTGGGAACAGCTTGAGCAACGCATGGGCGAATACGTTGCCGGTGGCTATGCGTTCGATCTGGAAGACAACGAACCGTCGATCCGCTGTGTGGCGGCGCCGATTCGTGATGCGAGCAAGGGCATCGTCGCGGCGATCAGTATCGCCAGCACCGTGCCGTACATGCCGCTGGAAAAAATGGCCGAGTTGATCCCCCTGCTGAAAGGGGTCACAACCCGGCTGTCGGCGGAGCTGGGCTTGAAGGTATAAGCCGTGGAGGTTTAAGCCTTCAGCGTCGCCATGTCGATGACGAAGCGGTACTTCACATCACCGGCAATCATCCGCGCGTAGGCTTCGTTGATCTGGCGGATGTCGAGCATTTCGATGTCGCAGGTGATGTTGTGCTCGGCGCAGAAATCCAGCACTTCCTGGGTCTCGGCGATACCACCGATCAAGGACCCGGCCAGCACGCGGCGGCTCATCACCAGCTTGCCGGCGTGGACGGGCGGGTTCACCGGCTCGATCAGGCCGACCAGAATGTGCACACCGTCGAAACGCAGCGTGTCGAGGTACGGGTTCAAATCGTGTTGCACCGGAATGGTGTCGAGCAGGAAGTCGAAGTAACCGGCCGCGGCCTTCATCTGCTCGGCATCGGTGGAGACGATGACGTGATCGGCGCCCTGACGGCGACCTTCTTCAGCCTTGCTCGCCGAGCGGGTGAACAGCGTGACTTCCGCGCCCATCGCCTTGGCGAACTTGATGCCCATGTGGCCGAGGCCGCCCATGCCGAGAATTCCGACCTTGTCACCGGCCTTGACGCCGTAGTGCTTGAGCGGCGAGTAGGTGGTGATGCCGGCGCAGAGAATCGGTGCGGCGCTGGCCAGAGCCAGTTTCTCGGGGATGCGCACAACGAAGTGTTCGCTGACGACGATGCTGTCGGAGTAACCGCCCATGGTGTTGCTGCCATCGACCCGGTCCGGGGTGGCGTAGGTCATGGTCGGGCCTTCGAGGCAATATTGCTCGAGGTTCGCCTGGCAGGCTTCGCAGCTGCGGCAGGAGTCGACCATGCAGCCGACGCCAACCAGATCGCCTACCTTGTGACGGGTGACATTCGCACCGACAGCGGTGACTTTTCCGACAATCTCATGGCCGGGCATCAGCGGATAAACGGCGATGCCCCATTCGTTGCGTGCCTGATGGATGTCGGAATGGCAGACGCCGCAGTAGAGAATTTCGATCGCTACGTCGTCGGCGCGCGGGCTGCGGCGTTCGAATTTCATCGGCGCGAGGGGAGTGGTGGCCGATTGGGCGGCATAGCCGATGGCGGTGTACATGGAGGACCTCGCAAAATCAGTGACAAGTGAGGCGGTGAATTCTGGGCGCCAGAGGCGGGTGCGGCCATGACGATTTCTCCGGGTCTCATGCCTAATCCTCCGGCATGCGGGTTTCGGCGATCGCATTGGCCAGCGGATCTGCGATGATGTTTTCATCCCCTTTTCCGTGAATTTTACGAAGACCTATTCGATGCAGTTGACCCGTCATCTTGATGCCAATGCCCGGCTGGTTTCGTTGATCGAACCGCTGGCGCTGCGCGATGGCTACAGCCAGACCGGCCTGCCCGGTGTGCAGATTTTGCGCGCCAGTTGCGACGTCGCCCGTGGCCCGCATATCTACGAGCCGAGCCTGATGATCATCGCCCAGGGCAGCAAACTGGCGTTCCTCGGCCCACGGACCATGGAATATGGCGCCGGGCATTACCTGATCCAGGCGCTGCCGGTGCCGTTCGAATGCGAAACCTTTGCCTTGCCCGATGCGCCATTGCTCGGTGTGTCGGTGGCGATCGATCGCGTCCTGCTCGGCGAACTGGTGCTGGCCATGGGGCTGGCGCCGGGTCGGCATATTCCGGCGCAGACGCCGGAGTCGATGACCTCGGTGGTGCTCGACGATGGCATGCGCGGTTGTGTCGAACGGCTGCTCAGCTGTCTGCACGATCCGCTGGAATGCCAGATTCTCGGCCCGGCGCGGGTCCGCGAGTTATTGTTCGTCGCGCTGCGCGGGCCGCAAGCGGATGTGTTGCGGGCATTGGTCGAGCAACAAGGGCAATTCGCCCGGGTGGCGGCGTCGATCAGCCATCTGCATGCGCATTACACCGAGCCGCTGAATGTCGAGACACTGGCCAGTTGCGCGAACATGAGCGTGTCGACCTTTCATGAGCATTTCAAGCGCAGCACGCTGTTGTCGCCGGTGCAGTATCTGAAGCGTTTACGCTTGTTGAAGGCGCAGACGCTGCTGGTGGCGGAGGGGCTGGGCGTGGCGCAGGTGGCGCATCGGGTGGGGTATCAGAGCACGTCGCAGTTCAGCCGCGAATACAAGCGCTACTTCGAACGCAGCCCGGGGGAAGAGCGCGCTGCCTGAACCGACGATATTCTCCTGTGGGAGCGAGCCTGCTCGCGAAGGCGGTGTATCAGTCGACATCATTTTCATATGACACACCGCTTTCGCGAGCAGGCTCGCTCCCACAGTTGTCTTGTGGTGGCAGAGGAATTTTGGGCAACAAAAAGGCCCCCATGTCGGGAGCCTTGTTGTTCAGCGTTTCGACTTACATGTTCGGGTAAGTCGGGCCGCCGGCGCCTTCCGGCGCGACCCAGGTGATGTTCTGCGCAGGGTCCTTGATGTCACAGGTCTTGCAGTGCACGCAGTTCTGGGCGTTGATCTGGAAACGCTTCTCGCCGTCTTCCTTGGTGATCACTTCGTATACGCCGGCCGGGCAGTAACGCTGCGCCGGTTCGTCGTACAGCGGCAGGTTTTTGCTGATCGGGATGCTCGGATCGGTCAGCTTCAAGTGGCACGGCTGCTCTTCTTCGTGGTTGGTACCGGAGATGAACACCGAGCTGAGTTTGTCGAAACTCAGTTTGCCGTCAGGTTTCGGGTAATCGATCTTCTTGCAGTCGGCCGCGAGCTTGAGGCAGGCGTAATCCGGCTTGGTGTCGCGCAGGGTGAACGGCAGTTTGCCGCCGAAGATGTTCTGGTCCAGCCAGTTGAAACCACCGCCGATGATCGCGCCGTACTTGTGAATCGCCGGGCCGAAGTTACGGCTGGCGAATAATTCTTCATGCAGCCAGCTGTTCTTGAACGCGTCGACGTAAGTGGTCAGTTCGACGGTGCAATCCTGCTCGGCGAACAGCGCATCTGCCACCGATTCCGCCGCGAGCATGCCGGACTTCATCGCGGTGTGGCTGCCTTTGATCTTGGCGAAGTTCAGGGTGCCGAGGTCGCAACCGATCAGCGCGCCGCCCTTGAAGACCATTTTCGGCAGCGAGTTCAGGCCGCCCTTGGCGATGGCGCGGGCGCCGTAGCTGACGCGCTTGCCGCCTTCCAGATATTGCTTGAGCACCGGGTGATGCTTGAGGCGCTGGAACTCATCGAACGGCGACAGGTAAGTGTTGCTGTAGGACAGGTCGACGATCAGACCGACCACCACCTGATTGTTTTCCAGGTGATAGAGGAACGAGCCGCCGGTGTTCTCGGTGCCCATGATGTCCAGCGGCCAGCCGGCGGTGTGCACCACCAGGCCTGGCTGATGCTTGGCCGGGTCGATTTCCCAGATTTCTTTCAGGCCGATGCCGTAGTGCTGAACGTCGGCATCGCTGTCGAGGTTGTAGCGTTTGATCAGTTGCTTGCCGATGTGGCCACGGCAGCCTTCGGCGAACAGCGTGTACTTGCCACGCAGTTCCATGCCCGGGGTGTACAGGCCTTCTTTCGGATGGCCTTCACGGTCGACGCCCAGATCACCGGTGATGATCCCGCGCACCACACCGCTTTCATCGATCAGCGCTTCCTGAGCGGCGAAGCCAGGGTAGATTTCCACACCGAGGTTTTCCGCCTGCTGAGCCAGCCAGCGGCACAGGTTGCCCAGGGAGATGATGTAGTTGCCTTCGTTGTGCATGGTCTTGGGCACAAAGAAGTCAGGAATCTTCTGCGCGCTGTCAGCGTTTTTCAGCACGAAAATGTCATCCCGTGTGACGGGCGTGTTCAGCGGCGCGCCGAGCTCTTTCCAGTCCGGGAACAGTTCGTTCAGGGCGCGGGGTTCGAATACCGCACCGGAAAGGATGTGTGCACCGACTTCGGAGCCTTTTTCGACCACGCAGACGCTGATTTCCTTACCGGCGTCAGCGGCCTTCTGCTTCAAGCGGCAGGCGGCGGACAGACCAGCGGGGCCGGCACCGACGATGACGACGTCGAATTCCATGTATTCGCGTTCCACAGGCTATCTCCTACTCAAGGCTCAACAGTTTTTTTTCTAATATGGAGGTTTGATCTCGCATCCGTATTGCCTTTACGTTAACGTCAAAGGGAATATTGGCGAATCCACCTTTCTCTCTAGGCGGCGCATTATATCTACACCACTCCGAGCGTCCAATACAAACGTTTGTTTGAATCGCCTCCAGCCCTGATAAATCAAAGAAGCGCGGCTTATGACAGGGCATTTTGGCGTATTGACCAGAATGGGCGTTCCGGTCAAGATACGGGCGGTTTTGCGCTCGCCGTAGGCAGACTGGCGGTTTCAAGAGCACCTCTAAAGACAGGGCACAGGCAGTAGACGGTGATGCGCAGCGCAAGTCCGGCGCGCAGTTTACACAGCGTGAGAATGAATGACCCGGCAGTCACCCCTGACGAACGGTCACCTCCCTTCGCGAAGTGAATCACCTCACATTCAAGCCGGCGTTTTTAGAGGTGCCCTTGTCGCCCGATGAGCATCATCCGCCAGGTTCGCCTAGGCGACTTTCTTTTCACCGGAGAGTAACGAGGAATCCATGAAGGTTCTTGTAGCTGTCAAACGCGTTGTGGATTACAACGTCAAGGTCCGCGTCAAGGCGGACAATTCCGGCGTCGACCTCGCCAACGTCAAGATGTCGATGAACCCATTCTGCGAAATCGCCGTGGAAGAAGCCGTACGCCTGAAAGAGAAGGGCGTTGCGACTGAAATCGTCGTCGTCTCCATCGGCCCGACCACCGCTCAGGAGCAGCTGCGTACCGCACTGGCTCTGGGTGCCGATCGCGCCATCCTCGTCGAATCCGCTGAAGACCTGACCTCGCTGGCCGTGGCCAAGCTGCTCAAGGCTGTCGTCGACAAGGAGCAGCCGCAGCTGGTGATTCTTGGCAAACAGGCGATCGACAGCGACAACAACCAGACCGGCCAGATGCTCGGGGCACTGAGCGGCTACGGTCAGGGCACCTTCGCTTCGAAAGTCGAAGTCTCTGGCGACAGCGTTGCCGTGACCCGCGAAATCGACGGCGGCGCGCAGACCGTTTCGCTGAAACTGCCGGCCATCGTCACCACCGACCTGCGTTTGAACGAGCCGCGCTACGCGTCCCTGCCAAACATCATGAAAGCCAAGAAGAAGCCTCTCGAAGTGCTGACTCCGGACGCTTTGGGCGTTTCCACCGCCTCCACCAACAAGACCCTGAAAGTCGAAGCGCCGGCTGCACGCAGCGCGGGCATCAAGGTCAAGTCGGTGGCTGAACTGGTTGAAAAACTCAAGAACGAAGCGAAGGTAATCTAAATGACTATCTTGGTTATTGCTGAACACGACAACAAAGTGCTGGCCCCGGCCACGCTGAACACCGTGGCCGCTGCTGCCAAAATCGGCGGCGACATCCACGTTCTGGTAGCAGGTCAGGGCGCTGGTCCGGTGGCTGAAGCCGCAGCGAAAATCGCTGGCGTGAGCAAAGTCCTCAACGCTGACAATGCCGCCTACGCGCATCAGTTGCCGGAAAACGTTGCTCCGCTGGTTGCAGAGCTGGGCGCTGGCTACAGCCACATCCTCGCTGCCGCGACCTCCAACGGCAAAAACATCCTGCCGCGCGTTGCTGCTGCGCTGGACGTTGACCAGATCTCCGAGATCATCTCGGTCGAAAGCGCTGACACTTTCAAGCGCCCGATCTACGCCGGTAACGCCATCGCCACCGTGCAATCGACCGCCGCGATCAAAGTGATCACCGTGCGTGCCACCGGTTTCGATCCGGTTGCTGCTGAAGGTGGTTCGGCTGCCGTTGAAGCCGTTGGCGCTGCGCACGACGCCGGTACTTCGAGCTTCGTCAGCGAAGAGCTGGCCAAGTCCGACCGTCCTGAGCTGACCGCTGCCAAGATCGTCGTTTCCGGCGGTCGCGGCATGCAGAACGGTGACAACTTCAAACACCTGTACGCGCTGGCCGACAAGCTCGGCGCTGCTGTGGGCGCCTCGCGCGCTGCGGTCGACGCAGGTTTCGTACCGAACGACATGCAGGTCGGTCAGACCGGCAAGATCGTTGCGCCACAGCTGTACATCGCCGTCGGTATCTCCGGCGCGATCCAGCATCTGGCCGGCATGAAAGACTCCAAGGTGATCGTTGCGATCAACAAGGACGAAGAAGCGCCGATCTTCCAGGTGGCCGATTACGGTCTCGTGGCGGATCTGTTCGAAGCAGTACCTGAGCTGGAGAAGCTGGTCTAATCCGGCGGCTTCACTTATAAAGAGCCCGGCCTGTTGGTCGGGCTTTTTTTTGTCTCGAATTTCAAGCGGGAGCGTTTTGCCATGGATCTGCGCTGCGGATGGTTGTTGGGATGGTTGCTGTTGCCAGGTTTGGCCTTGGCCGCTGGCAAGTGCGAGCGCCTGGTCGTCACCGGCAGCCCGGACGCGCCGCCCTACTTGTGGCAGGACCCGCAAAACCCCAAGCGCCTGATCGGCGCCAGTGCTGACTTGTTGCAGCAAGTGGCCAAAGATCTGGGCATCAAAGTCGACCTGCTCTACGCCGGCAAACGCTCACAGGCCCTCGATGAAGTGCGCAGCGGGCGCATGGACATGCTGGCCGACGCGCCGCTGACCGTGACTGAGCTGGAAAACCTTGACTTCATTCATCCGCCACTGCTGGAAAACGATTACCTGGTGTGGACGCGCAAAGGCTCGACGCTGACCTATGCCGAGGCCAGCGACCTGAAAGGCCATGCCGGCGCGGTGTCGGAAAAGTCGCGGATGACTCAGGCATTCGGCACTTTCGCCGAGCAGAATCTGACCCTGACCCGCACAGCCAACCTTACCGAGGCACTACAGAAGTTGCTGTTGGGCGAGGTGGAATATGTCCTCGCCGGACGTTACTCAGGCTTGGCCGCCGCTCAGACATTGGGCATGACCAGCGATCTGTTGGCGTTCGAACAACCCATCGACCGGCCGGGTCTGTTCCTAGCGGTTTCGCATAACTCGGCCTGCAACGATCCGTGGTTGCGCGGACAGCTCGCCAAAAAGATGACAGAATTGCCCGCGTCCGGACTGACGGAAGCCGCGCTGCAACGCAACATCGAGCGCTGGAAGGCGCAACAGCAACAGCCGCCACTACCTGTCAGTGCCCCAAAACAGTAGGGATTCTTAGTGAGTATTCGACCTCTTTTCGCGGCAGTGGCCGTTCTGGCCCTGGCCGGGTGCGCATCCGATCCGGCACCCAGTGAACAAATGCGTTTGACCGAACAAGCCATCGTGCAGGCCAAGGCAGTCGGCGCTACCGCTGATGAAGTGCCGGAAATGCAGCTGGCCGAAACAAAATACAACCGCGCCAAAGGCAGCATGGCCGACGAGTCCTATCGCAACGCGCGCATGCGTGCCGAGCAGGCTGAACTGGATGCACGTCTGGCCGAGGCCAAGGTGCTGACGAAAAAAAGTGAAGAACAGCTGAATGTGCTCAATACCCGCATTGTCCGCCTGCGCAAGCAGCTGCAACTGGGGGAAGCACAATGAGCCTCAAGTCCAATGCTCTCGGCATTCTGCTCCTCGCCGGTTGCGCTAGCCTCTACGGCTGCGCCGGCCAGCACAGCGAGGCGGCGCTGCAACAGGCCGGCGCTGATTTCCAGAAGGTCAAGGAAGATTCCAACGTGCTGCGCATCGCGCCGAAGGACGTGATCCGTGCTGGCGAATCCCTGGCCCGCGCCGATCGGCTGTCGACCTATTGGGGCAGCGGTGCCGACGTGGTGCATTACGCCTACCTGAGTCAGCGCTACAGCGAAATCGCTCGCGAGCATACCAATCAGGCGCTTAACGAGGCGCGCGCCGCCAAGCTCGAGCTTGAGCGCCAGCGTCTGCAACTGGCCCTGCGCGAATCGAAACTGCTCAGCGTGCAGCAACAAGGCAAGTGGCTGGAGGAACAAATCGTCGCGCTGGCCACCACGCAGACCGATCGCGGCCTGGTGATGACCCTCGGCGACGTGTTGTTCGACACCGGCCAGGCGGAACTGAAAAACTCGGCCAACCGCGTCGTGCTGAAGATCGTCCAGTTCCTGCAACTGAACCCCAAGCGCGTGGTGCGCATTGAGGGTTACACCGACAGCACCGGTGGCCGACAGGAAAACCTCAAACTGTCCCGCGATCGTGCGCAATCGGTGGCTGACGTGCTGGTCGATCTGGGTATCGACGAAAAACGCATTCAGGTCGAAGGTTACGGCGACCAGTTTCCGGTCGACGCCAACGCCTCCGAGCGTGGACGGGCGCAGAACCGCCGCGTAGAAATCGTGTTTTCTGACGAAAAAGGCCAGCTCGGCGCCGCCCGCTAAGGGCTGCGTCTCTGGAAAGCCCGGGCTGTCATGCAGTGCCGGGCTTTTTTGTGTCTGTCGATTGCCGCGCAAAACCGTACAGATGGGGCAGACACCGCACTGTACGGTCGAGTAATCTGGCAACTGTCCCAGTACACTTCTAAACTGTTCCGGTATTGTTTCAGACAAGAATAAAACGCCCGTGAAATCGAGTGCTGCGTCATGACCAATCTCTTGCTCTACCAACGTATTGCTCAGCAACTGGCCGAAGACATCCGCCGTGGTGTCTATCAACCGGGGGAGCGCGTGCCTTCGGTGCGCAAGATGAGTTCGCAGCTCAACGTCAGCCATGCGACGGTGTTGCAGGCTTACGCCAACCTTGAGGATCAGGGCCTGATCCGCGCCCGGCCACAGTCGGGTTACTACGTACACCAGACCCCGGCGCTGACCGCGCCGACGCCGGACATTGCCCGGGTCGAACGGCCGGGGCTGGTGACGCGCAGCAGCATCATTCAGCAGGTATTGGTCGAATCCCGCCGCGAAGGCGTGTTTCCGCTGGGCGCTGCGGTGCCGAGTGTCGATTATCTGCCGGTGCGCGCGCTGCATCAGCAATTGGCCAAGGTCACCCGCTTCCACAGCCCTCGGGCGTTCAGCTACATGTTCAGCCCCGGCTTCGAACCGCTGCGCCGGCAAGTGGCGATCCGCATGCGTGACGCTGGCGTGGTGGTCGATCCATCGGAAGTGGTGATCACCCACGGCTGTGTCGACGCCTTGCAGATGTCGTTGCGCGTGCTGACCCGGCCGGGCGATCTGATCGCTGCCGAATCGCCGACCTATTACGGCCTGCTGCAACTGGCCGATCTGCTCGGCCTGAAAGTCATCGAAATCCCCAGCGATCCCGCCACCGGCATGAGCCTGGAAGCCTTGCAACTGGCCGCCAACCAATGGTCGATCAAGGCGTTGGTGCTGACTACGCGCCTGAGCAATCCCCTTGGCGGCACCATGCCGGAAGAGCGGCAGAAACAGTTGTTGCGTCTGGCCTCGGATTTCGACATTCAGATTGTCGAAGACGATATCTACGGCGAACTGATGTTTGAACAGGGCCGCACCAAAGCGCTGAAAGCCTACGACCGCCTGGATCGGGTGATCTACTGCTCGAGCTTCTCCAAAACCCTGTCACCGGGTGTGCGCATCGGCTGGATGATCGCCGGCAAATACCAACAGGAAATCCAGCGCCTGCAAACCTTCAGCACCCATTCGGCGTGCAGCGTTACGCAGATGGCGATTGCCGCGTATCTGGAAAACGGCGGTTATGACCGGCATTTACGCTACATCCGCCAGGAATACCGGAAAAACCTCAGTGCGTTTCAGCTGGCGGTGCAGCAGCATTTCCCGGAGGGCACGCAAATGTCCCGGCCCACGGGCGGTTTCATCCTCTGGGTGAGCTTGCCGGGGCGGGTCAACACTCAGGAATTGCATGTGCGCGCACTGCAACAAGGCATCAGCATCGCGCCGGGGCTGATCTTCAGTAACACCGAGCAGTTCAACCACTGCATCCGCCTTAACTGCGGCATTCCGTGGAATCGCGAAGCGGAGCGGGCGCTGATGACGTTGGGTCTGTTGGCCACCCAACTGTGTCAGGAAACCGCTGGCGGATTCTGAACGGGGAGGGCGCTGAGGCTTGTCATGTGACGCACAACAAGCGAGCATGTGGCCCTCTGCCGTTAGTTCGTTGGGTCCATGAAAGCGATTGTTCCTGCCGCGTGGGTATTGCTGGGTTTGTTGATGATCGGTCAGGCACCGGGTGTCATGGCGGCCGCAGCCCAGGAAAAACCGGCAGCGACCAGTACCACGAACAAAGCCACCAAAACCGCGGCTCCGGCAAAAAAAGCCCAGGCGAAAAAAAACGCCACGGTGAAGAAGCGCCGCCCGGTTGCCTCGAAGTCGAAATCCGCCAGCGAAGTGGCCAAAACCAAATTGCCGCCGGCAAAACTCGATCTCAGCCTGCCCAAGGAAATGGTTGAAGACCTGAAGCCAAAGGGCACCGTGGAGCTGCCCAAACGCGAGGCGATCCTGCCGCAGATGTTTGGCGAAAAAGATAACGGCTTCCAGCTCAACGGCCGCTTGCTCAGCAATGAAATGGAGTTGCAATTGCGCAACGAAGCGCGACGCGATGTGGAAGGCGCAGCGCTGGATTTCGAATTCAAGCAATAGATGCAGCCCTCTGCAACGCGCAGACCAGACGCTTCGTCGGAGACTGCCCGGTCACTTTTACTTATCGTTGAAAAGCCGCTCGTAGCAATTTGAAACAGTCGTTTTAGCGGTTACTCTGTTTCCCGTCTCTTTACACATCGCCCGTCGCGAGGATCTGTTCGTCATGAAATGCCGTGAAGGCTGTGGCGCTTGCTGCATTGCCCCCTCCATCAGTTCGCCGATCCCCGGCATGCCCGATGGCAAGCCCGCTGGCGAACGTTGCGTGCAACTGTCGGTCGATAACCTGTGCAGCATTTTCGGCCGTCCGGAACGTCCGGCTGTGTGCTCGGGCTTCGCTGCGGATGTCGAGGTGTGCGGCAGCAGTTCGGAAGAAGCGATCAGATTGATCGGCTGGTGGGAGCAGATGACGGCGGCGTGATGTGTTCACGAACGGAACTTCAACAATAAGGAATAACACTATGGGTTCGCTGCACCGTATCGCTGTGTTGTGTGGTCTGACTGCCGTACTTGCCACTTCGGTCGCTCAGGCAGAAGACTGGAAAGTGGCAAAGAACGAAGACGGCATCAAGGTTTCCCTGAGCGAGATACCCGGTTCGGACTACAAGTCCTACCAAGGCGTCGCGCTGATGAAAACCACCGTTGCCAAACTGCGCGCCTTGCAGGAAGACGTCTCTGGCGCCTGCGCGTGGATTCACGAATGCAAGAGCCAGAAACTGCTCAAGCACGAAGGCGATCTGAGCTGGACCTATTCGCAATTCAACACGCCATGGCCGGTGACCCCGCGTGATTCGGTGCTGAAGATCACCACCGTTGAAGGTGCCGATGGCAGCCTGACCCGTAATCTTGAAGGCGTACCGACCTATCTGCCGGAAGAAAAAGGCTTCGTGCGGGTCCAGCAAGTCAAAGGCTTCTGGAAGTTCGTGCCTAAAGGCGATCAGGTTGAAGTGACTTACCAGGTGCACACCGAGCCGGGCGGTAGCGTGCCGGCCATGGTCGCCAACAAATTTGTGGTCGATGCGCCATTCAATACCCTGAAAGCGCTGAAAGAACGCGCCGAGAAATAATCAATTCGCTGTAAGCAAAACGCCCCGACCGGTTCGGGGCGTTTTGTTTTGTCTCTAAATTGTATTTCCAGATATGCGTTGCACGAAATTTTCACAAAGTCTCCAAGACAATTCGCCCGCACTTGTTGCCTGCCATAGCACTGCCAACCCTTCGAATGAAAGTCTCGAAGAGCAGGGCAGTAATCAATGGCAATGGTGTGAACGATCGTGCAACATTTGCGCACCGCGCACGCCCCGGGGTCTGGACTGACCAATAGAGGGCCTGGCGCCGCTGTATTTTTGCAACTTCAACTTCCAATGGGTCCTAAAACGACATGGCAAACCCGGACGCCCTGAATCAGCAGCGATCTTCTGCTCGCCTGCTGCAACCGACCGTCAAATCGCATCTGGCCTACACGCTGCTGTGCGCACTGGTCATGATGGTCATGTTTTCCGCGCTGCGCCTCGCGCTGCTGGTCTACAACCGCGAGATGATCCTCGACACCCCAGCCGCGACCTTCCTTGAAGCGTTCGTCAACGGTCTGCGTTTCGACCTGCGCCTGGTGGTCTACCTGTGCATTCCGCTGGTGCTGGCGCTGTTCAGTGCCCGGGCCATGGCCGCGCGCGGTTTCTTCCGTCTGTGGCTGACCGTCGCATCGAGCATCGCGCTGTTCCTCGGCCTGATGGAGATGGACTTCTACCGCGAGTTTCACCAGCGCCTCAATGGTCTGGTGTTCCAGTACGTGAAGGAAGACCCGAAAACCGTAATGAGCATGCTCTGGTACGGTTTCCCGGTGGTGCGCTACGTGCTGGCATGGGTAATCGGCACGGTCATTCTGACCCTGGCGTTCAAAGGCGCCGACCGCGCCACCCGCCCGCGCGGACCGTTCAGCGGCGGCAGCGTCAGCTCCCGTCAGGTTGCGCCGTGGTACACCCGCCTGGCGGTGTTCGTGGTCTGCCTGCTGATCTGCGTCGTCGCCGCTCGCGGTACCCTGCGTCAGGGCCCGCCGATGCGCTGGGGTGACGTCTACACCACCGATTCCAACTTCGCCAACCAGCTCGGCCTCAACGGCACGCTGTCGCTGGTCGCCGCAGCCAAGGCGCGCATGGGCGAAGACCGCGACAACATCTGGAAAGCCACGCTGCCGCAGGAGCAGGCGCAGCAAGTGGTGCGCGACATGCTGCTGATGCCGGACGACAAACTGGTCGATGCCGACATCGCCGCTGTTCGCCGCGACTACATGCCGCCGGCCGACAAGACCCTGCCGATCAAGAACGTCGTGGTGATCCTGATGGAAAGCATGGCCGGTCACTCGGTCGGTGCTTTGGGCGCGCCGGGCAATATCACCCCGTACCTGGACAAGCTGTCGAAGGAAGGTCTGCTGTTCGACCGTTTCTTCTCCAACGGCACCCACACCCACCAGGGCATGTTCGCGACCATGGCCTGCTTCCCCAACCTGCCGGGTTTCGAATACCTGATGCAGACCCCGGAAGGCAGCCACAAACTGTCCGGCCTGCCGCAGCTGCTCAGCGCCCGCGACTATGACGATGTCTACGTCTACAACGGCGACTTCGCCTGGGATAACCAGTCGGGCTTCTTCAGCAACCAGGGCATGACCAACTTCGTTGGCCGCAACGACTTCGTCAATCCGGTGTTCTCCGATCCCACCTGGGGCGTGTCCGACCAGGACATGTTCGATCGTGGCCTGCAGGAATTGAAGGCGCGGGAAAACGGCAAGCCGTTTTACGCATTGCTGCAAACCCTGTCCAACCACACGCCGTACGCCTTGCCGACGCCATTGCCGGTCGAGCGCGTCACTGACCGTGGCAGCCTGAACGAACACCTGACCGCCATGCGCTACTCCGATTGGGCACTCGGCCAGTTCTTCGAGAAGGCGCGCAAAGAGAAGTACTTCAACGAAACCCTGTTCGTCATCGTCGGCGACCACGGCTTCGGCAACGAGCGACAGATCACCGAAATGGACCTGGGCCGCTTCAACGTGCCGATGCTGATGATCGCCCCGGGCATTCAGCAGAAGTTCGGTACCCGCGACCACACCGTGGGTACGCAGATCGACATCGTGCCGACCATCATGGGCCGTCTCGGTGGTGAAGTGCGTCACCAATGCTGGGGCCGCGACCTGCTCAACCTGCCGCAGGGCGACACCGGCTTCGGTGTGATCAAGCCATCGGGCAGCGAGCAGACCACCGCCATCGTCACCGCCGATGAGATTCTGGTGTTGCCGCGTGACAAGGACATGGGCCCGAAAATCTGGAAATATCAGCTGGGCGCCAATCCGCACGCCGAAGTTGTGCCAGACGCGCCGCGCACTGCCGAACTCAAACTCAAACTTGAAGCGTTCCTGCAAACCGCGACCAAGAGCCTGCTCGATAACACCGCCGGTGTCATTCACGGCAAGCCGGACTGATCACTCCTTAAAGTCCACGCAATAAAAAAGAGGCCCTTGCAAAAGGGCCTCTTTTTTTACAGCTTCAAATCGTCATATCTTGCCGAGTAACAACAGCACCAGCAGCACGACCAACACCACGCCGATAATACCCGACGGGCCATAACCCCAACTTCTGGAGTGCGGGAAGACCGGCAGACCACCGATCAGCAACAGGATCAGGATGATGATTAGAATTGTGCCCATGGGTGATTTCCTTGTTCAGAGTCTGGAAGAGTCTTGATGCTCAGTGGGCAGCTGGAGAGCAACTAAATTCCAGCCGGCTTACATGTTCCGACTTGCGCCGGTGAAAAATAATTCAATGTTTTTTTAATGTATTTGGATTGCTCGGTTATTTCCTTTCCAGCAAAAAGATCGCAGCCTCGTTGCACTCGTCAGCTCCTGCATGAGACCAACCGGAAAACAATGACGGCGGGAATCTTTTGATCCTCCATTCAGCAACTGGATGGAGCGTGGGTGAACGAAGTTCCTTCGCTACACTCGGCGCATCTTTCCCGGAACAACAAGGCTGTCCGCTATGCAAAATCGCATGATGATCACTGGTGCAGGCTCAGGCCTGGGTCGCGAAATCGCCCTGCGCTGGGCCCGTGAAGGCTGGCGGCTGGCCTTGTCCGATGTCAGTGAACCCGGCCTGCAGGAAACCCTGAAACTGGTGCGCGAGGCGGGTGGTGACGGCTTCATCCAGCGCTGCGACGTGCGTGATTACAGCCAGCTCACCGCCTTCGCCCAGGCCTGCGAAGAGAAGCTCGGCGGCATCGACATCATCGTCAACAATGCCGGCGTCGCCTCGGGCGGATTCTTCAGCGAGTTGTCGCTGGAAGACTGGGACTGGCAGATCGCGATCAACCTGATGGGTGTGGTCAAGGGCTGCAAGGCGTTCCTGCCGCTGCTGGAACAGAGCAAGGGCAAGATCATCAACATCGCCTCCATGGCCGCGTTGATGCAAGGCCCGGCAATGAGCAACTACAACGTGGCCAAGGCCGGCGTAGTGGCGTTGTCGGAAAGTCTGCTGATCGAACTGGCGCAGCAGGAAGTGGCGGTGCATGTGGTTTGCCCATCGTTCTTCCAGACCAACTTGCTCGATTCTTTCCGCGGCCCGACCCCGGCCATGAAAGCCCAGGTCGGCAAGTTGCTGGAAAGTTCGCCAATCAGTGCCGCCGACATCGCTGACTACATCTATCAGCAAGTCGCCGCCGGTGAGTTCATGATCCTGCCCCACGAACAAGGGCGCATGGCCTGGGCGCTGAAACAGAAGAATCCGCAACTGCTCTACAACGAAATGACTTCCATGGCCGAGAAAATGCGCGCCAAGGCCAAACAAAACAACGCTTGATCTTGTTCGATTCCTGCCGCGTCGTTAGGGTGGCCGCCACGGTCACCCTGTCGAGACGCCTCCATGCTCAATTACTTGTGGTTCTTCCTTGCGGCGCTGTTTGAAATCGCCGGCTGTTTTGCCTTCTACATGTGGCTGCGCCAAGGCAAGAGTGCGTTGTGGGTGATTCCCGCGTTGCTCAGCCTGACCCTGTTCGCGCTGTTGCTGACCCGTGTTGAAGCGGCCTACGCCGGGCGCGCCTATGCCGCGTATGGCGGGATCTACATCGTTGCTTCGATTGGCTGGCTGGCGGTGGTCGAGCGGGTGCGTCCGCTGGGCTCGGACTGGATTGGCATGGCGCTGTGCGTGGTCGGTGCCAGCATCATTCTGTTCGGGCCGCGCTTTTCCGCTGCCTGAGGCGTTTGTGCGAAGCGTCTGACAGCTGCGGGCGTGGGCAGCTGTAGGGCAAGACTGATTTGCTCGTCGTGGATTGTGAAGACGCTGTAAGCCGCGCATCTTCAGGGTTTGCCAGTCCTGAAGGATGAATCCCATGCTTGTACTCAGCCGTGTGGTCGGTGAGTTGATTTCAATCGGAGACGACATCACCCTGCGTGTTCTGTCGGTCAACGGCTCCAGCGTGCGCTTCGGCGTCGAGGCGCCGAAAAAGGTCCATGTACACCGCGCCGAGGTCTATGACCGGATCAAGCGCAAGGAGGCCGCAGCAAAGGCTGGCTGACGGCTTCAGTCGAACAAATGCTTGGGTACGTCGTGCTTGAGCATCAGCTGGCACTGTTCGCTTTCCGGGTCGAACACGATCAATGCCTGGCCTTTGGTCAGTGCCTGACGCACGCGCAGGACGCGGGTTTCCAGCGGGGTGTCATCGCCGTTGTCGGTACCGTCGCGGGTGACGAAATCCTCGATAAGGCGGGTGAGGGTGTCGACTTCAAGCGCGTCGTGGGGAATGAGCATGGGCACCTCGGTCAAATCGATGTCGGGATGCTACGGGGATTGGGTTTCGTCTGCCAGTTCTGTATTGGCCGTGCCGGGCAATTCGCGAGCAGGCTCGCTCCCACATTTGAAATGCGATCCCTGTGGGAGCGAGCCTGCTCGCGAAGGCGGTTAACTGTTCACCGAAGGCTCAACTGTCAGAACGCTGCCCCACCAGACTGTCCACCGGCGGCACGCGGGTTTCGCTTTCCATCTGCGTGTCATGCTCGATCTGATGGCTGAAGCGATCCAGTGAAGCATTGGCCGGTGCCGCGTCGCTGGCAAAGACCGGCGGGCTGAGGATGTACGCACCGAGCAAACGGCTGAGCGCTGCCAGACTGTCGATGTGCGTACGCTCGTAGCCGTGGGTGGCATCGCAGCCGAAAGCGAGCAGGGCGGTGCGGATGTCGTGGCCGGCGGTGACCGCCGAGTGCGCATCGCTGAAGTAATAGCGGAACATGTCACGTCGCACCGGCAATTCGTGTTCATCGGCCAGACGCAACAGATGCCGCGACAGGTGATAGTCATACGGCCCGCCCGAATCCTGCATCGCCACGCTCACGGCGTGTTCGCTCGAGTGCTGGCCGGGGGCGACCGGTGCGATGTCGATGCCGACAAACTCGCTGACGTCCCACGGCAATGCCGCCGCTGCACCGCTTCCGGTCTCTTCGGTGATGGTGAACAGCGGATGGCAATCGATGTTCAGTTCCTGGCCGCTGTCGACAATCGCCTTCAGAGCAGCGAGCAATGCGGCAACACCGGCCTTGTCGTCGAGGTGGCGGGCGCTGATATGGCCGCTTTCGGTGAACTCGGGCAGCGGATCGAAGGCCACCACGTCGCCGACATGAATGCCCAGCGACTCGCAATCGGCCTTGGTCGTGCAGTAGGCGTCCAGACGCAGCTCGACATGGTCCCAACTGATCGGCATTTCATCGACCTGGGTGTTGAACGCATGCCCGGACGCCATCAGCGGCAACACGCTGCCGCGAATCACCCCAGTGTCGGTAAACAGGCTGACCCGGCTGCCCTCGGCAAAACGGCTCGACCAGCAACCAACCGGCGCGAGGGTCAGGCGACCGTTGTCTTTCACCGCACGCACGGCGGCGCCGATGGTGTCCAGGTGCGCAGACACCGCGCGGTCAGGGCTGCTCTTTTTGCCCTTCAAGGTCGCGCGGATGGTGCCGCGCCGAGTCATTTCGAACGGAATGCCCAGCTCTTCAAGACGCTCGGCGACATAGCGCACGATGGTGTCGGTGAACCCGGTAGGGCTGGGAATGGCGAGCATTTCCAGCAGGACTTTTTGCAGGTAAGCCAGATCCGGTTCAGGGATTTGTGTGGTCATGGTCATGGAAACTCCTGATGGGTTGAGCACTGATCGTTCCCACGCTCTGCGTGGGAATGCAGCCCGGGACGCTCTGCGTCCCTCGAATGGACGCGAAGCGTCCGATGAGGCGTTCCCACGCAGAGCGTGGGAACGATCAGGAAGGGTTCAGACAGCCGGCTGACTATGCGGAAACAACAGATCGACAAAGCGTTCCGCCGTCGGCTGCGGTTCATGGTTGGCGAGGCCGGCGCGTTCGTTGGCTTCGATGAACACGTACTCGGGCTGATCCGCCGCCGGCACCATCAGATCGAGCCCGACCATTGGAATATCCAGCGCCCGCGCCGCGCGCACTGCCGCGTCGACCAGCGTTGGATGAAGAATGTCGGTCACGTCTTCCAGCGTCCCGCCGGTGTGCAGGTTGGCCGTGCGCCGCACGAACAGATGCTCGCCGGCCGGCAGGATGCTGCTGTAGTCGTAACCGGCGGCATGCAGCGTGCGTTGGGTTTCGTGGTCCAGCGGAATCTTGCTTTCGCCACTGGTGGCGGCTTGCCGGCGGCGGCTCTGCGCTTCGATCAGCGCACCGATCGAATGCTGACCATCGCCGACCACTTCGGCGGGCTTGCGAATCGCCGCCGCCACCACTTCAAATCCGATCACCACGATGCGCAGATCAAGACCTTCGTGGAAACTCTCCAGCAGCACGCGACTGTCGAACTGCTTGGCGGTTTCGATAGCCTTTTGCACCTCTTCGATGGTGCGCAGATCCACCGCGACGCCGTGGCCCTGTTCGCCATCGAGAGGCTTGACCACCACCCGTTGGTGCTCATCGAGGAAGGCCAGGTTGTCGTCGGCATTGCCCGCCAGTTGCTGCGCCGGCAGTTTCAGGCCTGCGGCCTTGAGCACCTTGTGGGTGAGACTTTTGTCCTGGCACAAGGTCATGCTGATGGCGCTGGTAAGGTCACTGAGCGACTCGCGGCAACGCACGCGACGGCCGCCATGGCTGAGGGTGAACAGCCCGGCGTCGGCGTCATCGACTTGCACGTCGATACCGCGTCGATGCGCTTCTTCGACGATGATGCGCGCGTAAGGATTGAAATTCGCCTCCGGGCCCGGGCCGAGAAACAGCGGCTGGTTGATGCCGTTCTTGCGCTTGATGGCGAAGGTCGGCAGGTTGCGGAAACCCAGTTTGGCGTAAAGGTTTTTCGCCTGACGATTGTCGTGCAGCACCGACAGATCGAGATAAGCCAGGCCGCGACTCATGAAGTGCTCGACCAGATGTCGCACCAGCACTTCGCCGACGCCGGGGCGCGAGCAATGCGGGTCGACCGCGAGGCACCAGAGGCTGCTGCCATGTTCCGGATCGTTGAAGGCTTTTTCATGATTGAGGCCCATGACACTGCCGATCACCGCGCCGCTGTCTTCGTCTTCCGCCAGCCAGTACACCGGGCCGCCCTGATGATGTGGCGTGAGCAGCTCCGGATCGATCGGCAACATGCCGCGCGCCTGGTACAAACGGTTGATGCCCTGCCAGTCGGTTTCGCTCTGCGCACGACGAATGCGGAAGCCGCGAAACACCCGCGTTGCCTGCCGGTAATCGCTGAACCACAAACGCAGGGTGTCGGATGGATCGAGAAACAGCTGCGTCGGCTCGAGGCCGAGAATCTGCTGCGGTGCGGCAACATACAGGGCGATATCGCGCTCGCCGGGTTGCTCGTTGAGCAGCTCCTGCGCCAGTGACGCCGGGTCGGGAAAGGTGTGACCGATCAGCAGCCGGCCCCAACCGCAATGCACGGCAATCGGGGCGCTGGCAGGCTCGCTGCCGTCTTCGGCCAGGCGCGCCTGCAAACGTTCATACGAGGGGGCCTGACCACGCAACAGGCGTTGGTTGATGGACGTGGCATGGGGTTTCATCAATCAGATTCCTTGTTCACTGAGCCACAGGTTCAGGGCTGCCAGTTGCCACAGTTTCGAGCCGCGCAACGGGGTCAGCTGGCCTTGCGGATCAGTCAAAAGCTTGTCGAGCATGCTCGGGTTGAACAGGCCGCGATCCTGGCTCGGATCCAGCAGCAGCTCGCGCACCCAATTGAGCGTGTCGCCCTGCAAGTGCTTGAGACCCGGCACCGGGAAGTAGCCTTTCTTGCGGTCGATCACTTCGCTTGGAATGACCCGACGTGCGGCTTCCTTGAGCACTTGCTTGCCGCCATCGGGCAGCTTGAATTTGCCCGGAACGCGAGCCGACAGTTCGACCAGTCGATAGTCGAGAAACGGCGTGCGCGCTTCCAGGCCCCAGGCCATGGTCATGTTGTCGACGCGTTTGACCGGGTCATCGACCAGCATCACCGTGCTGTCCAGGCGCAGCGCCTTGTCCACGGCCGCATCGGCGCCAGGCTGGGCAAAGTGCTGTTTGACGAAATCGCCCGCCGCATCATGGTCCACCAGCCATTTCGGCTGGACCGTCGCCGCGTAGTCGTCGTAGCTGCGATCGAAGAATGCATCGCGATAAGCGGCGTACGGATCCGCCGCGCCGTCGACCTGCGGATACCAGTGGTAACCGGCAAACAGTTCGTCCGCGCCTTGGCCGCTCTGCACCACTTTGCAGTGCTTGGCCACTTCACGGGACAACAGATAGAAAGCGATGCAGTCATGGCTGACCATCGGTTCGCTCATTGCGCGGAAGGCGGCGGGCAGTTGCTCGATGATTTCTTTCTCGTCAATGCGCAACTGATGGTGGCGGGTGCCGTAGTGCTTGGCGATCAGGTCCGAGTACTGGAACTCGTCGCCGCGCTCGCCGCCGGCATCCTGGAAACCAATGGAGAAGGTCGACAGATTCTCCACACCGACTTCGCGCAACAGGCCGACGAGCATGCTCGAATCGACACCGCCGGAAAGCAACACACCGACGTCCACTGCCGCACGCTGACGAATCGCCACCGCTTCGCGGGTGCCGTCGAGTACGCGATCGACCCAGTCTTCCAGATTGAGGTTTATCTCGTCTTCATTCGGGCCGTAGGGCAGGGTCCACCAGGTTTTCTGCTCGGTGCGGCCATCGGCCTCAACGCGCATCCAGGTGGCCGGCGGCAGTTTTTCGATACCGGCCAGCAAGGTGCGCGGCGCAGGTACGACCGCGTGGAAATTCAGATAGTGATTGAGCGCCACCGGATCGAGGATCGGGTTGATGTCGCCGCCCTTGAGCAGCGCTGGCAATGCCGAGGCGAAGCGCAGGCGTTGGCCAGTGCGCGACAGGTACAGCGGCTTCACGCCGAGACGGTCACGGGCGATGAACAGGCGCTTGGCATCGCGCTCCCAAATGGCGAAGGCGAACATGCCGTTGAGCTTCGGCAGCAGTGCCTCGCCCCAGGCGTGATAACCCTTGAGCAGCACTTCGGTGTCGCCACCCGAATAGAAGGCATAACCCAGTGCTTCAAGCTCTGCGCGCAGTTCCGGGAAGTTGTAGATCGCGCCGTTGAACGCCAGGGACAGGCCCAGTTGGCTGTCGATCATCGGCTGCGCCGAGCCGTCCGACAGGTCCATGATTTTCAGGCGTCGATGACCCAGGGCAATCGGCCCTTGGGCATGGAAGCCCCACGCGTCAGGGCCGCGAGGGGCCAGGTGATGGGTGATTCTCTCGATCGCTGCAAGGTCTGCAGGTCGTTGATCAAAACGTAACTCGCCAGCTAATCCGCACATAAAGTCCTTACCGGTTTTTCCGTTGGGGAAGGTCAAGCCGTACCACGCGAAAAGTGCGGGTACTCAGAAACTGACCTGTCACGGTAGGCGGAGTTTTAGATCGATAAGTTATAAGGGCGGCGCTACGGCCTCTGCAGGTCGGTGCTAGAGGGCGCCCCTGGCAGCGTTAGCCGGTTTTTTTGCGGGGCGGTAGCGGGCTGTTTTATAGGCCGAAAAACTGCGTGTGTTTGCGGCATTTGCCAGCAGTTTTTTCCATTATCAATTCATTCACACCATCGCTAAGGTCGAAAGCCCCAACAGCAATAAAGGACTATTGCCATGTCAGTGCAGCAACAGAAACAAAACCTTGCTCCATCTTCAGTGCTCGGCACGCTGCTGGAAGCCACCGCAGACCTCGACACGGCCGAAGCCCTGGAGAAAAGTCTGCCGCCTTATTTGCTCAAGGCTTCGACCGACACGCTGGCCACGCTGGATCAGACCGCTCGCGAGCTGCATCGCCTGCAGCTCAAAGTGGCCAAGGATCTGGCCGGATTGCAATCGTTGCGCGGTTTCTGCAAAAAAGAACTCACCGCTGCGTTGAACGCCAAGTGGCCGGCGGTCTATGACGTCGAACAGGATGTGCTCAGTCTGCCGGGTGACGATTGCGGCTGCGATGCGACGGCGACCAACCAGGCGGGTATCGATGTCGTAAAACACGCCGCGCAAACCCTGCTGCAGGCGGCGATGCAGAACTTCACTGAAGACGAGGAGCAAGCCGATGGTTTCCCGTCCGGCAGTGCCGTGCGCATTGCCAGTGCGCCTGCGGGAGTGCAGGGCCTGACACCGCGGGCGTTCGCCGCGTTGTGCCGCACGCTCGACCTGGGCAAGAAATATCAGCAACATTTCCAGCAAGTCTTCGGCCTGCGCGATGCCGACGGCAAAGTCGTGACCAGCAGTGTCCTGACCCGCGACATTGGCGCGATGAAAAAAAACCTGTTGCAGCTCGACGCCCATCTGGCCGCGCTCAAAGCTGATATCACTCCGCAGGGATTGCGCATGCTGCAGGATCTGATTGATGCCCAGGGCGTGGCGTCGGCAACCCTGCGCCACGGCAACGACCCGATGATCATGCAGGGCATCGAGATACTGGACAGCTGCGTGTGGGGCGTCGTGGTGTTCTGCGCGCGCTCGGTGCAGGAACATCCCGAGGATGGTTGCCTGGTCTACATGGCGGGCGAGCCCGAGAGGGCGTTGTACGAATATCCGAGCTTCAATGCCTTCAAAAACTATCTCACGCAACAACTGCGCAAACCGGACTACAAGGATTATTTCGGTCGATGCCTTGATGAGGATGACAAAGCCGATTTCTTCAAAACGTTCGAGGAAAAGGGCGAGTTGGGCCTCATCAAGCAACTGTCGATGAGTGTCCCGCTTTTTGATTTCATGGTGCAGAGTCACGTCGGCAAATTACAGATCGATGCGCGCAAACTGGCAGTGCCGACGGCAGATACCGATGAGGACGCACGCCAGAAACGTCTGCTGGATTTTCTCCAGTTGGGCGTGACCATTGCGTCAGTGGCGGGCATGTTTGTGCCGGTCCTTGGCCAACTGATGATGGGCGTTGCGGTCGGGCAATTGCTCGGCGAAGTGTATGAAGGGGTCGAAGACTGGCAGCGTGGCGATCATCAGCAAGCGCTTTCGCACCTGCTCAGCGTGGTGGAGAACATTGCGCTGATGGCGGCGTTTGCCGGCGGGCAGAAGGCGTTGGGCACGCTGGGCGGCAAACTGCTGCGCTCGCACCCGGAGTTCTTCGGGCAATTTCGGGCCATCCTCAATCACGCAGGCAAGGCACGTCTGTGGAAGCCCGATCTCGTTGCCTATGAGCATTCACTCCCGGCGGGATTCACCATTGATGCCAGCTCCAAGGAGTTTTATCAGGTGGGCCGCAAAACCCTTGGGCGTGTCGATCATCGATTCTTTGCCGGCAGTTACGATGCCGATGCCAGCCTGTGGCGTCTGGAGCATGCCAGTCGCGCTGACGCCTATGCCCCGGAGTTGGCCCGACACGTTGAGGGGGGCTGGCGCATTCCTGGCGAAGAGCCCGAGGAGTGGGGCAGTTCTGCGTACGCACTCAAACGCATCGACCCGCACCTGAGCGAATTCACCGACAGCGACCTGGATAACATGCGTCGGCTCAGTGGCACCAGTCATGACCAATTGCTCCAGGCGTTCAACGATAACCTGGCGTTGCCGGAGCGTCTGCGCGACACGGTGGAACGCGTGCGTCTGTCCCGTCAACTGCGCCAGCTGACCCGCGAACTGCAGGCCGGCGAAGTACATTCCGGCCAGCCCGCCGACGAGCAATTGCACGCATTGCCCAAGCTCAAGGGCTGGCCAACCGACCGCTATATCGAGGTGACCAACGCCGATGGCAGCGTCGAGGCCACATATCCATTGACCCGCGAGCCCGACGAAGCTCTGAGCGTGGCAGTCAGCCGTGAACAACTGGCGGCGGGGCAGTTGCTGCGAACGGTCATTGATGGCCTGTACCAGAACGAAGTCGATGCTTTGCTCGGCGGTAAAACCGCCGCCAGCCTGGAAGAGTCGGCGCTGGCGAAAAAGCTCGGCGCGGCGCTGAAGACGGATCATCGGGCGGTGCTTGAGCGTATGTATCAGCGTTATGACCGAAGCGAGGCGGACGATGTGCTGAAGTTGCGCAAGGTCTTTGCCGCCATTGCGACGCGCCATGGGCAGCGGCTGATCGAGCGCGCGCCGAGTATCGAACGATTGCATCTGCGCGAGACCGGGCAGGTGCCGTTACGGATGGGGCAACGCGTCAGGCAAAACATCAACGCAGTGCGACTCGATCGTGCCCTGGCAGGTTTGCATTGGCCACGACTGGCCAATGCCGATACCGACAAACTGGCCATTCAGTTGCTGCCACGACTGAGCGGCTGGGATGCGCAATTGCGCTTGCAAGTGCGTGACAAGACACTCGCCGGGCCAATCCTGGAAGCCATCGGCGATGCCTCTGCGAAACCCGAAAATACCTGCTCGCTGGTGAAGTCTGCTGCCGGTTACGAGGCGTTCAGTGGCGACGGCAAGTCACTTGGCAAAGTGGCAGCAGCGCCGGGGGATCTGTACAGCGCGATTCTCAAAGCGCTGCCGTTGCGTCAGCGGACGGCCGCCGGGTTGGGCGAGTCTGCGCAGGCCGACACCGTGCGCTTGCGCAGCAAATTGCTCGATGCGGCGCTGGATGAACGCGAGGAGACGGCGCAGACATTGGTTCGCGGCACGTTTGAGCCTCGGCTTGTCGAGCCGGCCTGCATGCAGAGCGATCAGGCTGCCGGGACGGAGCATTCGCGGGCGCTGCTGCGCAAGGCGCGCAAACTGTATCCACGCTTGAATCAGCAGCAGCTCAGCCAATTGCTCGATGAGCTGGGCGATGATCCGTTGAGCCGTGCGACCCGCATCAAAGCCCTGCGTCAGGATCTGCAAACCCTGCGTGACGCGCTGTTTGTCTGGAGCGAAGATGCCGCCGCACTGAAAGCCATGGGGGGCGATCTGGCCGAAGCGCGGCACAGCCGGAAAATCGCCGCCGAGTTGATCGAAGAAGGATTTCGACGCTTTCATTGGGCCACCAACGAAGAGGGAAAAAGCCTCTGTACCCTCAACCTTGACGGCATGCGCATCGGTAAGGTGCCAACATTGCCGCCGTCGGTGAGCTTCGACCACATAGAGCAATTGTCGATGCGCAACATGGCGCTGGGTGATGATGTCGCGCACTTCCTCAAGTCCTTCAAACAGCTCGAGCTACTGGAACTGGGCAGCAACACGATCACCCGGCTGCCTGAAATGTTGTCGCACATGCCGCGTCTGCAACGGCTGAGCCTGGCAGGCAATCAGCTCAAGCTGACCGAACAGACCCTGGCGAAGCTGAACAACCTGAGCACGTTGCGTTACCTGAATCTGGACAGGAATCCGTTGGGCGCCACCCCGGATTTCAGTCAAATGAAGCAACTGCGCCGCTTGTCCCTGCAAGACACCGGCATCACGGAACTGCCAGAAGGCCTGTCCAACTCCGTCCACATTGAATTGATGAACCTGACCGGGAATAAAATCAAAGAGCTGCCCGACTGGTTATTCCAGAAAACACGCCATTTCACCAGCGCACTCAAGCTGGGACTGAATCCTTTTTCCGAACGCAGCAAAACGCATCTGGAAAACTATCGCGATAATTTCGGCATCGGTATGGACTACCTCCCCGATGACATCGCCAGGATGAACGAGCAACACGCCCGCTCGCTCTGGTTGACCAAGAACAGTGGCGAGGAGTGGGCAGAACAGACGCGGATCTGGACGGCATTGCGAAACGAGCCGAAGGCCGATGGGTTGTTCACCGTGCTGGCGCAACTGGGCGATACCGCGGACGGGAAAAAGGCCAGCGCCGACTTGCAGCGACGCGTCTGGGCGGTACTGAAGGCGGCCGAAGCTGACGGGCCGCTGTGTGAACAAGTGCTCGACACGGCTGCCGATCCGCTTCATTGCACCGACAACGCAACGCTGGTGTTCAGTCGCCTGGAAGTCGAGGTGGAAGTCGAGCGGGTAACCAGCGCGGCAAGCGGCCGCAAGGTCACTGCCAAAGCTCTGCTGGAACTGGGCCGCAGTCTGTTCAGGCTGGACAAGCTGGAAGAAATTGCCCTGGAGCATTCGCTCCGGGCGCCGAAGGTCGATGCACTGGAAATGAACCTTGCTTATCGCATCGGTCTGACCGATGAGCTGGGGCTGCGCGGTCAACCGAAAGGTATGCTGTTCGATGCCCAGAGTGGCGTGACAGCCGCTGATCTTGAGGTCGCCAGAAATCGCGTGATGACTGCCGAACTTTCCCCGCAATGGCTGAAATACATGCAGGAGCGAACGTTCTGGCGTGATTATCTGAAGCGTACGTTTACGCGCAAATTTTCAATGATCGATGAATCGTTCGCGCCGCGCATGAGTGCCCTCGATGAGCAGGCGGACACCCTCCTCAGTGCCGACTATGTGAGTCAGGCGAATGCCCTCCAGCTTGAAAAGGAGCAGGCACAAGAGGCAGTGATCAAGCGCCTGACCGAAGAGTCCATACGCCTGATGGATCTCGGCCTCTGTGTGATGCCGGACATCTGATATTCACTTGCCGCGAATCAGTTTGCGCAAGGCAAACCGGTTGGGATGGCACGCTTCGGCCACGCTGCGCGGCAACGGCAGCGGCTCGTTGTCCAGCCATGCGGCAAGCAGTTCGCCGGACAGCGGCGCGGTGATCAGCCCGCGAGAACCGTGGCCGCTGTTGACGTACAGACCGTCGAGCCATGGGCAGGCGAGGTCCGGCACTTGCCGGGCGTCTTTGCTCAACGCAGCGTAGGTTTGATTGAAGGTTTGCAGATCAGCGAGCGGACCGACAATCGGCAGGTAATCGGGGCTGGTGCAGCGATAGGCTGCGCGGCCCTCAAGGTTCTCAATTGGCTGCTCGCTGATGTTCAGACGGCTCAGCAGATCGCTGGAAATCTCTTCGAGCATCGCCAGATTGCCTTGGTGCTCGGCAGTTGTGGGCGTCAGGTCGTCGCTGTTGAAGTCGAAACTCGCGCCCAGGGTGTGCTCGCCCAGACGCGCCGGGGCGACGTAGCCTTCGGCGCACACCACGGTGGCCAGCGCACGACTGTCTGCGGTTTCAGGCAAACGCGTGATCTGCCCGCGAATGCGCTTGAGCGGCAATTCGGCACTCTGGGCAAAACGTTTGATTTCGGCGGCTCCGGCCAGGATCACCACTGGCGCGCTGGCGAGCAAACGCTCGCCGTCGAACGCTTGCCACTGGTCAGCGACTTTGCGCATTTCCAAAGCTTCGTGATGGCTGAGCAATTCAATGTTGGCGTGCATCGCCTGGGCCTGACACAGCGCTGGCGGATGCACCCAGCCGCCTTCGGGGTAAAACAAGCCGCCGTGGGCCACGCCGACACCGGCGCGAGCCTGCGCTTCGGGTTGTTCCAGCCACTGCAAGAGATCTTCAGGAAACGCCGCCGCCAGTTGCCCGTGGCGCTCGGCTTCCTTGGCATTGAACGCCAATTGCAGTACGCCGCAGTCATCCCAGTCGCTGCCGCGTTGCAGGCTTTCCAGCAGGCGCCGGGTGTAACCGAAGCCGCTGACGATCAACTGCGACAACGCCGTGCCATGGGCGGACAACTTGAGATAGAGCACGCCTTGCGGATTCCCCGAAGCTTCCTGCGCCACCGCCGCGTGACGCTCGAGCAGACTCACCTGCCAGCCGCGCGCCGCCAGACTCGACGCCGTCGCGCAGCCGGCCAGGCCCGCGCCGATCACCAGCGCCCGGCGCTCACCGCGCAACGGAGCAGGGCGGGCGAACCAGGGTTTCGCCGGTATGGGCGCCGCCACCTCGGCGGGCCAACCGAGAAATTCGCCACGCAGGATTTCCCACTTGTGGCCGATGCCCGGTGTGCGCTTCATCTTGAACCCGGCAGCGTTGAGCAGACGCCGGACCCAACCGGTGCTGGTGAAGGTGCTGATAGTCGATCCCGGTGCGGCCAAGCGCGCCAGTTCGACGAACAGCTCAGCGGTCCACATGTCCGGATTTTTCGCCGGGGCAAAACCATCGAGAAACCACGCGTCGATCTGTGCATCGAGTTGCGGCAGTTGCTCCAGCGCATCGCCGATCAGCAAGGTCAGCGTCACTCGACCTTCGGCCAAAGTAATGCGCTGAAAGCCTTGATGAATCGCCACGTAGTGCCTGAGCAACTGATCGGCCAACGGCCTGAGTTCCGGCCACAGTGCCAAGGCCCGGCGCAGATCCGCAGGCGCCAGCGGGTACTTCTCGACGCTGACAAAATGCAGGCGCGCACCGGCCACTGCGTGTTGTTCGAATAGCTGCCAGGCGCAAAGAAAATTCAGCCCGGTGCCGAAGCCGGTTTCGCCAATGACCAGCCGACCATCCGCCGGCAGCGCAGCGAAACGCTCGGCCAGACGGTTCTGTTCAAGAAACACGTAACGGGTTTCCTCCAGCCCCGACTGATCGGAAAAATACACGTCATCAAACACCCGCGAACGTGGGCGTCCCTGGTCGTCCCAGTCGAGTTGGGCGTGGGGCATTTCGGCTTTCATGGCAGGCTCGGCAAACACAAGGCGGCCATTCTAGCCGATCGCGCCGGTACTACCGATCCAGCACAAGACTCGCGGTGAAAAGAACCCTGTGGCGAGGGGATTCATCCCCGCTGGACTGCGCAGCAGTCCCAAAACCACAAGACTCGCAGTGAAAAGAACCCTGTGGCGAGGGGATTCATCCCCGCTGGACTGCGAAGCAGTCCCAAAACCACAAGACTCGCAGTGAAAAGAACCCTGTGGCGAGGGGATTTATCCCCTCTGGACTGCGAAGCAGTCCCAAAACCACAAGACTCGCGGTGAAAAGAACCCTGTGGCGAGGGGATTTATCCCCGCTGGACTGCGAAGCAGTCCCAAAACCATCCACCCCGGCTTCCCGATCCAAACCACACTTCCCGTATCTACGACTACTGCACAGCCAGTCAACGATAAATCCCCTCACCACAAAGTTCTCATCCCGTCCTGAGTTCATGGGAATTTCTGCCCTGCGCCCGTGCCCAATCCGCTAGTCTTGCTGAACCCTGGAAGGAGCCGTCCAATGTTTGAATCCGCTGAAATCGGTCACGCCATCGACAAAGACACTTATGAGGCGGCGGTCCCTGCGCTGCGTGAAGCCTTGCTGGAAGCGCAGTTCGAGTTGCAGCAGCAGAAACGCTTTCCGGTGATCATCCTGATCAACGGCATCGAAGGGGCGGGCAAGGGCGAGACGGTCAAGCTGCTCAACGAGTGGATGGACCCGCGCCTGATCGAAGTGCGCACCTTCGACCAACAAACCGATGAAGAACTGGCGCGGCCACCCGCCTGGCGCTACTGGCGGATGCTGCCGGCCAAGGGGCGGATGGGCGTGTTCTTCGGTAACTGGTACAGCCAGATGCTCCAGGGCCGGGTGCACGGACTGTTTAAGGATCCGCGTCTGGACCAGGCCATCGCCGGCGCCGAGCGTCTGGAAAAAATGCTCTGCGATGAAGGCGCGCTGATCTTCAAGTTCTGGTTTCACCTGTCCAAGAAGCAAATGAAAGCGCGGCTCAAATCGCTGGCCGACGACCCGCTGCACAGCTGGCGCATCAGCCCGCTGGACTGGCAGCAGTCGCAGACCTACGACAAGTTCGTCAAATACGGCGAGCGGGTGCTGCGCCGTACCAGTCGCGATTACGCACCGTGGCATGTCATCGAAGGCGTCGATGCCAATTACCGCAGCCTGGCGGTGGGCAAGATTCTCCTCGAAGGCCTGCAAAGTGCGCTCAAGCGTGCCGAGGTCAATCCACACGAAGTCAGTGCCGCGCCGCTGGGCACGCCGGTCGATCAGTTGAACCTGCTCGACAGCCTCGACCTGACCCAGCGTCTGGACAAGAAAGACTATGAAGAACAACTGATCACCGAACAGGCGCGTCTGTCCGGGCTGATGCGCGACAAACGCATGCGTCGCCATGCGCTGGTCGCGGTGTTCGAGGGTAACGACGCGGCCGGCAAGGGCGGGGCGATTCGCCGCGTGGCAGCGGCGCTCGATCCGCGTCAGTACAGCATCGTCCCGATCGCCGCGCCGACCGAAGAAGAGCGCGCACAACCGTATCTGTGGCGGTTCTGGCGACACCTTCCGGCGCGGGGCAAATTCACCGTGTTCGACCGCTCTTGGTATGGGCGGGTGCTGGTCGAGCGGATCGAAGGCTTCTGCACTCCGGCCGACTGGCTGCGCGCCTACGGCGAAATCAATGACTTCGAAGAGCAACTGGCCGATGCCGGCGTCATCGTGGTCAAGTTCTGGCTGGCCATCGACAAGGACACGCAGATGGAGCGCTTTCAGGAGCGCGAAGAGATTTCCTTCAAGCGCTTCAAGATTACCGAGGACGACTGGCGCAACCGGGAAAAGTGGGACGACTATCGCCGGGCGGTCGGCGACATGGTCGATCGCACCAGCACCGAGATCGCGCCGTGGACGCTGGTCGAGGCCAACGATAAACGCTGGGCACGGGTGAAAGTTTTGCGCACCATCAACCGCGCGCTGGAAGACGCGTTCGAGAAATCCGACAAGAAGGCCAAAAAGCACAAGGACTGAAGCGATGGCCGCGCATACGCCGGGTGAATGATCCTCGCGGTCGGCAAGAAGGTGGACTTATGCTCAGGTCCACTCTCAACCGACAACAACAATGAGGTATGCCATGCGTGAAGTGGTGATCGTCGACAGCGTGCGGACCGGCCTGGCCAAATCCTTTCGCGGCAAGTTCAACCAGACCCGCCCCGATGACATGGCGGCCCACTGCGTCAATGCGCTGCTGACCCGCAACGATATCGACCCGGCCAGCGTCGAGGACTGCATCGTTGGCGCCGGCTCCAACGAGGGCGCGCAGGGCTACAACATCGGCCGCAACGTCGCGGTACTGTCGCGCCTGGGCACCGGCACCGCCGGCATGACCCTCAACCGTTTCTGTTCCTCGGGCTTGCAGGCGATTGCGATTGCCGCCAACCAGATCGCCTCCGGTTGCAGCGACATCATCGTTGCCGGCGGCGTCGAGTCGATCAGCCTGACCCTGAAAAGCGTCAACACCGATCACCTGATCAACCCGCTGCTCAAGCAACAGACTCCCGGCATCTACTACACCATGGGCCAGACCGCCGAAGTGGTGGCGCGCCGTTACGGTGTCAGCCGCGAAGCCCAGGATCGCTATGCGCTGCAAAGCCAGATCCGTACGGCCCAGGCCCAGGCTGCGGGTCTGTTCGACGATGAAATCGTGCCGATGGCGGTGAAATATCGGGTCGAGGATAAGAACAGCGGTGAAGTGCAGATTGTCGACGGCGTCGTCGAGCGCGACGACTGCAACCGCCCGGACACCACCTACGAAAGCCTTGCCGGTTTGAAACCGGTGTTCGCCGACGACGGTTCGGTGACGGCGGGCAATTCCTCGCAGCTGTCCGACGGTGCCTCGATGACACTGGTGATGAGCCTGGATAAAGCGCTGGAGCTGGGGCTCAAGCCGAAAGCGTTTTTCCGTGGCTTCACCGTCGCCGGTTGCGAGCCGGACGAAATGGGCATCGGCCCGGTGTTCTCGGTGCCGAAACTGCTCAAGGCCAAGGGCCTGCAAGTGGCGGATATCGATCTGTGGGAGTTGAACGAGGCGTTCGCTTCGCAGTGCCTGTACAGCCGCGACCGGCTGGAGATCGACAACGACAAATACAACGTCAACGGCGGCTCGATTTCCATCGGCCACCCGTTCGGCATGACCGGCTCGCGTCAGGTCGGGCATTTGATCCGGGAATTGCAGCGACGCAATTTGCGCTACGGCATCGTCACCATGTGCGTGGGTGGCGGGATGGGGGCGAGTGGGTTGTTTGAGGCGGTGCGCTAAAGGATTGGTTGCCTGTTCAGGCCCCTTCGCGAGCAGGCTCGCTCCCACAGGTTCAGGGTGTACATAATTTCAATGTTCACCAAAATCCTGTGGGAGCGAGCCTGCTCGCGAAGGCAGCGCCACGGCTCAGCGGCTGGAACCCTGCCGCTGCATCCGCGCTATATAAGCCTGAATCTCCCGCTCGATCACCTGACTGTCATACGGCCCTTCGAGGGTATTTTCCCGGGTGCTGAAATACAGCTCGCCATTGACCCGACACACGCGGTCGCTGCGAAAACGGGTGGCGGGGGCGCTGTCCTCGGCGCGCATGGCGTACATGTCGGTCTCCCTGATATGCGTTGAAAGGTCTGCAATCAGCTTATGCCTGAAGCACTTGGCGCGCCTGCCCGGCCGATCAACGGCGGCGCGCCGGTTTACTGCTGCGACCTGCACAGTTTCATTCGCGGCCTGCCGGTAACTGTCCCTGTGTTGTGCGCAGCCGGACGCCTAGAATGAGTGTTCTTGTCAGCAGGCTTTTGGGGTTCGCATGCACATTTCATCGGGGCGCTGGGTGTACGGACTGTTCCTGGCGCTGCTGACCGCGTTTCTGTGGGGCATCCTGCCGATCAAGCTCAAACAGGTATTGCAGGTGATGGACCCGGTCACGGTGACCTGGTTTCGCCTGATGGTGTCCGGTGGCTGCCTGTTCATCTATCTGGCGTCGGTCAAGCGCCTGCCAAGTCGCAAGGTGCTCGGGCCGAAGGGTGGCTGGCTGGTGCTGATGGCGGTGCTGGGGCTGGTCGGCAATTACGTGCTGTACCTGATGGGCCTCAACCTGCTCAGCCCCGGCACCGCGCAATTGGTGGTGCAAATGGGGCCGATCATGCTGCTGATCGCCAGTCTGTTCGTGTTCAAGGAGCGCTTCAGCATTGGCCAGGGCATCGGCTTGCTGGTGTTGCTGATCGGCTTCGGCCTGTTCTTCAATCAGCGCCTGGCGGAGCTGCTGACCTCGCTGTCCGACTACACCGCCGGCGTGCTGCTGGTGCTGCTGGCGTCGACGGTCTGGACCTTCTATGCGCTGGGCCAGAAGCAATTGCTGACGGTGTGGAATTCGTTGCAGGTGATGATGGTGATCTATCTGTTCTGCGGGTTATTGCTGACGCCGTGGGTGCATCCGCTGGAAGCGCTCAACCTGAGCCCGTTGCAGGGCTGGCTGCTGTTGGCGTGCTGCATGAACACCTTGATCGCCTACGGCGCATTCGCCGAAGCACTGGCGCACTGGGAAGCATCGCGGGTCAGCGCAACATTGGCAATCACGCCGCTGGTGACGTTTGTGGCGGTGGCGATTGCGGCGCGGATCTGGCCGGACTATGTGCATGCCGAGCAGATCAATGCGCTGGGCTATGGCGGGGCGGTGCTGGTGGTGCTGGGTTCGGCGCTGGTGGCGTTGGGGCCATCGTTGATTGCCGGGCTCAGGGCGCGGCGGGCCAGGGTTGTGCCAGGCTGACGATCGGCGGCGCCTGAATTCGCGAGCAGGCTCGCTCCCACTTTGCAATGCAATTTTCCTGTGGTAGCGAGCCTGCTCGCGAAGACGGATTTTCAGGCGCTAAATGACTCAGCCCTTGGCGCCAGCCTCGATCATGTTTTCCGGCCGCACCCAAGCGTCGAACTCTTCATCCGTCAGATAACCCAGCTGCAACGCCGCCTCACGCAAAGTCAGCCCTTCGCTGTAGGCCTTCTTGGCGATCTCCGCCGACTTGTCATAACCGATGTGCGGGTTCAGCGCGGTCACCAGCATCAATCCACGTTCCAGATGCTTGGCCATGACCTCGGCATCCGGTTCGAGGCCGGCGATGCAGTGCTGCTGGAAGTTGCTGCAGCCATCACCAAGCAGACGGATCGATTGCAGCAGGTTGTGGATGATCACCGGTTTGAACACGTTCAGCTGCAAGTGCCCCTGACTGGCGGCAAAACCGATCGCCACGTCATTGCCGAGCACCTGACAGGCGAGCATCGACAGCGCTTCGCACTGGGTCGGGTTGACCTTGCCGGGCATGATCGAGCTGCCGGGTTCGTTGGCCGGCAGCTTCACTTCAGCGAAACCTGCGCGAGGACCTGAGCCCAGCAGACGCAGGTCGTTGGCGATCTTCATCAAGGCCACGGCGAGGGTTTTCAGTGCACCCGACAGCGTTACCAACGGTTCATGACCGGCCAGCGCGGCGAACTTGTTCGGCGCGGTGACGAACGGCAGACCGGACAGTGCTGCGAGTTCGGCGGCAATCGCCTCACCGAAGCCGTGTGGCGAATTCAAACCGGTACCAACGGCGGTGCCGCCCTGAGCCAGTTCGCAAACCGCCGGCAGCGCGGCACGAATCGCGCGCTCGGCGTAATCCAGTTGCGCGATGAAGCCGGACAGTTCCTGACCGAAGGTGATCGGCGTCGCGTCCATCATGTGCGTGCGCCCGGTCTTCACCAGTTTCATGTGTCGCGCCGCCAGTTCGGCAAGGCCACCGGACAGCTCGGCAATCGCCGGCAGCAGTTGTTCCTGCACCGCTTTGGCGGTGGCGATACTCATGGCGGTAGGGAAGCAGTCGTTGGAACTTTGCGAGCGATTGACGTGATCGTTCGGGTGCACCGGCGACTTGCCGCCACGCGGGTTGCCGGCCAGTTCGTTGGCGCGACCGGCGATCACTTCGTTGACGTTCATGTTGCTCTGGGTGCCGCTGCCGGTCTGCCAGACCACCAGCGGGAACTGCTCGTCATGCTCGCCGGCGAGCACTTCATCGGCGGCCTGTTCGATCAGACGGGCGATGTCGGCAGGCAGGTCGCCGTTGCGGTCGTTGACCCGTGCGGCGGCTTTCTTGATCAGCGCCAGGGCGTGCAGCACCGGTAGCGGCATGCGTTCCTGACCGATGGCGAAGTTGATCAGCGAGCGTTGCGTCTGAGCACCCCAGTAAGCGTCGTCCGGGACCTCGATCTGGCCCAGGCTGTCGGTTTCGATACGGCTCATCGTGCACACTCCTGTTGGTCTGTTGGCGCAATTTAGGCCGGCATCGGCCCGGGTGGTTCCATCGGCTCGATTGTTGACCGCAAAACCCCGCCAATCAAGCGCGGCAAGGGCCGGGGGTTGAGCCACAGCGATTGTTAGGCGCAGAATGGTCGCCCTTGGGGTTCGACCTCGCTTTGCTTAAAGGAAACTCGATGACTCGTCTTCGCGCCATCTGTACCGCGGTTGCACTGGTTTGCGCCAGCGGCCAGGTGCTTGCCGATACCGCCAGCCACAACGCCAGTGCCGAAGCTTTCCTGACGCTGGCTCACGCTGACAAGCTGGGTACCCCGGTGTACATGCAAGTGCAGCAAATGTTCGCCCAGCGCTTTGAACAGACCAAAGCCCCTGAGTCGAAGAAAGCCGTGCTCGAAACCTACCAGGCCAAGGCCAACGCTGCGCTGGACCAGGCCATCGGCTGGAACAAGCTCAAGCCCGACATGGTCAAGCTCTACACCAGCAACTTCAGCGAATCCGAGCTGAAAGATCTGGTTGCCTTCTACCAGTCGCCACTGGGCAAAAAGGTCCTGGAAAAAATGCCGCAGCTGACCCAGCAATCGGCGCAGATGACCCAGGGCAAACTGGAAAGCGCGGTGCCAGTGGTCAACAAGCTGCTCGACGACATGACCAAAGAGCTGACCCCGGCCGCGGCGCCAGCCAAGAAGAAGTAAGCGGAGTTCGTGATGACCATGCAACAACGCATCGAATCGACGCTGGCCCTGTTGCAGCCTGAGCACCTGCAAGTGCTCGATGAAAGCCACATGCACAGTCGCGGGTCACAGACCCACTACAAAGCGGTGGTGGTCAGCGCGCAGTTCGAAGGCCTGAACCGGGTCAAGCGCCACCAGAAAGTCTACGGCACGCTCGGCGAGCTGATGGGCGAGTTCCATGCGTTGGCGCTGCACACTTACACCCCGCAGGAATGGGCAGAGATCGACGGCGCCCCGGCGTCGCCGACCTGTGCCGGCGGTAGCAAGCACTGATTTTGGATGTGGCGGGATTTTTGTGGCGAGGGGATTTATCCCCGTTCGGCTGCGCAGCAGTCGTAAACCCTGTAACCACGGTCCTGGCAGAAGGAACGGGGCTGAATGGGTTTAGGGTTGCTTCGCCACCCAACGGGGATAAATCCCCTCGCCACAGGTTTTGTGTTGTCACAGAAGACTGAGTAAATCCAAAACACATCATGTTTTTGCTAGAATCCGCAACGCGCCGCTTAGCCGGCGCGTTTTTTTTTGAATCCGGTTCACCCTTTGCGAGGGTAGCCACCTGGAGAAATACCCATGACACAACCGATTGTCGTGGCGGCACTGTACAAGTTCGTCACCCTCGAAGATTACGTTGACCTGCGCGAGCCACTGCTGCAAGCGATGGTCGACAACAGCATCAAAGGCACTCTGCTGATCGCCGAAGAAGGCATCAACGGCACGGTTTCCGGCAGTCGCGAAGGTATCGACGGCCTGCTCGCCTGGCTCAAGAACGATCCGCGCATGGTCGACATCGACCACAAGGAATCGTACTGCGACGAACAGCCGTTCTATCGCACCAAGGTCAAGCTGAAGAAAGAGATCGTCACCCTTGGCGTCGAAGGCGTTGACCCGAACAAGAAGGTCGGCACTTACGTCGAGCCGCAGGACTGGAACGCGCTGATCAGCGACCCGGAAGTGCTGCTGATCGACACGCGCAACGATTACGAAGTGTCGATCGGCACCTTCGAAGGCGCCATCGATCCGAAAACCACCAGTTTTCGCGAGTTTCCCGACTACATCAAAGAACACTTCGACCCGGCCGTGCACAAGAAGGTCGCGATGTTCTGCACCGGCGGCATCCGCTGCGAGAAAGCCTCGAGCTACATGCTCGGCGAAGGTTTCGAAGAGGTTTACCACCTCAAGGGCGGCATCCTGAAGTACCTCGAAGAGGTGCCGCAGGAAGAAACCAAGTGGCGCGGCGACTGCTTCGTCTTCGACAACCGCGTCACCGTGCGTCACGACCTGACGGAAGGCGACTACGATCAATGTCATGCCTGCCGCACGCCGGTCAGCGTTGAAGATCGCGCCTCCGAGCACTACGTCGCCGGCATCAGTTGCCCGCACTGCTGGGACAAGCTCAGCGAGAAAACCCGGCGCAGCGCCATCGATCGGCAAAAGCAGATCGAACTGGCCAAGGCGCGCAACCAGCCGCACCCGATCGGCTACAACTATAAGCAAGCATCCTCCGAGGCTTAACCATGTCTGCGCGCCTGCTTTATGTGATGGATCCGATGTGTTCATGGTGCTGGGGTTTTGCTCCGGTGGCCAAGGCACTGGTCGAGCAGGCGCAGGCAGCCGGGGTCGAACTGCATCTGGTGGTCGGCGGTTTGCGCACCGGCAGCGGCTCGGCGCTGGAGCCGACCACGCGGCGCTACATTCTTGAGCACTGGCAAGCGGTCACCGAGGCCACCGGCCAGCCGTTCAAGTTCGATGGCGCGTTGCCTGACGGTTTTGTCTACGACACCGAGCCTGCCTGTCGCGCGATTGTCACCGCGCGCAGTCTGGCGCCGGATTGCGCGTGGACACTGGTCGGGATGATCCAGCAGGCGTTCTACGCCGAAGGTCGCGATGTCACTCAGGCCAGCGTGCTGGTCGAACTGGCGGAGCAGGCCGGTGTGCCGCGGATCGAATTCGCCGCGTTGTTCGATCATGCCGATCAGCACAAGGCGACCCAGGCCGATTTCACCTGGGTACAGGATCTGGGCATCGCCGGTTTTCCGACCCTGCTGGCCGAGCGCAACGGGCAACTGGCGCTGCTGACCAACGGCTATCAACCGCTCAGCGAGCTTTCGCCGTTGCTCGGCCGCTGGCTGGAGCGCGCGGCCTGTGTCTGACCGTGCCGATGACACTCCAGCCGAAGAGCGTGTCGACCGGCTGAGCTGGGCTGAAGTCCGGCGTCTGGCACTGCATCACAAGAAATCCCTGTGGATCGCCAACGGCGTGGCCGTGCTGGCGACGCTGTGCAGCGTGCCGATTCCCTTGCTGCTGCCGTTGCTGGTCGACGAAGTGCTGCTCGGCCACGGCGATGCCGCGCTGAAAGTCATGAACCACTTTCTGCCGAGCATGTGGCAGCAGGCGGCGGGTTATATCGGTCTGATGCTGGTGGTGACCCTGACCTTGCGTTGCAGCGCCCTGTGTTTTGGCGTGTTGCAGTCGCGATTGTTCGCGCGCCTGGCCAAGGACATCGTCTACCGCATTCGCGTGCGCCTGATCGAGCGGCTCAAGCGCATTTCCCTCGGCGAATACGAAAGCCTCGGCAGCGGCACGGTGACCACGCATTTGGTCACCGATCTGGACACCCTCGACAAATTCGTCGGCGAAACCCTCAGCCGCTTCCTCGTCGCGATGCTGACCCTGGTCGGCACCGCCAGCATTCTGATGTGGATGCACTGGAAGCTGGCGCTGCTTATTCTGCTGTTCAACCCGTTGGTGATCTACGCCACGGTGCAGTTGGGCAAGCGCGTCAAGCACCTGAAAAAACTCGAGAACGACAGCACCTCGCGCTTCACTCAGGCGCTGAGCGAAACCCTCGATGCGATTCAGGAAGTGCGCGCGGGCAATCGTCAGGGCTATTTCCTCGGGCGCCTCGGTTTGCGCGCGCAGGAGGTGCGCAACTACGCAGTCAACTCGCAGTGGAAAACCGACGCCTCGAACCGCGCCAGTGGTTTGTTGTTCCAGTTCGGCATCGACATCTTCCGCGCGGCGGCGATGCTCACCGTGCTGTTTTCCGACCTGTCGATCGGGCAGATGCTCGCGGTGTTCAGTTACCTGTGGTTCATGATCGGCCCGGTCGAACAGCTGCTCAATCTGCAATACGCCTATTACGCGGCGGGCGGTGCGCTGACGCGGATCAATGAACTGCTGGCGCGTGCCGACGAGCCGCAGTATCCCGGCGGCATCGATCCGTTCAAGGGGCGCGACACCGTCGGCATCGAGGTGCAAGGCCTGAGTTTCGGTTATGGCGACGAGTTGGTGCTGGATCAGATGAACCTGTCGATCCTGCCCGGCGAAAAAGTCGCGATCGTCGGCGCCAGCGGCGGCGGCAAAAGCACCTTGGTGCAATTGCTGTTGGGCCTGTACACGCCAGCGGCCGGGACCATCCGCTTTGGCGGGTCGACCCAGCAGGAGATCGGTCTGGAGACGGTGCGCGAGAACGTCGCGGTGGTGCTGCAGCATCCGGCGCTGTTCAACGACAGCGTGCGCGCCAATCTGACCATGGGCCGCATGCGCGGCGACGAAGCCTGCTGGCAGGCGCTGGAAATCGCGCAAATGGCCGCGACCATCCGTGCGCTGCCCGCTGGTCTCGACAGCATCGTCGGGCGTTCCGGCGTGCGTTTGTCCGGCGGTCAGCGCCAGCGTCTGGCGATTGCGCGGATGATTCTCGCCGAGCCGAAAGTGGTGATTCTCGACGAAGCCACCTCGGCCCTCGATGCCGCCACCGAGTACAACCTGCACCAGGCGATGGCGAAGTTTCTCCATGGCCGCACCACGCTGATCATTGCCCATCGCCTGTCGGCGGTGAAGCAGGCCGACCGCGTGCTGGTGTTCGACGGCGGGCAGATCGCCGAGGACGGCGACCACCGTCAGCTGATCGCCGACGGCGGTCTGTACGCCAAGCTCTACGGCAACTTGCAACAGCACTGATCGAAACCCTCGCCGACCTGTCAGAGGTTCTGCGCGCGGTGTAACGCCGCGCCTTGCCTTGAACGAGAACCCCACCTAGTCTCGTCATAGCGAATTCGCCCGGAAGGCGAGCGGGCAGTGCTCATGCAAGGACTCTCATGAAGCAAAAGCAGACTCTGGGAACACCACGGTTGTTGGGTATCGTCTGGCCCTTTATTGCTGTCGTGGTGTTCCAGGCATTACTGGGGGGCGTGAGCCTTTACGTGCTTTCGGCCGTGCGTGGCTACGTCGCTGGCGAAAGCCTGTGGTCCAAGGGCCAGAAAGACGCCATCTATTACCTCAACCTCTACGCCGACAGCCGTGACGAGGCGATCTATCGCAAATACCTGACGGCGATCGCCGTGCCCCAGGGCGGGCACCAATTGCGCCTGGCGCTGGATCGTCAGCCGCCGGATCTGCAAGCGGCGCGCGAAGGCATTCTCAAGGGCGGTAATCATCCGGACGATGTCTCCAGCGTCATCTGGCTGTACCTCAATTTCCGCCACTATAGTTATCTGGAAACCGCGATCGATCGCTGGACGATTGGCGATGCCTATCTCGACCGACTGCACGAAG
This sequence comes from Pseudomonas glycinis, assembly GCF_054871425.1. NCBI lineage: Bacteria > Pseudomonadati > Pseudomonadota > Gammaproteobacteria > Pseudomonadales > Pseudomonadaceae > Pseudomonas > Pseudomonas glycinis. Next base: position 184,276 of record NZ_JBTYHF010000010.1, on the reverse strand, counting down.
TCGCGCAGGAGATGCACCAAGGCATTGCGCAGAACCAGGCCAGCCCCGGCGATGTGCAGCGCTGGAAGTTACAGATCTTCGCCATCAACGATGCAGTCACCCCAGCGGCCAGGGCTTTCAGCGATGCCTTGGGCGAAGGCTCGCGGGTGATCATGCGCCTGCTGCTGTTCACCAACCTGGCCACCGCGCTGGGTCTGATCGCGCTGGCGCTGTGGCGCACGCACAAGCTGCTCAAGCAGCGCCATGAGTTTGCCCAGGCGCTGCAACTGGAAAAGGATCGCGCGCATATCACGCTGCAGTCGATTGGCGATGGCGTGATCACCACCGACGTCAACGGCGCGATCGATTACATGAACCCCGCCGCCGAGGCCATGACGCACTGGAAGGCCGAGCAGGCGGCGGGGCTGCCGTTGTCGGCGCTGTTCAACCTGCTCGACGATAACGCCCAGACCGAAGGGCTGACGTTGATCGAGCACATTCTCAGCGGCCAGCTCAGCGGCGGCAGCGAACATTCCAAGCTGATCCAGCGTCTGGACGGCAGCACCCTGTCGGTGACACTGGTCGGCGCGCCGATCCGCAATGCCGGGAATGTCAGCGGCACGGTGCTGGTGCTGCACGACATGACCCAGGAGCGGCAATACATCGCCAATCTGTCCTGGCAGGCGACTCACGATGCGCTGACCGGGCTGGCCAACCGCCGCGAATTCGAATATCGCCTCGAACAGGCCTTGCACAAACTGACGCGCCAGCCCGGCCGGCACGCACTGATGTTCCTCGATCTCGACCAGTTCAAACTGGTCAACGACACCTGCGGGCACGCGGCGGGCGATGAGTTGCTGCGGCACATCTGCACGCTGCTGCAATCAGACTTGCGCGAGGGCGATACCCTGGCGCGACTGGGCGGCGATGAATTCGGGATTTTGCTCGAGAACTGCCCGCCGGACATCGCCGAGAAGATTGCCGAAAGCCTGCGCCAGACCGTGCAGAACCTGCATTTTGTCTGGAAGGGGCGGCCGTTCCTGACCACCGTCAGTATCGGCCTGGTGCATATCGCGCAGAATCCGACCACCCTTGAAGCCTCCCTGCGCGCGGCGGACATGGCTTGCTACATGGCCAAGGAAAAAGGCCGCAACCGCGTGCAGGTCTATCATGCGGACGACTCCGAACTGTCCATGCGCTTCGGTGAAATGGCCTGGGTGCAGCGCCTGCATATGGCGCTGGAAGAAAACCGCTTCTGCCTTTATGCCCAGCAGATCGCACCGCTCAAGCCGCAACCCGGCCAGGCCGGACACATCGAAATCCTCCTGCGTTTGCATGATGAATCCGGGCGGATGATTTTGCCTGACAGTTTTATTCCGGCAGCGGAGCGATATGGTTTGATGACCCAGTTAGATCGCTGGGTAGTTGAAAATGTTTTCAAGGTTATTGCCCAGTGTATTGAACAGGAACATGAACTTCCTTTGGCAATGTGTGCGATTAATCTGTCAGGCATTACTATAGGAGATGACGCGTTTTTGCACTTCCTGCGGGAACAGTTTGTTAACTACGCTATACCGCCTGAAATGATTTGTTTTGAAATTACTGAAACCAGTGCAATCGCAAATCTTGGCAGCGCAATTCGTTTTATCAATGAACTCAAAGGCTTAGGTTGTCACTTTTCTCTGGATGACTTTTGTGCCGGAATGTCTTCATTCGCTTACTTGAAACATTTGCCTGTAGACTTCCTGAAGATCGACGGGAGTTTCGTTAAGGATATGCTGGACGACCCGATTAATCGGGCAATGGTCGAAGTGATCAATCACATTGGCCATGTTATGGGTAAGCAGACAATTGCCGAGTTTGTTGAAACTAACCAGATCGAACAGGCATTGCTTGAAATAGGTGTGGATTACGCTCAAGGGTATGTCATCGAGCGCCCGCAGTTATTTACCTGTGACAGTTTGCAAAGTCGCCCTGCCAGACCGCAGCCGTTGTTGTTCAAAGCGCCTGGCACGTTCCGTTGAAGTCTCTCGCCGATCCTTGCCATCACAACTCAAAAGGAGCCGAACAGTGATCGACACATTCAACCGAACCGGACCCCTCATGGAAGCTGCAAGTTATCCTGCCTGGGCGCAACAGCTCATCAAGGATTGCAGCGAGAGCAAGCGCCGGGTTGTCGAACATGAACTTTATCAGCGCATGCGCGACAACAGACTCAGCGCGAAAACCATGCGCCAGTACCTGATCGGCGGCTGGCCGGTGGTCGAGCAGTTTGCCTTGTACATGGCGCAGAACCTCACCAAGACCCGCTTCGCCCGCCACCCCGGCGAGGACATGGCGCGGCGCTGGCTGATGCGCAACATTCGCGTCGAACTCAACCATGCCGACTACTGGATGCACTGGAGCCGCGCCCATGGCGTCAGCCTCGAAGATCTCCAGGCCCAGCAAGTGCCGCCGGAGCTGCACGCTCTGAGTCACTGGTGCTGGCACACCAGCTCGGCGGATTCGCTGATCGTGGCGATTGCCGCGACCAACTATGCGATCGAAGGGGCGACCGGGGAGTGGTCAGCGGTGGTCTGCTCGACCGGGGTCTACGCCGCGGCGTTCCCGGAAGAAGATCGCAAGCGCGCGATGAAGTGGTTGAAGATGCACGCCCAGTACGACGACGCCCATCCGTGGGAAGCGCTGGAAATCATCTGCACCCTGGCCGGCATGAACCCGAGCAAGGCGTTGCAGGCCGAGCTACGGCAGGCGATCTGCAAGAGTTATGACTACATGTACCTGTTTCTGGAGCGGTGCATGCAGTTGGAAACTTCGGAGCGCTTGCTGGTCAACCGCGAGCGCCGGACCGTAACCGAAAGCTGATTGAACTGTGGGAGCGAGCCTGCTCGCGAAAGCGGTGGGTCATGCAACGAATCGTTGTCTGACCCTCCCTCTTCGCGAGCAGGCTCGCTCCCATAATGATTTTTAGCCGGCCATCGCCAGCCGGTTCCGCCCCTCGCGCTTTGCGACATAGAGCGCACTGTCGGCCCGGCGCAGCAAGCTGTCCGCCGACTCGCCCGGCAGTAACGTCGAGCATCCCAGGCTCACGGTGATCTCGATCAACTGGCCATCGGCAAAGTATTCCTCCGACTGCGTCGCTTGGCGCAAACGCTCGCCGACCATCGCCGCCGCCTCGCGACCGGTGTTGGACAGCAGGATCAGAAACTCTTCGCCGCCATAACGGAACACCATGTCGACGTTGCGCAGTTGCGCCTTGATCGACGCGGCAATGGCTCTGAGCACTTCATCGCCGGCACCATGACCGTGGTCATCGTTGACCCGTTTGAAGTGGTCGATGTCGAGCATCAGTACTGACAGCGGTTGCGCATGACGGCGCGACATGTCGATCTCACGCTGCAAGGTCTGCTCCATGGCCACCCGATTACCGGCACCGGTCAACGGGTCGCGCAAGGCACTTTGCGTCGCGGCGCGATAGAGCAGGGCGTTGCGCATCGGGTACAGCAGGCAGGACAGCAGCGACTCGAGGTCGCCCTGTTCCTTGTCGTTGAAACGCTGATTGCGGCGGAAGACCAACTCGCCCATGTGCTCGCCTTCGTGGCTCAGGGTGTAGCTGAGCGAGTGGTGGCCGCGCGCGCCGAACTCCAGGCGCAAGTCGCTGGCCTGATGCACATAGCTCAGGGCGTCCAGTGGCACCAGGCGTTGGATTTCGCGGAAGAACAGGCCAAGGATGCGCTGAGGCTCCAGGCTGGTTTGCAGTTGCAGGCTCATTTGCTGACGCAGTTGCGCCAGGCTGGTCGGGCGCTCGATCAGCGCCGGTAGTTGACCGAAGCCCAGGCGCTGCAATTTGGCACTGTCAAAGTCAATTGCATGGGTCTGGGAAGGAGATTTCATATGGCGTGAGCCCCTAAGCAGTAAGGCTGTCTTACAGGCTGGGTGAGAGCGGCTATGGGCTGCGCGTCGTACTGATCCATCAGTCCCGTAGGACGTTTGGCGTAAGTTTAGTCTGCCGCAAGACGATCAGTCAGCTATCGAAATCGGCGTCTGCCCCATGGCCATCACACGGCATGTTTTGAGGGAATTTAGAGCGAAAGGCGTGCCATTCGGTTCGATTTAATTTAAAGCTTTTCGAATCAATGACTTGGTGGTTGGTGCGGGGTTGCGGCGCTGGGTTCTTGGCGGCTTTGTGACGGTTATCAGCGGCAATCGCTTGCCGCGACAGCACTCTGCCGCAGCAACAAATGCGACGTATGGCGTTATTGGGCGTTGAAAGCCTGGCCGTTGACGCCCGCGCTGTCCGGGCCCATCAGGTACAGATACACCGGCATGATCTCTTCCGGTGTCGGGTTGTTCAGCGGATTTTCCCCCGGATAAGCCTGCGCGCGCATGCTGGTGCGCGTACCGCCCGGGTTGATGCTGTTGGAGCGTACCGGCGCAACGCCTTCTACTTCATCGGCCAGGGTTTGCATCAGGCCTTCGGTGGCAAATTTCGACACACCGTAAGCGCCCCAGTACGCGCGACCCTTGCGCCCGACGCTGCTGGAGGTGAACACCACCGAGGCATCCTGGGACAGCTTGAGCAGCGGCAGCAGTGTGCTGGTCAGCATGAACATCGCGTTGACGTTGACCTGCATGACACGCATGAAGTTTTCGCCGGACAGTTGTTCGATCGGCGTGCGCGGGCCGATGATCGAAGCGTTGTGCAGCAGGCCATCGAGGTGGCCGAACTCGGTTTCGATCATCGCCGCCAGCTCATCGTACTGATGGGGCAGGGCGGTCTCGAGGTTGAACGGGATCACCGCTGGTTGCGGGTGGCCGGCAGCCTCGATTTCGTCGTAGACCTCAGTCAGATTGGCTTCGGTCTTGCCCAGCAGTAACACGGTGGCACCGTGGGCGGCATAGGTTTTCGCCGCAGCCGCGCCGATGCCACGGCCGGCACCCGTGACCAGAATGACCCGATCCTTGAGCAATTCAGGGCGAGCGGTGTAATCAAACATAAAAACCTCACAATCCATTTCATGAAGATCTGCTTCACCCCTGTGGCGAGGGGATTTATCCCCGTTCGGCGGCGAAGCCGTCGCAAAACCTGTGTGTCACATCGCCTGGATAAAAGCGGGGGCCGCTTCGCAGCCCAGCGGGGATAAATCCCCTCGCCACACAGGGAGCTTGCAACAGTCAGGTCGGTAGCTGCACAACCCAGCGGGGATAAATCCCCTCGCCACACAGGGAGCTTGCAGCAGTCAGGTCGGCAGCTGCACAGCCCAGCGGGGATAAATCCCCTCGCCAAACAGGGAGCTTGCAACAGTCAGGTCAGCAGCTGCACAGCGCGCTGTCGAGTACCTTGCGCAACTCCAGCGGGTGATCCACCACCACGTCCGCGCCCCAGTGCCGTGGGTTGTCGTCCGGGTGGATGTAGCCGTAGGTCACCGCAGCGGTCTTGGTCCCGGCATCGCGGCCCGATTCGATATCGCGCAGATCATCGCCGATAAACAGCACGGTCGACGGATCCAGATCAAGCATCTTGCAGGCGAGGATCAGCGGCTCCGGATCCGGCTTGCTGTTCTTCACGTGATCCGGGCAGATCAGCAGCGCCGAACGCTCGGCCAGCCCCAGACGCTGCATGATCGGCTCGGCGAAGCGCACCGGTTTGTTGGTGACCACGCCCCAGATCAGGTTGGCCTTTTCGATATCGGCGAGCAGTTCGCCCATGCCGTCGAACAGTTTACTGTGCACCGCGCAGCCGACCAGATAGCGCTCGAGAAACTCCAGACGCAGCTCCTCAAAGCCCGGCGATTCCGGATCCATCGAAAATGTCACCGCAACCATGGCCTTGGCCCCGCCGGAAATCTCGTCGCGGATGTGCTTGTCGTTGATCGGCGGCAGACCGCGATCGGCGCGCATCGCCTGGCAGATGGCGATGAAGTCCGGCGCGGTGTCGAGCAGGGTGCCGTCCATGTCGAAAAGTACCGCTCTGATGGCCATCGGCTTATTCCTCGCGCAGGGTCTGGATCATGTAATTGACGTCAACGTCGTTGGCCAGCTTGTAGTGCTTGGTCAGCGGGTTGTAGGTCAGGCCGATGATGTCCTTGACGGTCAGGCCAGCCATGCGGCTCCACGCGCCGAGCTCGGATGGGCGGATGAATTTCTTGAAGTCGTGGGTGCCGCGCGGCAGCAGCTTCATGATGTATTCGGCGCCGATGATCGCGAACAGATACGCCTTCGGGTTGCGGTTGATGGTCGAGAAGAATACCTGGCCGCCCGGCTTGACCATGCGGAAGCAGGCACGGATTACCGAGGATGGATCCGGCACGTGCTCGAGCATTTCCAGGCAGGTGACCACGTCGAACTGCTCGGGCATTTCCTCGGCGAGGGCTTCGGCGGTGATCTGGCGGTATTCGACGCTGACCCCGGATTCCAGCTGATGCAGTTGTGCGACCGCCAGCGGCGCTTCGCCCATGTCGATGCCCATCACCGTGGCGCCACGCTGGGCCATGGCTTCGCTGAGGATGCCGCCGCCGCAACCGACGTCGAGGACTTTCTTGCCGGCCAGATTGACTCGCTCGTCGATCCAGTTGACCCGCAGCGGGTTGATGTCGTGCAGCGGCTTGAATTCGCTTTCGCGGTCCCACCAGCGATGGGCCAGGGCCTCGAATTTGGCGATTTCGGCGTGGTCGACGTTGCTCATGTTCAATTCCTCGAAAAACCTGAAAAGGGCTGTAGCCGCGGATATAGCGCCGCGGTGTTTACGATTCGGTGTGGCCGCTGATGCGCTGGCCCCAGTGGCGGGCGGTCGCGCCCAGCTGTTGTTCGTCCATGCGGGTCAGGCGCCGGTCGTCGAGCAGTTGCTTGCCGGCGACCCACAGGTGTTTCACGCAATCACGCCCGGTGGCATAAATCAGCTGCGACACCGGGTCATACACCGGTTGCTGCGCCAGGCCGGACAGGTCGAAAGCGACGATGTCCGCGGCTTTGCCAATCTCCAGCGAGCCGACCTGCGCCTCGATCCCCAGTGCACGCGCACCATTGAGGGTGGCCATGCGCAAGGCGCGATGGGCGTCCAGCGCAGTGGCAGAGCCGGCGACGGCTTTGGCCAGCAGGGCGGCGGTGCGGGTTTCGCCGAGCAGGTCGAGATCATTGTTGCTCGCCGCGCCATCGGTGCCGACAGCGACGTTCACCCCAGCCTGCCACAAACGTTCGACCGGGCAGAAGCCGCTGGCCAGTTTGAGGTTGGACTCCGGGCAGTGGATCACGCTGCTGTTGCTTTCTACCAGCAGCGCGAGGTCGTCATCGCTGATCTGCGTCATGTGCACCGCCTGGAAGCGCGGTCCGAGCAGGCCAAGGCGGCCAAGGCGCGCCAGTGGCCGTTCGCCGGTTTGCTCTACGGCCTGCTGCACCTCGAATGCGGTTTCATGCACATGCATGTGGATCGAGGCGTCCAGCTCCTCGGCGATGACCCTGATTTTTTCCAGGTTCTCATCACCGACGGTGTAGGGTGCATGCGGGCCGAAAGTAATCTTGATGCGTTCGTGATGCTTGAGATCGCCGAACAATTCGACGCCCTGACGAATGGCTTCGTCGGCACTGCTGGCGCCGGGGATCGGGAAATCGAGGATCGGAATGGCGATCTGCGCGCGGATACCGCTGTTGTGTACGCGCTCGCTGGCGACTTTCGGGAAGAAATACATGTCAGAGAAGCAGGTGATGCCGCCCTTGATCTGCTCGGCGATGGCCAGATCGGTGCCGTCGCGGACGAAGTCCTCATCGACCCATTTGCCTTCGGCCGGCCAGATATGATTTTCCAGCCAGGTCATCAGCGGCAGATCGTCGGCCAGGCCACGGAACAGCGTCATCGCCGCGTGGCCGTGGGCATTGATCAGTCCCGGCGCCAACAGAACATCCGGCAATTCACGGATTTCTGTCGCGTTACACTTCAACGCTTCGGCGCGCGGGCCGATAAATACGATGCAACCGTCACGGATGCCCAGGCCGTGCTCCTTGAGCACCACGCCTGCGGGTTCGACGGGGACCAGCCAGGTCGGCAGCAATAACAGGTCGAGCGCAATGGCAGGTTTCGGCATCGAGGGTCGGTTCCAGTGCTTTTGTAAAGGATGGCGAAGTATACCCGAGCGTCTTCGCGGGGGGATCGCTATAATCGGCGGCTTTTGTTCATGAGTGCGGGGTGTGGGATGCGCGATCGACTGTTGGCTGCGGAGAAAGTAAAGGCCATCGATTGGCGTGATGGCGCGCTGCACCTGCTGGATCAGCGTATTTTGCCGTTCGAGGAAAGCTGGATCGCCTACACCAGCGCCGCCGGCGTGGCCGAAGCGATTCGCTCGATGGTCGTGCGTGGCGCGCCGGCTATTGGCATCAGTGCGGCCTATGGCATCGTCCTCGCGGCGCGGGCGCGGATTGCCGAGGGCGGCGACTGGTACGCGGCACTGGAAGAGGATTTCGCGCTGTTGGCCGATTCGCGTCCGACCGCGGTCAATCTGTTCTGGGCGCTGGGCCGCATGCACGATCGCTTGGATCGCCTGAAAAGCAACGCCGATCCGCTGGCGGCGCTGGAAGCCGAAGCTATCGCCATTCATGAAAGCGACCGCGAGGCCAACCTGACCATGGCGCAGCTTGGTGTCGATCTGATTCGCAAACATCAAGGCAACGCTCAAGCCATCCTGACCCATTGCAACACCGGCGCGCTGGCCACCGGTGGGTTCGGTACTGCGCTGGGGGTGATCCGCGCTGCTTATATAGAAGGCATGGTCGAGCGCGTTTACGCCGATGAAACCCGGCCGTGGCTGCAAGGCTCGCGGCTGACCGCGTGGGAGCTGGCCAACGAGGGCATCCCGGTGACCCTGAATGCCGACTCCGCCGCCGCGCACATCATGAAAACCAAAGGCGTGACCTGGGTGATCGTCGGCGCTGACCGCATCACCGCCAATGGCGACGTGGCGAACAAGATCGGCACCTATCAATTAGCGGTGAATGCCATGCACCACGGCGTGCGCTTCATGGTCGTGGCACCAAGTTCGACCATCGACATGAACCTGGCCAGCGGCGATGACATCCCGATCGAAGAACGTGATGGCGCCGAACTGCTGGAGGTCGGCGGTAAACGCGTCGGTGCCGATGTTGAAGCGTTCAACCCGGTGTTTGATGTCACCCCGGCGGATCTGATCGATGCGATCGTCACCGAGAAAGGCATCGTCGAACGCCCGGACACCGCGAAAATGGCCCAGCTGATGTGCCGCAAGCGCCTGCATTGAAGGGCTGTAGCGTCTGAGCGGGCCCCATCGCTGGCAAGCCAGCTCCCACAGGTTTTGTGCCCGGCATTGAACCTGTGGGAGCTGGCTTGCCAGCGATGAGGGCCTGAATGTCAATAAACAACTGTAAATCTGCCCCAGATTTCACATTCAAAGAAGCTCAGAGCTTCTGTCGTCCCCCTCAAGCCTGTCATCGGTCAACTAACTATGCTCCATGCGCATCTGGGGGATAGGTGCGTGGCGGCCTTTGTGATAACATCCGGCGTTTTCCGAGGCGGCTCCACGGAGCTGTCTTTACTGCGCAAATCCGCGATCCAATGTTGATTTGTCGTAAGTCGGCGCATGGCACTCGGCCGGCCCCGACGAGCTTCGTTGCTCCCACATGGATATGACGAAGTTTCACCAGAAAAAGGAATCAGGCTTCTCATGGGCGAACTGGCCAAAGAAATCCTCCCGGTCAATATCGAAGACGAGCTGAAACAGTCCTACCTCGACTACGCAATGAGCGTGATCGTCGGCCGTGCACTGCCGGATGCGCGCGATGGCCTCAAGCCCGTGCACCGTCGCGTACTGTTCGCGATGAGCGAGCTGGGCAACGACTACAACAAGCCGTACAAGAAATCTGCCCGTGTCGTCGGCGACGTGATCGGTAAGTATCACCCGCACGGTGACACTGCCGTGTACGACACCATCGTTCGTATGGCCCAGCCTTTCTCCCTGCGCTACCTGCTGGTCGACGGCCAGGGCAACTTCGGTTCGGTCGACGGCGATAACGCTGCGGCCATGCGATACACCGAAGTGCGCATGACCAAGCTGGCGCACGAGCTGCTGGCTGACCTGCACAAGGAAACCGTGGACTGGGTGCCGAACTACGACGGTACCGAACTGATCCCGGCGGTCATGCCGACCCGCGTGCCGAACCTGCTGGTCAACGGTTCCAGCGGTATCGCCGTAGGCATGGCGACCAACATTCCGCCGCACAACCTCGGTGAAGTCATCGACGGTTGCCTGGCTCTCATCGACAACCCCGAGCTGACCGTCGATGAGCTGATGCAATACATTCCCGGTCCGGACTTCCCGACGGCTGCGATCATCAACGGTCGCGCCGGCATCATCGAAGCCTACCGCACCGGTCGCGGACGCATTTACATGCGTGCCCGCTCGATCATCGAAGACATCGACAAGGTCGGTGGCCGTCAGCAGATCGTCATCACCGAACTGCCTTACCAGCTGAACAAGGCGCGTCTGATCGAGAAGATCGCCGAGCTGGTCAAAGAGAAGAAGCTCGAAGGCATCACCGAGCTGCGCGACGAGTCCGACAAGGACGGTATGCGCGTCGTGATCGAACTGCGTCGCGGCGAAGTGCCTGAGGTGATCCTCAACAACCTCTACGCCCAGACCCAGCTGCAATCGGTATTCGGCATCAACATCGTCGCGCTGATCGACGGCCGCCCGCGCATCCTCAACCTCAAGGATCTGCTGGAAGCCTTCGTCCGTCACCGCCGCGAAGTGGTCACCCGTCGTACCGTGTTCGAACTGCGCAAGGCGCGCGAGCGCGGGCACATTCTTGAGGGCCAGGCCGTTGCCCTGTCGAACATCGACCCGGTCATCGCCCTGATCAAGGCCTCGCCAACGCCGTCGGAAGCCAAGGAAGCGCTGATCAGCACGCCTTGGGAATCCTCGGCTGTGGTGGCGATGGTTGAGCGTGCCGGTGCCGATTCGTGCCGTCCGGAAAACCTCGATCCGCAATACGGTCTGCGTGAAGGCAAGTACTTCCTCTCGCCAGAACAGGCGCAAGCCATTCTCGAACTGCGCCTGCACCGTCTGACCGGTCTGGAGCACGAGAAGCTGCTGGCCGAGTATCAAGAGATCCTCAACCAGATCGGCGAGCTGATCCGCATCCTCAACAGCGCCGTGCGTCTGATGGAAGTGATCCGCGAAGAACTGGAAGTGATCCGCGCCGAATACGGCGACGTGCGCCGCACCGAAATCCTCGATGCCCGTCTCGACCTGACCCTGGGTGACATGATCCCGGAAGAAGAGCGCGTCGTGACCATCTCTCACGGTGGCTACGCCAAGACCCAGCCGCTGGCTGCGTACCAGGCCCAGCGTCGCGGCGGCAAAGGCAAATCGGCTACCGGCGTCAAGGACGAGGACTACATCGCTCACCTGCTGGTTGCCAACAGCCACACCACGCTGCTGCTGTTCTCCAGCAAGGGCAAGGTGTACTGGCTCAAGACCTACGAAATTCCGGAAGCATCCCGCGCTGCCCGTGGTCGTCCGCTGGTCAACCTGCTGCCGCTGGATGACGGTGAATACATCACCACCATGCTGCCGGTCGAGGAATACACCGAAGGTCACTACATCTTCATGGCTACCGCCAACGGCACCGTGAAGAAGACCCCGCTGGAATCCTTCAGCCGTCAGCGCAGCGTCGGTCTGATCGCGCTGGAGCTGGACGAAGGCGACGTGCTGATCTCTGCAGCCATCACCGATGGCGAGCGCGAAGTGATGCTGTTCTCCGACGGCGGCAAGGTCACCCGCTTCAAAGAGTCCGACGTGCGTGCCATGGGCCGTACCGCTCGCGGCGTCCGCGGCATGCGTCTGCCGGAAGGGCAGAAGCTGATTTCCATGCTGATCCCGGAAGAAGGCAGCCAGATCCTCACCGCTTCCGAGCGTGGTTATGGCAAGCGCACCGCGATCACCGAGTTCCCTGAGTACAAGCGTGGCGGTCAGGGCGTGATCGCCATGGTCAGCAACGAGCGTAACGGCCGTCTGGTCGGCGCAGTTCAGGTGCTCGACGGCGAAGAAATCATGCTGATCTCCGATCAGGGCACCCTGGTGCGTACCCGTGTCGACGAAGTGTCGAGCCTGGGACGTAATACTCAGGGCGTGACGCTGATCAAGCTGGCCAAGGATGAAACCCTGGTCGGCCTGGAGCGGGTTCAGGAGCCTTCGGAAATCGAAGGCGAAGAGCTCGAAGGTGAAGAGGGCGAGGAAATCGCAGGCAGCGTCGGTATCGACGAGGCCGCAGACGACCAGCAACTCGACGCCGCAGCAGACGAAGAACCGCAGGAATAAGCGGACAAACGAGGGGGCGGATGAGAATTCGCCCCCTTGTTATTTGTCCGGTATGAATTTTCGACATCATGGAGATCCCCTGTGGGAGCGAGCCTGCTCGCGAAAGCAGGCGCTGCGGTACCTCTGAAGCACCGCGGTGATGCATTCGCGAGCAGGCTCGCTCCCACAGGACCATGTTGATCGGTAGTGTGATTTATTGCGTGATACCACCAAATCAGAGCGAGATTGGATGTGAGCAAGCGAGCCTATAACTTCTGCGCCGGTCCGGCGGCGCTGCCTGAAGCTGTCCTGCAGCGCGCCCAGGGTGAACTCCTTGATTGGCACGGCAAGGGTCTGTCGGTCATGGAAATGAGCCATCGCAGCGATGAGTTCGTGTCCATTGCCACCCAGGCCGAGCAGGATCTGCGTGACCTGCTGAATATCCCGTCGAACTACAAAGTTCTGTTTTTGCAGGGCGGCGCCAGCCAGCAGTTCGCGCAGATCCCGCTGAACCTGTTGCCTGAAGGCGGCTCGGCCGACTACATCGACACCGGTATCTGGTCGCAGAAAGCCATCGAAGAAGCCTCGCGCTATGGCCACGTCAACGTTGCTGCCACTGCCAAGCCTTACGACTATTTCGCCATCCCAGGCCAGAACGAGTGGAACCTGTCGAAAGACGCCGCGTACGTTCACTACGCGCCGAACGAAACCATCGGCGGTCTGGAATTCCAGTGGATCCCGCAAACCGGTGACGTGCCGCTGGTCGCCGACATGTCTTCGGACATCCTCTCGCGCCCGGTCGACATTTCGCGTTTCGGCATGATCTACGCCGGCGCGCAGAAGAACATCGGCCCGAGCGGCATCGTCGTCAACATCATCCGCGAAGACCTGCTGGGCAAGGCCCGCTCGCTGTGCCCGACCATGCTCAACTACAAGGTCGCGGCTGATAACGGCTCGATGTACAACACCCCGCCGACGCTGGCCTGGTACCTGTCCGGTCTGGTGTTCCAATGGCTGAAAGAGCAGGGCGGCGTCGAAGCGATCGCCAAGCTCAACGACGTCAAGCAGCGCACCCTGTACGATTTCATCGATGCCAGCGGCCTCTACAGCAACCCGATCAACAAGTCGGATCGCTCGTGGATGAACGTGCCGTTCCGTCTCGCTGACGATCGTCTGGACAAGCCGTTCCTCGCCGGTGCCGACGAGCGCGGTCTGCTCAACCTCAAGGGTCACCGTTCGGTGGGCGGCATGCGCGCCTCCATCTACAACGCCGTCGACATCACTGCGGTCAACGCGCTGGTGGCGTACATGGCGGAATTCGAGAAGGAACACGGCTGATGTCCGAGCAAGAACTCAAGGCACTGCGCGTTCGCATCGACGCTCTGGACACCAAGGTCCTCGATCTGATCAGTGAGCGTGCGCGTTGCGCCCAGGAAGTCGCCCGCGTGAAGATGGCCTCGCTGGCCGAAGGCGAAGTGCCGGTGTTCTATCGTCCCGAGCGCGAAGCTCAGGTGCTCAAGCGTGTGATGGAGCGCAATCAGGGGCCGCTGGGCAACGAAGAAATGGCGCGGCTGTTCCGCGAGATCATGTCCTCGTGCCTGGCGCTGGAGCAGCCACTGAAAGTCGCGTACCTCGGTCCTGAAGGCACTTTCACCCAAGCGGCAGCGATGAAGCATTTCGGTCACGCGGTGATCAGCAAGCCGATGGCAGCGATCGATGAAGTGTTCCGTGAAGTCGCCGCCGGTGCGGTGAATTTCGGCGTGGTGCCGGTGGAAAACTCCACCGAAGGCGCGGTCAACCACACGCTGGACAGCTTCCTCGAGCACGACATGGTCATCTGTGGCGAAGTCGAGCTGCGCATCCACCATCATTTGCTGGTCGGCGAAAATACCAAGACCGACAGCATCAGCCGCATCTATTCCCACGCGCAGTCGCTGGCTCAGTGCCGCAAGTGGCTGGACGCGCATTACCCGAATGTCGAACGCGTCGCGGTATCGAGCAACGCTGAAGCGGCCAAACGGGTCAAGGGTGAGTGGAATTCGGCAGCGATCGCTGGTGACATGGCGGCAGGGCTGTATGGCCTGACGCGTCTGGCCGAGAAGATCGAAGATCGCCCGGACAATTCGACGCGCTTCCTGATGATCGGTAACCAGGAAGTGCCGCCTACCGGCGACGACAAGACCTCGATCATCGTGTCGATGAGCAACAAGCCCGGCGCGCTCCACGAGCTGCTGGTGCCGTTCCACGACAATGGCATTGACCTGACGCGCATCGAAACCCGTCCGTCGCGCAGCGGCAAATGGACTTACGTGTTCTTCATCGACTTCGTCGGCCACCACCGCGATCCGTTGATCAAAGGTGTGCTGGAAAAGATCAGTCAGGAAGCAGTAGCACTCAAAGTGCTGGGTTCCTACCCGAAAGCAGTTCTCTAAGGGGCGGTAGCAAATGAGTGGCAACTTCCTCGCTCTGGCACAGCCGGGCGTGCAACAACTTTCGCCGTACGTTCCGGGCAAGCCTGTGGACGAACTGGCGCGCGAGCTGGATCTGGATGCGGCAAAAATCGTCAAACTGGCGAGCAACGAAAACCCATTGGGCGCCAGCCCGAAGGCATTGGCGGCGATTCGCGAAGAGCTGGCCGAGCTGACCCGCTACCCGGACGGCAATGGTTTCGCCCTGAAATCGCTGCTCGCCGAGCAGTGCCGCGTCGAGCTGAATCAGGTCACGCTGGGCAATGGCTCCAACGACATTCTTGAGCTGGTTGCGCGTGCCTATCTGGCGCCGGGCCTGAATGCGGTGTTCAGTGAGCACGCCTTCGCGGTGTATCCGATCGCGACTCAAGCAGTTGGCGCTCAGGCCAAAGTAGTTCCGGCCAAAGACTGGGGGCATGACCTGCCGGCCATGCTCGCAGCCATCGATGCCAACACTCGCGTGGTGTTTATCGCCAACCCGAACAACCCGACCGGCACCTGGTTCGGCGCCGAAGCGCTGGACGAATTCCTGCAGGACGTTCCCGAGCATGTGCTGGTAGTCCTCGACGAGGCTTACATCGAGTACGCCGAAGGCAGTGATTTGCCGGACGGTCTCGACTTCCTCGCGGCGTACCCGAACCTGCTGGTGTCGCGCACCTTCTCCAAGGCCTATGGTCTGGCCGCGCTGCGCGTCGGTTATGGCTTGTCGACACCTGTGGTGGCGGACGTGCTGAACCGCGTTCGTCAGCCATTCAACGTCAACAGCCTCGCATTGGCGGCGGCGTGTGCGGCGTTGAAGGACGAGGAATATCTGGCGCAAAGCCGTCAGCTCAACGAATCCGGCATGCAGCAGTTGCAGGCCGGTTTCCGTGAGCTGGGGCTGGGCTGGATCGAATCCAAAGGCAACTTCATCTGCGTCGATCTCGGCGAGGTCGCGGCGCCAATTTTCCAGGGCTTGCTGCGCGAAGGCGTGATCGTGCGTCCGGTGGCCAATTACGGCATGCCGAACCACCTGCGGGTTACCATCGGTCTGCCGGCAGAAAACAGCCGTTTCCTCGAGGCGCTGCGCAAGGTTCTGGCTCGTGGTTGATGTCACTGCGCTGCAACCTGCTGCACCTATGATCGGTCGCCTCGTGGTGGTCGGTCTGGGGTTGATCGGTGGTTCGTTTGCCAAGGGTTTGCGTGAAAGCGGCCTGTGCCGTGAAGTGGTCGGCGTCGATCTGGACCCGCAATCGCGCAAGCTCGCGGTCGAATTGGGTGTGGTTGATCGCTGCGAAGAAGACCTGGCGGCAGCTTGCGTCGGTGCCGATGTGATTCAGCTGGCGGTGCCGATTCTGGCCATGGAAAAACTGCTCGCGCGTCTGGCTGTTATGGATCTGGGGCAGGCGATTCTTACGGATGTCGGCAGTGCCAAAGGCAATGTAGTGCGCGCGGCAACCGAGGCGTTCGGCGGCATGCCGGCGCGTTTCGTGCCGGGCCATCCGATTGCCGGTTCCGAGCAGAGCGGGGTGGAGGCCTCGAACGCCGAGCTGTTCCGCCGGCACAAGGTGATCCTGACGCCGCTCGAGCAGACCGATCCTGCCGCACTGGCGGTGGTCGATCGCCTGTGGCGCGAACTGGGCGCCGATGTCGAGCACATGCAGGTCGAGCGTCACGATGAAGTGCTGGCCGCGACCAGTCATCTGCCGCACCTGCTGGCTTTCGGTCTGGTCGATTCGTTGGCCAAGCGCAATGAAAATCTGGAGATCTTCCGTTACGCTGCCGGTGGTTTTCGCGATTTCACAAGAATCGCCGGAAGCGACCCGGTGATGTGGCACGACATCTTCCTCGCCAACCGCGAGGCTGTCCTGCGCACACTCGATACATTTCGCAGCGACCTCGACGCCTTGCGCGACGCGGTCGATGCAGGGGATGGGCACCAATTATTGGGCGTTTTCACGCGCGCCCGGGTTGCCCGCGAGCATTTCAGTAAAATCCTGGCCCGCAGGGCCTATGTGGACGCTATGAATTCCAACGATCTGATCTTCCTGGCTCAACCTGGTGGCCGCCTGTCCGGTCGGATTCGCGTACCGGGTGACAAATCGATTTCCCACCGTTCGATCATGCTCGGCTCGCTGGCCGAAGGCGTCACCGAAGTCGAAGGCTTTCTCGAGGGCGAAGACGCCCTGGCGACCTTGCAGGCGTTTCGCGACATGGGCGTGGTCATCGAAGGCCCGCATCACGGCCGCGTGACTATCCACGGTGTTGGTCTGCACGGCCTGAAACCTGCGCCGGGCCCGATCTATCTGGGCAACTCCGGCACCTCGATGCGTCTGCTCTCTGGCCTGCTGGCGGCGCAGAGCTTCGACAGCACCTTGACCGGCGACGCTTCGCTGTCCAAGCGTCCGATGAATCGCGTGGCTAATCCTCTGCGAGAAATGGGCGCCGTGATCGAAACGGCTGCCGAAGGTCGTCCACCGATGACCATTCGCGGTGGTCACAAGCTCAAAGGCCTGACCTACACCATGCCGATGGCCAGTGCCCAGGTGAAATCCTGTCTGCTGCTCGCCGGTCTGTATGCCGAAGGCAAGACCACCGTTACCGAGCCGGCACCGACCCGCGATCACACCGAGCGCATGCTGCGTGGCTTCGGCTACCCGGTCAGCGTTGACGGCGCCACGGCTTCGGTCGAGTCCGGCGGCAAGCTCACCGCGACTCACATCGAAGTGCCGGGCGATATTTCGTCGTCGGCATTCTTCTTGGTCGCGGCCTCGATCGCCGAGGGTTCCGAGCTGGTGCTCGAGCACGTCGGTATCAACCCGACCCGCACTGGCGTGATCGATATCCTGCGTCTGATGGGCGCCGATATCACTCTGGAAAACCAGCGTGAAGTCGGCGGCGAGCCAGTGGCTGACTTGCGCGTGCGGGCAGCTAAACTCAAAGGTATCGAGATTCCGGAGGCGCTGGTGCCGCTGGCGATCGACGAATTCCCGGTCCTGTTCGTTGCGGCTGCGTGCGCCGAAGGGCGTACCGTGCTCACCGGCGCAGAAGAGCTGCGCGTCAAGGAATCCGACCGGATTCAGGTCATGGCGGACGGCTTGCTGGCGCTGGGCGTCAAGTGCGAACCGACCCCGGACGGCATCATCATCGACGGCGGCCAGATCGGCGGCGGTGAAGTGCACGGTCACGGCGATCACCGTATCGCCATGGCGTTCAGCGTCGCCTCGTTGCGCGCTACCGCACCGATCCGCATCCACGATTGTGCCAACGTCGCGACCTCGTTCCCCAACTTCCTCGCGCTGTGCGGGCAAGTCGGCATTCGTGTGGCACAAGAGGCTCAGTCGTGAAAAACATTGCACCGGTCATCACCATCGATGGGCCAAGCGGCTCCGGCAAAGGCACGGTCGCCGGGATTCTGGCCAAGCGTCTGGGCTGGAACCTGCTGGATTCCGGTGCGCTTTATCGCTTGCTCGCGTTTGCTGCGCACAACCATGGCGTCGACCTGACCAATGAAGAGTTGCTGAAAACGCTGGCCGCTCATCTGGATGTGCAGTTCATCGCCGCGACCGAAGGTCAACTGCAGCGGATCATTCTGGAAGGCGACGAAGTCAGCGATGTCATTCGCACCGAAAGTGTCGGTTCCGGCGCCTCGCAAGTGGCTGCGCTGCCCGCTGTGCGCGAGGCGCTGCTGCAGCGCCAGCGTGCTTTCCAGGAAGCGCCGGGCCTGGTGGCCGACGGTCGCGACATGGGCACGGTGGTTTTTCCGGATGCACCACTGAAGATTTTCCTCACCGCCAGTGCCGAGGAGCGGGCGCGCCGTCGATATTTGCAGTTGAAGGGTAAAGTCGAGGGTGTTAGTCTGTCGAGTCTGCTAGATGAGATCCGTGCACGCGATGAGCGTGACACCCAGCGCGCAGTAGCCCCGCTCAAGCCGGCGGCCGACGCGATTCAGCTGGATTCCACGGAGCTTTCCATCGATCAGGTGCTTGAACGCATCATGAGCGAGATCGCCATTCGCGATATCGCCGGGTGACCAAGAGGGCCGCAGGGGACCAGTCATAGTCCTGCGGTGCTTCTTTTAAATGAAACTAACCCACACCGTCTGGGGTGTGGAGATGGGCGTTTACTTCGCCCTCATCTACAGGAATTAAAATGAGCGAAAGCTTTGCGGAACTCTTTGAAGAAAGCCTGAAAACCCTGAACCTTCAGGCAGGCTCCATCATCACCGGTGTTATCGTTGATATCGATTACCAGGCTCGCTGGGTAACCGTTCACGCTGGTCTGAAGTCTGAAGCACTCATCCCGCTTGAGCAGTTCTACAACGATGCTGGCGAACTGAACATCAACGTTGGTGATGAAGTTCACGTTGCTCTGGATTCGGTTGAAGACGGCTTTGGCGAAACCAAGCTGTCCCGTGAAAAAGCCAAGCGCGCTGAATGCTGGATCGTTCTGGAAGCAGCCTTCGCAGCCGAGGAAGTGGTCAAGGGCGTTATCAACGGTAAGGTTAAAGGCGGCTTTACTGTCGACGTTAACGGCATCCGTGCGTTCCTGCCAGGTTCCCTGGTTGACGTCCGTCCAGTGCGCGACACCACGCACCTGGAAGGCAAAGAGCTGGAATTCAAGGTCATCAAGCTGGACCAGAAGCGCAACAACGTTGTCGTTTCCCGTCGCAGCGTCCTCGAAGCCGAGAACTCCGCCGAGCGTGAAGCTCTGCTGGAATCCCTGCAGGAAGGCCAGCAAGTCAAAGGTATCGTCAAAAACCTCACCGATTACGGCGCATTCGTCGATCTGGGTGGCGTGGACGGCCTGCTGCACATCACCGACATGGCCTGGAAGCGCATCAAGCATCCTTCCGAGATCGTCAACGTTGGTGACGAAATCGACGTCAAGGTTCTGAAATACGATCGCGAACGCAACCGTGTCTCCCTGGGCCTGAAGCAACTGGGCGAAGATCCATGGGTTGCTATCAAAGCCCGTTACCCAGAAGGCACTCGCGTAACCGCTCGTGTTACCAACCTGACCGACTACGGCTGCTTCGCTGAGCTGGAAGAGGGCGTTGAAGGTCTGGTACACGTTTCGGAAATGGACTGGACCAACAAGAACATCCACCCTTCGAAAGTCGTACAAGTCGGCGACGAAGTGGAAGTCATGGTTCTGGACATCGACGAAGAGCGTCGTCGTATCTCCCTGGGCATCAAACAGTGCAAGTCGAACCCATGGGAAGACTTCTCTGGCCAGTTCAACAAGGGCGACAAGATCTCCGGCACCATCAAGTCGATCACCGATTTCGGTATCTTCATTGGTCTGGACGGCGGCATCGACGGTCTGGTTCACTTGTCCGACATCTCCTGGAACGAAGTGGGCGAAGAAGCCGTACGTCGTTTCAAGAAGGGCGACGAGCTGGACACCGTCATCCTGTCGGTTGACCCAGAGCGCGAGCGCATCTCCCTGGGCATCAAGCAACTGGAAAGCGATCCGTTCTCCGAGTACGTCTCGGTTAACGACAAGGGCGCTATCGTGACCGGTACCGTGAAAGAAGTTGACGCCAAAGGCGCCATCATCGTTCTGGCCGACGACATCGAAGCTACCCTGAAAGCCTCCGAAATCAGCCGTGACCGCGTTGAAGACGCGCGCAACGTTCTGAAAGAAGGCCAGGAAGTTGAAGCCAAGATCATCAGCGTTGACCGCAAGAGCCGCGTAATCCAGCTCTCGATCAAGTCGAAAGACGACGCTGAAGAGAAAGAAGCCATCCAGAGCCTGAAAGCAGCTCCGGAAGGCGAAGCAGCTGACACCACTATGGCGGCACTGCTGCGTCAAGCAATGGCCAAACAGAACTGAGTTCTGCTTGATCATTAAAAAGGGCGACTTCGGTCGCCCTTTTTTGTGCCTGCGATTTGGTCTTTGTACGTCCGTGCATGAAACCGATGGCTTCGCCTGCGGGTCTGTTTCTTTAATCGGATCAATCGCCTATTCGCGACTAAGCTTGATCTTGAGCATTAGTCGTCAGGCTTGCCTGGCATAAGGAAGTGGATGAACAAGTTACTTGTTGTTGCAGTGGTCTTGGCGCTGGCAGGGTGCACCACCAGTGCGAAAACCCATGCGGTGCGCGGCGTCAGCGGTATCGAGGTCGATTGCTCCGGGTTGGGTTCCGGTTGGGAAAAGTGCCAGAAGCGTGCGGCGAAGGAGTGCAAAGGCAAGGGCTACAAGGTCATCACACGTTCTGACGATGCCAAAGATGAAGACGAATACCCGTTTGGCTTTAATCCGGCGGGCTTCGTGACCCGGACCATGCTGGTGATGTGTCGTTAGGGCAGCGGCGATCCGACTCGCCACTGGAGTGCCCTGAAAATGGGCGTTTTGACCCCGGGAAAGATATGTCAATCCCTGGGCTGTTCAAAATCTTCCGGGCATGCTAAAACCTTTCAAGCGCTGATCTAGCTGCTTGAAAAAGAAGGGAAAAATATGACGAAGTCGGAGTTGATCGAACGAATTGTCACCCATCAAGGGCTACTCTCATCCAAGGATGTGGAGCTGGCCATCAAGACCATGCTTGAACAAATGTCTCAGTGCCTCGCCACCGGTGATCGTATCGAGATCCGTGGATTTGGTAGCTTCTCACTGCACTACCGCGCACCGCGCGTCGGCCGCAATCCAAAGACCGGCCAGTCGGTAAGTCTGGACGGTAAATTCGTTCCGCACTTCAAGCCGGGTAAAGAATTGCGTGACCGCGTGAATGAGGAAGAGGAGGAGGGCGCTTGATCTTCGCTATTCAAATTCAAGGGGGCGTGAATGCGTAACCTCAAACGCATACTGCTTGGCGTTTTTCTTCTGCTGATGGTTCTGGTAGTTCTGGCGTTTGTGCTGGAAAACCAGCAATCGGTTTCGCTTTTGTTTCTGGGTTTTGCCGGCCCGCAGTTGCCGGTGTCGGTTGTTGCGGTGTTGGCGTTGCTGATCGGCATGCTCATCGGTCCAATTTTGGGCTGGTTTCTTGGACGTTCGTCCAGAGCTGGACGCAAGCGACTGGTCTAAAGGCGACAGGCGCACGGCATCTGTCGAAATTGCGCCTCAGCCTGTCTTTATCCATTAGTAAAAGCATCATTAAGCTGTAAAATGCGTCCCTTGTTCGATCGTGCCTTAATGCATGTCGATTCAGACTGACTCTGACGGATGCCAACTGATAGTGGCTTCTGCATTCATGGATTAGACCGCGCTCGCTCGCAGCGCTGTCCGCAGCTCAAGGGTATCGTTTCGCGTGAAAATTCTAGTTACCGGCGGTGCCGGCTTCATTGGCTCGGCAGTCATCCGTCACATCATCTCCAATACCTCCGATTCTGTCGTCAACGTCGATAAATTGACCTACGCCGGCAATCTGGAGTCGTTGGCAGAGGTCAGCCAGAATACGCGTTACGCTTTCGAACGTGTCGATATCTGCGATCGTGATCAGATCGACCGTGTCCTGCGTGAGCATCAACCGGATGCAATAATGCACCTGGCCGCAGAATCCCACGTTGACCGCTCGATCTCCGGCCCGTCCGAATTCATCCAGACCAACATTATTGGCACCTACACGCTACTCGAAGCAGCGCGGCACTACTGGGCTGCTCTGGACGACACCCGCAAAGCCAATTTCCGCTTCCACCACATCTCGACTGACGAAGTCTACGGAGACCTTGAAGGTCCGGAAGACCTCTTCACCGAAACAACGCCTTACCAGCCAAGCTCGCCATACTCGGCCAGCAAGGCCAGCTCCGACCACCTGGTCCGTGCCTGGGCGCGTACTTACGGCCTGCCGACACTGGTTACCAACTGCTCGAACAACTACGGCCCGTGCCACTTCCCAGAGAAGCTGATCCCGCTGATCATCCTCAATGCACTGGAAGGCAAGCCGCTGCCGGTGTACGGCAAAGGCAACCAGGTTCGTGACTGGCTGTATGTCGAAGATCACGCGCGCGCACTGTACAAAGTCGTCACTGAAGGCGTCATCGGCGAGACTTACAACATCGGTGGTCATAACGAAAAACAAAACATTGAAGTAGTACGGACCCTGTGTGCATTGCTTGATGAATTGCGTCCGGATTCTGCCCATCGTCCGCATGCCAGCCTGATCACTTATGTTCAGGACCGTCCTGGTCATGACGTGCGTTACGCAATTGATGCGAGCAAGATTCAGCGTGAGCTGGGTTGGACTCCTGAGGAAACCTTCGATACAGGCATCCGCAAAACTGTCGAATGGTATCTGAATAACACTGAGTGGGTTGAGCATGTGAAGAGCGGCAGCTACCAGCAGTGGATTGATCAAAACTATGCGGATCGCTCGACTAAAGCATGAAGATCCTACTGCTAGGAAAGAACGGTCAGGTGGGCTGGGAGCTGCAACGTTCCCTGGCTCCGCTTGGCGAACTCGTCGCTCTTGATCGTCACCTTGTTGATGGCCTCAGCGGTGATCTGTCGAATCTTGAATCCTTGCGTGCAGCGATTCGTCAGATAAAGCCCGACGTTATTGTTAATGCCGCTGCCTATACGGCGGTCGACAAAGCTGAGTCGGAAACAGAATTGGCAGATCGCGTAAACGGCCTTGCGAGTGGCGTGATGGCGGAAGAAGCCGCACCGCTGGGCGCGTGGCTGGTTCACTACTCAACGGATTATGTTTTCAGTGGCCAAGGCGTCACGCCATGGCAGGAGACAGACCCTGTTGCGCCGGTGAATCATTATGGCGCCAGCAAGCTCGCCGGCGAGCAGGCAATAATCGCGTCGGGTTACAAGCATCTTATTTTCCGCACCAGCTGGGTTTATGGTGCTCGTGGCAATAATTTCGCAAAGACAATGCTGCGTTTGGCCAAAGATCGCGAGACGTTGAGCGTGATTGCCGATCAGATTGGAGCACCTACCGGGGCGGATCTGATCGCTGATGTAACGGCGTTGGCTATCCAGCAAGTTACCAAGCGTCCAGAGTTAGCTGGCCTTTATCACTTGGCTGCTGCGGGCGAAGTGTCGTGGCATGGCTATGCCAGTCACGTCATTGAATTCGCAAAATACTTGGGCGAGGAGTTGGCTGTGACGACGATCAATCCGATCGAAACAACGGCCTACCCAACACCTGCGCATCGCCCTCTGAACTCACGCTTGAATACTCAGAAGCTGCGCAACAATTTTTCTCTACACTTGCCGGATTGGCAAAGTGGTGTAACCCGAATGCTTAGGGAAGTTCTGAACAAATGATCACGACAAATCGTAAAGGCATCATCCTCGCGGGTGGTTCGGGCACCCGATTGCATCCGCTGACGTTAGGCGTCTCTAAGCAGATGCTGCCGATCTACGACAAGCCGATGATCTTTTATCCCTTGTCCGTGCTGATGCTTGCGGGGATGCGGGAAATATTGATTATTTCCACTCCGGAAGATTTGCCGAGTTTCCGCAAGTTGCTCGGTGATGGCAGTCGTTACGGCATCCAATTGACCTACGCCGTTCAGCCAAGTCCTGACGGTCTGGCGCAGGCTTTTATCATTGGCGAAGAATTCATTGGTGCAGATCCGGTCTGCCTGATCCTGGGAGACAACATATTCTACGGTCAGCACTTTTCCGATAATCTGCGCGCCGCCAGTACCCGCCTGCAGGGAGCAACGGTCTTCGGGTACCATGTTTCCGACCCGGAGCGTTTTGGTGTTGTGGAGTTTGATAGTGCGGGCAAAGCCCTGAGTATCGAAGAGAAACCGTTGAAGCCGAAATCCAGTTACGCAGTAACAGGCTTGTATTTCTACGACAATCAGGTGGTCGAGATCGCCAAGAAAATCAAACCATCCGAGCGTGGCGAGCTGGAAATTACCGATGTGAACCGCGCTTACCTCGAGCAGCAGACGCTGAATGTCGAAATGCTCGGGCGTGGTTTTGCCTGGCTGGACACCGGTACTCATGACTCACTGCTTGAGGCCAGTCACTTTGTTCATACCATTGAACAACGTCAGGGGCTAAAGGTCGCCTGTCTGGAAGAGATCGCCTATCACAATGACTGGATTACGGCTGCTCAGTTGGGTGAACAGGCTGAGGCTCTGAAGAAGACCGGCTACGGGCAATATCTGCAGAAATTGCTGGACTCTCCTTCTCACTGATTCGAAAAGACGAATTGTTTTGAATCAGGTGTTCAATCAGTGTCCGCAGGAGATCTATGCCAGTAAACAATCCAAAGGTTGCAGTTCTGCTGGCGGCATTCAATGGAATGCAATGGATCGAAGAACAGCTGGATTCAATTCTCCAACAGACTGGTGTGGACTTAACCGTTTTCATCAGTGTTGACTGCTCAGTCGATGAAACCGAGTCGTGGTGCCATGCCTATGCGGCTCGGCACTCCGGTGTCGTGGTGTTGGCGGCGGATGGGCCTTTTGGTGGAGCTTCACGAAATTTCTTCAGATTGATCCGTGATACGGCCATCGAAGATTTTGACTTCATCGCATTCTCTGATCAGGACGATGTCTGGTACCCAAACAAACTTGAGCGAGCGATTCAGGAAATTCGTACCCGACAAGTTGATGCCTATTCGAGCAACGTCATTGCATTTTGGCCAGATGGTCGAACGCATTTGCTGGATAAGGCTCAGCCCCAGACTGCTTGGGATTTCCTGTTCGAAGCAGCGGGGCCGGGTTGTACCTATGTGTTGAGTCAGCGACTGGCGAGCAGGCTTAAAGCCGCCACGCTCACTGATTGGGATGAGTTGCAACGCGTCACTCTTCACGATTGGTACTTTTATGCGTTTGCCCGGAGCCGTGGATTCAAATGGTTCATTGATGATCAGCCTTCAATGGACTACCGCCAGCATGAGCGAAACCAAGTAGGCGCCAACATGGGGGTAAATTCATTGATTGCCCGCTATAAGAGCATCCATGACGGGTGGTGGTTTTCCCAGGTCAAGGTGATCGCTCGTTTGGTCGGAGTCGCGAATGATCCGTTTGTCAGAAGCTGGTTTTCGTTGGCGCGTCGGCAGTTACTCAGGCTTTCGCTAAGCGCGTGGCAATGTCGACGCCGGTTGCGGGACAAGCTTTTTTTCTTTTGTGTGTGCTGGGCTACAGCGGCAATCGGACAGAAATCCAGATGAGCAATCCTCGTGTGTTAGTGACCGGTGCGTCCGGATTTCTCGGTGAGGCCGTGGTGCTGCGTTTGCTCATGGATAAGCAGTTTACGCCTGTCGCGGCCACGCGTGGTGAATCCAGATTCGGTGGACTTTGTCCTGTGGTCGCACTCGATTTGGCCGGACCATCTGCTTTGCCTGTTGTGGAAGGGGTCGAGGCGATTATTCATTGTGCAGCGCGAGTGCACGTTATGAATGATGTGTCCGCAGACCCGTTGGAAGCATTTCGAAAGATAAACGTTCAGGGCACTGAGCGGCTCGCCCGCCATGCGGCAGAGTCAGGCGTCAAACGATTCATTTTCATCAGCTCGATCAAGGTCAATGGTGAGCTGACCCGGTCGGGAGCAGCCTTTTGCGCGGACGATACACCCGCACCGGTCGATCCTTATGGGATATCCAAATTCGAGGCTGAGCAGGCGCTCGGAAAAATCGGTCAGGACACCGGAATGGAAATTGTCATCATTCGACCACCACTGATTTATGGTCCCGGCGTCAAAGCTAACTTCTTCAATATGATGCGGTGGCTTGAGCGCGGGATACCGCTGCCCTTCGGGGCGATAGACAATCGCCGCAGTCTCGTGGCGATCTGCAACATCGTAGACTTGATAAAGGTTTGTATCCGTCATCCTGCTGCGGCCGGGCAAGTGTTTCTGGTGAGCGATGGCGAAGACCTTTCCACCTCGCATTTGCTCCGGCGCATGGCTGTCGCGCTCTGCGTGAAACCGCGCCTGCTGCCTGTGCCCTCGTGGCTGTTGAATGCGGGCGCTGCGCTGATCGGGCGCGCGGACCTGGCCCAGCGTTTGTGCGGATCGCTACAGGTGGATATTGACAAAACGCGTGACCTGCTCGGCTGGCGCCCGATGATCACTGTCGAACAGGCATTGCGAAAAACGGCAGGGCACCATGCTTCGATGCGTCGTGATTGAGGTCTTGGCGCGCGGTAGCGGGCGGACATTGGCAAACTGCCACCCTTTGTTGTCAGGGCGTGGCTTGGTACCCTACGGCCCATGCGCAGTGGCGCCTGGAGGGAATCCGGGAGGGCGATCAAGGCATGCAGTTTCCCCTGTCTGCAAGCTGCATCAAGGGATGAAAGCGACAATGTCACTGGGCTATCAAATGTCAAACCTTCGTCGTTATAATCGCGGATTTTTCTCGCCTCGTTCTGCCGAGTCCTTGTGTGGACATAACGAACGAGCACATACAGTCGGAGTTTTATCATTTCAGCAACGGAGTGCTCGGTGGTAACCCCTCTATCCCCGGTTGACCAGAACCATGGTCTGGATCGCCGCTACCTGGATGAATGTGGGCAAAAAACCGCGGCGCATAGGGGGTGTGTTGCAGTTCTTGTCTGTACTTTCAATGGCGAGCGTTTTCTGGTTCAACAGCTGGAGTCAATTGCGCGACAAACTTATCCTCACTGGTTTGTAGTGGTGTCGGACGATGGTTCGACGGATTCCACGATGGCGTTGCTGCATGAATTCGGTGAGCGCTGGGGGCACGACCGGATAATGCTGCGCAAAGGGCCCGGTCGTGGGTACGCTGCCAACTTCCTGGCCGTTACTTGCGATGAGTCAATCGATGCTGATTTCTTCGCTTGGGCAGATCAAGACGACATCTGGAAGGAAAACAAGCTGGAGGTGGCTCTGCAGCGATTGATGGAAGTAGCGCCCGATACACCTTCATTGTATTGCGGCAGAACCGAGTTGATCGACGAGCACGGCGGCCGCATCGGCTTTTCACCGTTGTTCAAGCGCCCGGTGGGATTTGCCAATGCGCTCGTGCAGAGCGTCGGCGGGGGCAATACGATGGTGTTCAACGATGTCGCCCGGCAATTGTTTCAGTGCGCGGGATCAAGCCTGGATATCGTCTCCCATGACTGGTGGGCCTATCTTCTTGTCACCGGGGCGGGGGGACAGGTTTTTTATGATTCTTCTCCAACCGTTCTTTACCGACAGCATGATGCGAACCTGATCGGTTCGACGTCGGGCCTGATTGCGCAGATGGGACGTTTACGCATGTTGTTCCGTGGCCGTTTCCGAGGCTGGAACCACAAGAATATGTCGGCGCTGGAAACGATCCGATTGCAGCTCAATGAAGAAAGCAGGATGAAGCTTGATCTTTTTCAGCGGGCGCGTCGCTCACGCGGAATGGCCCGATTCATCTGGTTACGACGATCCGGGGTTTACCGGCAATCCCTATGGGGCAACTTGGGACTGGTACTGGCGACGCTTTTCAATGGCATTTGACACAAACATTGCTCTGGCTCCTATCAGGAATAATCTTGTGGTAATTCACATAGTCATGGATCGAGAGAGTTTGCTGAGCAAGCTGACCTCCCTCGGTCTTTTTGAGGTTTTAACGCAATGCTGAATTTTTCTACGTCACCAAAGGAGATGCTGGGCAGTTTCTGGCGCAACAAGGGGCTGATACGGGCATTGGTGCAGCGCGAGATCGTTGGACGGTATCGCGGCTCGATCATGGGTATGTTGTGGTCGTTGTTCAATCCGATCGTAATGCTGGTCATCTACACGTTTGTGTTCAGTGTCGTGTTCAAAGCGAGATGGAGTGTCGACAGCAGTTCGAAAACCGAGTTTGCGTTAATGCTGTTCGCTGGTCTGATTGTGTTCAACCTGTTCGCTGAGTGCATCAATCGAGCGCCAGCGCTAATAGTCGGGAACGTCAACTATGTGAAGAAGGTGGTATTCCCGCTGGAAATTCTGCCTTGGGTTACTTTAGGCGCGGCGATGTTTCACTTTCTTGTGAGCCTGAGTGTGTGGTTGGTTGCCTATCTGATTTTCTTTGGCACGCTGCATTACACGGTTCTTCTGCTGCCGTTGTTCTTGGCGCCGTTGATGATCTTCGTCGTCGGGATGGTGTGGTTCCTTGCATCAATGGGCGTATATCTACGGGACGTCAGCCAGATCATCGGCGTCTGCACCTCAGTCCTGATGTTCCTTTCGCCAATCTTCTATCCGATCACCGCACTGCCGGAGCAGTATCGACACCTGCTGTTTCTGAATCCACTGACACCTGCTATCGAAGATGCGCGAGCGCTGCTTTTCCGTGGTGAGCTGCCCAGCTTCGTTCATCTTGGTTTCTACTACATCGCGGCAGCTCTGGTCTTCTGGCTGGGATTTGCGTGGTTCCAGAAAACGCGTAAAGGATTTGCCGATGTCCTCTAACACAGCGATCGCCGTTAACAACCTTAGCAAATGCTTTCATATCTACGATAAGCCGAGAGACAGGCTTCTGCAGATGTTCGCTCGTGGACGTAAACAATATTTCCGTGAATTCTGGGCTCTGCAGGATGTGTCCTTCACCATCGAAAGAGGCGAAACCGTTGGTATTCTGGGCCGTAACGGTAGCGGCAAGTCCACGCTGCTGCAGATGATCTGCGGCACGCTCAATCAGACGCATGGCGACATTCTGACCCATGGTCGAGTCGCAGCCTTGCTGGAGCTGGGTTCCGGGTTCAACCCGGAGTTCAGCGGCCGCGAGAACGTCTATATGAATGCGGCGGTGTTGGGACTGACACGAGAGGAAACCGACGCCAGGTTTGCTGAAATCGAGGCGTTTGCGGAAATTGGCGAATTCATCGAACAGCCGGTCAAGACCTACTCCAGCGGCATGATGGTGCGCTTGGCGTTTGCAGTGGCCATTAATGTGGATCCGCAGATACTGATTGTCGACGAGGCTTTGTCCGTCGGTGATGAACTGTTTCAGCGTAAGTGCTTTGCGCGCATCGAGGCAATCAAGGCCAGTGGTGCCACGATTCTGTTCGTGTCCCACTCTGGTAGCGCGGTCATAGAGCTGTGTACTCGAGCTATTCTTCTCGATAAGGGCGAAAAGCTTGCTGAGGGAGTTCCGAAGGTCATTGTCGGCCAATATCAGAAGTTGTTGTACGCACCAGCCGACAAGGTTCTGGAAATTCGCGAATCGATCAAATCAGGTTCGCTGGAGCGACTTGAACTGGAGCGAGAGGCGCAGCGCTCGGCTGTTGCAGTCGAAGCTTCTCAGGCTATGGACAACGGGCTCGAAGAATACTTCGATCCTCATATTGTCTCCAAAAGCGTGATGTCCTACGAGTCCCATGGGGTTCTGATCAGCGATCCGCGCATCCTCAATGCCGCCGGCAAGCAGGTCAATTGTCTCAAGCGCGGCGATAGCTACCGCTACACCTACCGCGCAACGTTCGCGACAGGCGCCGTAGCTGTGCGCTTTGGCATGATGATCAAAACGCTGGCCGGCATTGAAATCGGTGGCGCGGCGAGTGCCGCCAATGCGCAGGACTCTTTAACTTACGTCGCTGCCGATGCGCAGGTCGACGTCGATTTCAAGTTTGAGTGCAACCTTAACCCAGGCACCTATTTCCTTAACTCGGGAGTGGTTGGTGTCGTTGGAGAGGGCGAAACCTACCTGCATCGTCTGATCGACGCGTGCCTGTTCCGTGTTCTGCCGGAAACTGCGAGCACGGCGACGGGGACGGTGGATTTCAAATGTATTCCAGCTTTTACCATTTTAAGTGTTGAGCATAATTAATCTTATGGATCATAAACAAATAGTCGTCGTTCTGGGCATGCACCGAAGCGGTACGAGTGCCATTACGCGTGGTTTAAAAGTCCTTGGTGTCGACTTGGGCGATGACCTGCTGCCTGCCGAGTCGGGCAATAATGAAAAAGGCTTCTTTGAAGACGCGACTATTACTGCGTACAACGAAGAGCTACTGGCCGCTCTGGGCCACGCCTGGGATAGTCTGGTGCCTATCAGCCCGGAAGAGCTGGAATCGCCGATCACGCAAACCCATAAAGTTCGTGCCACTGAGCATTTGCGTGGAAAGATCGCGGATATCAAATGTTTTGGTGTGAAAGATCCGCGCATGGCAAGGCTCTTGCCATTCTGGCAGGAAATCTTTGTCGAATTGGGTTTGAGCGTCAGCTACGTCGTCGCCTTCCGTAATCCAAAGAATGTTGCTCATTCGCTGGTCAAGCGCAACGAGTTCGCAGTCGAGAAGGGCTACTTTCTCTGGCTGGAGCACATGCTGTTCAGCTTGAAGTATAGCCAGGGTGCTTCACGGATTTTCGTAAACTACGAACTGATGCTCGAGGAGCCCGAGCGGCAGTTGCGCCGTATCTCCAGATCGCTGGGACTGCCATTTGATCCTCTAGGGCAAGAGTTTCAGGAATATCATCAACAGTTTCTTCAGCATTCGTTACAGCACAACAGCTTTACACTGGATGAGCTCCGCAAGGATCCGTGCGTCCCCGTCGATGTTCTGACCCTCAGTTCGCTGTTGCTGCACCTCTCGCGCGATGAGCGTGCGGACGACGAGAATGTTGCTGCAACACTAAACAAACTCTACCAAGCAATGGCCGAGCGTTTGCCAGCTTATCGCCTCATGCGTCGTTTCGATGAAAACAGCACTGATCTGAGCGCGCAACTGAGCCAGAAAGACAAAAACCTGGAAACGCTTCTGGCCGATCACAACGCTCTTACAACTGATTACGGAAAGCTGGAGACAAGCCATGCTCGGTTGCAGGAAGATTATTTAAAACTGAGCGAGTATCGTCACTGGCTGGAAACCCAATACGACGCCTTTAAATCGACTCTCTCGGAATCGGAGGACTCGGTTCAACGGCTTGAGGAGGACCTGCATCGGTATTCCTCCGGCCGGTTTCTACTCAAGTCACTGATTTCGCGTATCGGCGAACACTTGGGATTGCGTTATCGAGGTGATAACCCTGCGGAGAGCGAGCTGTTCGACGCTGGTTACTATCTGACGACCTACCCGGACGTGCGGGCAGCGGGCGTGAATCCGCTGCAGCATTATCTGGAGCAGGGTTGGCGAGAGGCGCGTGATCCGTCGGCCGGATTCTCCACCAAGGCATACCTGGACCATTATCCAGATGTCAGGCTGCGACGTATCAACCCGCTAATTCATTACTTGCGCTACGGGTATTATGAAGGACGGTCTATTTTCGACGTCCAAGGTCGTAACTACCGCCTTTCCCGTAAGGTAACCCGCTATCGCGTTGCCGTGCAGCTATTGAATCTTGTTTCGCAACAGCCGGAATTGCTTGGGCGCTTTGTGCGTGAGGCGCGACGAGGTGGATTGCGCCACGCACTGGCAATTGCTGTGCGCAAGCTCAAGCGCAATCAGAAGCGTCTTGAGCTGAGCCGCGTCCGTGAACCGCTTACTGATGGCGTACTGACTGAGTATGAAGTGCTCAAAGTCGTGCCCTATTACCTTGATCCCTACCTTCCAGAAACGCCTAAAGCAGTCTCCGAGATGGTCGCCGTTCACCTTCATATTGTTGGCGAACAGGTGTCTGAGAGTTGGCTGGGCTACCTCGGCAACATTCCCGTTGAATTTGATTTGTACGTATCACGCAGCGGCGGGAGCGAGACGAAGTTCAACGAGAAACGTTTGCGTGCCGTCTTGCCGTTAATGCGCAAGCTGACCGTCGAGGGCGTGCCAGCGCATGCTGGGGCGGTCGCAGCTTTCATCGTCCAGTTCGGCAATCGTCTCAAGGAATATGACGTTGTAGCTCACTTGCATGACGACGCCAATGTCACCGGGACCCTGGATGGTTTGGGTGTGGTCGAACGTCTGGAGCTGATCTGTGGAACGCCAGCCAACGTGGGCCAGATCCTGCATCTGCTAGGCGGCGACGCGAAAGTGGTCTATCCCGTCGACAACCGACCTGAATCTGCTTTCGACCAAGCCGGCTGGGCAGATACTGGCAATCTCCTTGCCAAAATCAAGGATAAATACAGTGCCGCGGACGGGGCAGTGCTGCCGATTGCGCAATTGCCGAGGGTCGGACCGTTCTGGGCCCGCAGCGGCGTGATCATCGATTTGCTGCAACTCCCGTTGCAGTATAAGCATTTCGAAGATGACAGAGCGCCTGCAGGTCGGGACATGTTGAGTCGAACTTTGGAGCGTCTGGTTCTGGTTGACTCAACTGACACCGAAGGTCGCAACTATCAACTGGAAGCCCCGCAGATCTCTTTCGAGGCGCGGGATTATTGCGAGCCCCAAGTTGATTATTCGTCCAGTATCAAGCACGACACCGTCAAAGTGCTGGCCTACTACCTGCCACAGTTTCATCCGACACCTGAAAACGATGAGTGGCACGGTCCTGGCTTTACGGAGTGGTACAAGGTTCGCTCGGCCAATCCGCTGTTCTACGGACACTATCAGCAGCATGTCCCACATGACGACATCGGTTATTATCATTTAGAGGGACCTGCACAGCTGGCTCTGCAGGCTGAGATGATGCAGAAGTCAGGTGTGCATGGCCTGATTTTCTATCACTATTGGTTCACCGGGCGGATGATTCTGGAAAAGCCGGCGCAGATGCTGGTGGACAATCCACAGATCAACATGCCATTTGCCTTCTGCTGGGCAAATGAAAACTGGACTCGCCGCTGGGATGGCAATGAGCAGGAAATTTTGCTCGGTCAGGTGTATTCGAAAGAAGACGCTCGCGGCTTCATTCGATATTTGATCCCGTTTTTCAAGGACGAGCGCTACATCAAAGTAGACGGTCGCCCGATGTTGCATGTGTATCGTCCATCTTCGATCGAGCACATTGAGGAGTATCTGGAGGTCTGGCGCGAAGAGTGCGAAAGTGCCGGTCTCAAAGCTCCTTACATGGTGGCGACTTTGACGCGCGGCGCGACGCATCCCCAGCATCACGGGATGGATGCGGCAGTGGAGCGGGTACTGCACGACTGGACAGGGGATGCGGTGCAAGACACGCGCAACCAGCTCCGTCCTTACTGGCCATTGGAAGGTAGCGTCCTGAACTATGATGAAGTGGCCGACCACTACATGGGGCAGGATCTGGGCAAGGAGTTCACACTGTTCCGATCCCTGGTGCCTACCTGGGACAACACCGCTCGCTACGGCACCAGGGCATATGTCCTGAATAATTTCACTACGGCAAAGTTTCAGAGCTGGATGGAGTGTCTGATCGAGTATTCCGAGCATAACTTGCCGGAAGATCGTCGCTATGTGGTAGTGAATGCCTGGAACGAGTGGGCTGAAGGCGCTCATCTGGAGCCCGACACCCGTTTTGGGTACGGCTATCTAAACTCGATTGGGCGGGCGCTTTCCGGTCAGCAGTTTTCGGCTACCAGCCACTTTGAACCTGGTGCTGAACTCACGCTCAACATAACGCTGACGCCAGCTGTCGTCGGGCGGCTGAAAGTCGAGCCTGAACCGCGTCGCAAGTTCTTCGCCTGCCTTACCCACGCGATGTTGGCGCAAGGCTGCTCGGTCACTGTCGATGATGCCGAGTTACTTCAAGCCTTGCAGGCGAGAGGCGTCAAATGCTCGAGTACAGACACACTGAATGCCGATTTCAACCTTGTGTTCAATGATGTCTGCCTGTTCCCGGTCGCAACCGTCGGATCGCTTTTGAAAATGGCTATGCGACACACGGGCTTCGCAATATCGGCAAACCTGCGCAACGATCCTTCCTATCTGCAAGGCGACAAGGTCACCAACTTTTCGATATCGGATGACCAGCGCAGTTGCATGGAGCTGGTACCTACCGGCTCCCGTATCGGCAACAAGGTTTGTTGCGAATCCTCATGCTTCCGCATGCTGGCTGAAGTTGGCGAGCCAGAGGATGCTCCGGATATTGTGACGACAATCATGCGTTACCATCGTCGAGCCGATCGTACTTCGCTGATCAATGCGCTTCTTTCTCTCATCGCTCAGACGGGATGCCGGGTCAAGCCGCTCCTGGCCATCCAGGATATGAGCGACGACGAAACTGAGTTGCTGGAAGGCGAACTTGCCATGCTGCCATGGAGTAGCGACTGTGAGCCGGTCATCCGACGTTACACTTCCACGGCAGAAACTCCGGACCTGCGCTCGCTCATGCTCAACGATGGGCTGAAAGCGGCTGCCAGCGGCTATGCGGCGTTTCTGGACTACGACGATTTGTTGTTCCCCGATGCCTATCGCGTGCTGTTGCAGCAGTTGAAGGCCAGCGGCAAAAATGCGACTTTCGGACGCGTCTATTCCACGATGGTGGACGCCCTAACCAACTGTGTTCTCAAGCGCGAAAAGATCTATGACTATGGCGACTCATACATCGATTTCGTCCAGCATAACCATGCGCCGCTGCACAGCTTTCTGCTTGATCTGGACAAGTGTAATCTGGATGCAGTCCAGTTCTACGACGACATGAAATACATGGAAGACTATTATCTGACGATGCAGTTATTTACCGCGAAAGATACGGATTGGGCATCGTTGCGTACCTGCGGATTTATTGGTGATTACATCCACAGAGTGGGCTGTGACTCGCACACATTGGCGATCACCGATGAACAGCAGCGCGTTGACTTGTTGAGTAACGAGGCTTATCGAGTCTGCGAAGATCGGATCAAAGCGATGCGTGATCGACTGCTGGCGAAGGTTTGACTTAAAAAGCCTGTCGTATTGTGCGGCAGGCATTAGTCATCTGATTTATTAGGGTTATCGTAATGAGTAACGATCTGGTATTTCACGCAACGGCTGTCAGCCCACAGTCGAGAGCGCAGGTCAAAGGACAAAAGCCAGCAGTGATATGGCTTACAGGATTAAGCGGGGCAGGCAAGTCGACGATTGCCAACGCGTTGGAACAAGCGTTGGTAGCGAAGGGCAAACACACGTTTCTGCTGGATGGAGATAACTTGCGAATGGGGTTGTGCAAGGATCTGGGATTCACGGACGTTGACCGCATGGAGAACATTCGTCGCGTGGCGGAAGTTTCGAAATTGCTCGTGGATGCAGGTCTGATCGTGATCACGGCTTTCATTTCGCCTTTCCACCGTGATCGTGCCCTGGCACGTGAGGTAATTGGAAGCTCGGAGTTTGTGGAGGTATTCATCAACACGTCGCTGGAAGAATGTGAGCGGCGTGATCCCAAGGGGCTATATGGCAAGGCCCGAGCGGGAGAGATCAAAAACTTCACCGGCATCGATTCCGTATATGAAGCCCCCACCCAGGCAGACATTGCTATCAATACCGTTGATGAGGCGTTGGCGGTATCCATTGAGCGAGTACTCGCCTATCTGGATAACAGGTTTGCTGCATGAAAACGCTCGTGATCATTGGGGCGGGTTTCAGCGGCGCGGTTACGGCTGCGCAGTTTCTACGTCATAGCCCCCCCGGTGTGCGAGTGGTATTGATCAACCGATCGGGAGCCATGGCGAGGGGCCTTGCCTACGGAACCAACAGTTCCTTGCATTTGCTTAATGTGCCTGCCGGCAACATGAGTGCTTATGCCGATGAGCATGATCATTTTCTGGATTATTGCCGGGAACTGCATCCCTCCTTCAATGCTTCCACCTTTGTCCCTCGAAAAATATATGGCGATTATCTGGTATCCATCCTCGACCAGGCAGAGCGGCAGGCTCCTGCAGACGTCATATTCGAGCGGGTAATTTCTGAGGTGGACAGCCTTCGTGCTGACGGAGCAGGAGCCGTTCTTGAATTGAGCAACGGCTTGCGGATCAGAGCGGATCAGGTGGTGCTGGCTTTCGGGAATTTTTCTCCCTTGGATCCCCCGGGCTTCGGTCCTGCAGTGGGGAAAAATCGATATCAGTCAGACCCATGGTCTGGTTCACAAGAGCAATCAATTGATCCAGACAAGCCGGTCTTGCTGGTAGGAGCGGGGCTGACAGCTCTGGATGTTGCCATGGGCTTATTGCAGCAGGGGCACCGCGGTCCCATCCATATGGTCTCGCGACGTGGGCTTCGCCCCTTGCCGCATCGTCAGTCGCGCTCAGTGCGCGACATCCCGCCGATCCTCACTGAAGCACTATTGAAGTCCGCACCGTCGGTGCGTGAATACGTACGCTTGATCCGTCGAGAGGTCAAACTTGCTCAAGCACAAGACCTGGACTGGCGTGACTTGCTCGCAGCCATACGTCCTGTCACGCCCGACTTGTGGAAGCGTTTGTCCTGTGTCGAGCGGCAGCGCTTTTTACGACATGTTCAGTCTTTCTGGGATGTTCATCGTCATCGAGTCGCGCCTGCCGCTTACCAGTATTTTTCAGATGCTGTCGTGGCGGGGAAAATCCACTCAATTGCCGGCCGCATACGTAAAGTAGCTGAGCATCCTGAAGGACTGGCGATTGATGTTGAATTGCGTGGAACAACTCGAATGAGACAAATTACAGTAGCCCGCGTTATTAACTGCACAGGTCCAAATACGGATCTACGGCGTGTCGACGACAAGCTGATCACTCAGCTAACGCATGATGGCCTGATAAGCCTCGATTCTCTGGGTTTGGGGATAAAGGTAAGCGATGGTCTCGCAACTATGAGTGCGAGCGGGCAGGCAGTCGAGTGGCTGCATTACATCGGTCCGATGCTCAAATCGGATTTTTGGGAGGCGACGGCGGTGCCGGAGTTGCGCCAGCATGCAAAGGCCCTGGCAGTTGATCTGGCGAAGAAGATTATTACCTGATATCGGTCTCCGCGGTCTGATCATCATGAACCAAATGCTGAAATGACGGATGTACCGGGTTTTGTTTGTTTCATTAAGGACCCGGTACGTCTTATCAGCCTTCTATCGACACAGACATTTCTTTAAGGCAGCGCTCCGCGTTTTCGGCGCTTGTGGACAGTATCTCAACCTTGCCGGACAAACCTCTCAGTGCTACGTCTTCCAGCGGCTCTCCTCCGACGGGTAGAGGGTAGCGGGTAAGCCATGAGCTGTTGATGGTGCACGATGCTGTCAGCACCAGCCGAGCACTCTCGGAAGTTGGTTGGGTAAGTCGCGAATTCCAGATAAATACGTAATTGCCATTTTCCTGACTCACCAGTTTCTCTTGTACGTGGTCGATCAGAGAGCCTTGGCGTTTCTCGCCATTGATAACGTCATGAGCAAAGGGTTTCCCTCCAGTAGTGGCGGGAAAAACGACTGTGGCTCCCGAGGAGTTCAGTGCTGTGACGTTATCGAAGGAAATGCCCCGGAACTGGTTGAAAAGTTTATCCGAGTTCTCATCGGATATGCCGAACAAATTCGAATAGATATGTCTATCGACATTTACCAAGTGAATAGCGTTATAGACCGCCAGCCCCTCACCTCGGAGAAGGTGCCCAAAGTTTCCGACCACCGAGAGTCCTTGGCCATCACTTTGCGATACAAGGGCGCGTACATCTCGCGTCAACTGTGAGTCAACCGGGGTCAGAATGTCCTTGGCTCTCATGATTGGGTTAAATGACGCATAGATCAGACAGTGAATAGCCACCATTCCAATCAAAACAGTTGAGACAAAATAATCCTTTGCTTTGATCTCGTCCTTGGTGACCCACCAGATTAGCAGCCCTGCCACCGAAAAGACGGACGGGGCCAGCCAATACCATTCAATCAGATGAAATTCGTGTGCAATATCGGGTCTTTGCCCCAGAACAAACGATATCAAAGAGAATAAAAGCGATGCGACGACGATGGCTGAAACCCGGATCTGGCTCCAGTGGTAGGAGATCATCACGGAGCCATACAGCACGACCAAGACAGAAAAGCCGAGTAACAGCCTTCGGCCAGGTACCAAATAGAGCAACGATATCTTGGAGAGCCAGACCGGAAAGCCAATGATCATGTAGAAGCTCATGAGGGCAAGCATGAAGCCAGTGACAACGGTAAGTCTTACGGAAAAATTGTCCCAGATAATGAAGGGCAATAGTGCGAGGAACAAAAGCGGAATAATTGTACCTACCAGGCTGAACTCATGAACCGAGTCCACCCCCGGAGGAAACTCGCCAACAGGCGCGGTAGGTAAAATGGCCGAAAGAAGCAAATGTAGGGTCACGTCCCCCCCTGTGCTGATCCTTACGCCAGGATAGCTGGTGGAGGCGACTGCTTTGACGAAATCCCATCTCATAAGAAGAAATACGGCAAGAGCGGCAGCGACGCAAATGATGG
Organism: Pseudomonas glycinis; assembly: GCF_054871425.1. Taxonomy (NCBI): domain Bacteria; kingdom Pseudomonadati; phylum Pseudomonadota; class Gammaproteobacteria; order Pseudomonadales; family Pseudomonadaceae; genus Pseudomonas; species Pseudomonas glycinis. The sequence continues at coordinate 145,479 of NZ_JBTYHF010000010.1, read as the reverse complement.
TCAGGAGCAGATTTTTGCGAGTCAGCAGCTTGGGATTGGCGGTAAAAAGCAAAGGTATGACCGCATAGGCCATGGAAACGTAAAAAGGTGGATAAATTTGCCCGAATACTGCGTGGCCCACCGACCAGAAAAAAAGAGGATATTTGATGCTGTCGCGTAGCTTGCAACTAAGTACGGCAAAGGGAAGAATGCCGGCACCCAGCGCGGGAAAATTACTTGTCCACCACACTTGATAGAAGTGACTGAACAGTATCATTCCTGCAACTGAAAGAGCGACAACGGTTTTCACTCCCATGTTTCGCAAGAGCCAGAAGACAGAACCTAGCAACAGAAGGTTGTACCAGGCACCTTGCAGGGCCAATGCGTTAGCGCCCGGCAGCACCCAGTAGGCAATCTGATTCGGCAGAAAAAGTAACGAAATATCTAATTTTGGTATGGCGATGAACCAGTCCAGATTTTCGTAGTAAGGGGCGAGGCTGGACTTTAGCGGGAAGCCCTCAATATAAGCTTGTTTCAACATTGGCAAATAAGTCGACCACTCATCGCCACGCCCTTCCTTCGGGAAACCCGTCACACTTTGAGTGGAGTAGTCGCCCAATATTCGCAAGGCGGAAAGGAAATGACTTTGGTAGAGCCCCAGATATATCCATGTCAGCGTGATGGCGGTTAATGCGGCAAAAAAGACCAGTTGCCACCTGTTGCGTTCAATATATGACATTTTTTCCAAAGTCCGTATGTTGTGTCCAGGCGTCCCGCGCTTCGCTAACGGTTGTCGACTTGATTATCTGTTTTTGTATTATCCGGATCTGCACCAGCGCAAGCGCCGGTCGCAAATCTTGATGGGCATTCTTCTCAGCTTTTAATGGTTAGCAGTATGCCCAGCATGATGACTACTACGCCCATGACATAGTAAAGATTGAAGCGCTCCCCAAAGATGAAATGGCTGCCGATCGGTACCAGAACGAACGCCAGCGCCATTAGCGGGTAAGCCCGGCCCAACTCGATTTTCTGCAAAACCCAGACCCATGCCAGAGTTGTTATGCCATAGAGAGCAAGAGCAAAAAACAATATGACAAGGCTGCGTTTGTCAAAAAAGCTATTTGCCTGGTGCATGCTGGCGGCGCTGAGCTTGAAGAGTATTTGCCCAGTGGCAATCCCCAGAACGCAGATGATCGCTATCACGTAGGCCATGATCTATTTACTCTCTGAGTTTTTTATGTAGGAAGAAATACGCTTGTGCAGAGCATTTTTTGGTAGCGCGGATATATCAAAGGCAATGAACGCCAGGATAAGTTGAGCTCCCAGTATTATTGGCAGAGATGAAAGCATCACTGTGCCGGATGGAGCAGCTTCCCCGGACGACAGGCTAGAGATCCAGTGATAACCGCCGTAGATCGTGCCGAACAGAAAAAGCAGCAGACCTAATGGCAGTTCGATCGATGCGATCGACATGTCTCGCAAATAGTAGTTATAGAAAATACGCTTGAAGAAATTTCGGGTGTGTTTGGCAAGAAACTCGCCGATCACCTGGGAAATTTTGAGGTTACTGACTTCATCACCGTATTTGGCGTCCATCGGGATGTCCATAACCACCGCGCGCAAGGTGTTCAGGCGAAACAGGATGTCAGTTTCGAAAAAATAACGACGGCTTATTTTTTTGAATGGCAAGTGTTTTGCAACGTCGCTATGGATAGCCGTGAAGCCGTTAGTAGGATCGAACAGGTCCCAATAACCGGAAGAGACCTTCGTCATGAATGATAAAACCGAGTTTCCGAAAAGGCGCAATTTCGGCATTGCCCGAATTTCTTCAAGATCGAAAAAACGATTGCCCTTGGTATAATCCGCGTCACCGGCAACGATAGGTGCAATGAAGTTGGGAATCAGATGCGGTTCCATCTGATCATCGCCATCGACTTTCACGATAATGTCGATACCGTCGTCAATCGCAGCCTGGTAGCCGGTCATTACTGCACCGCCGACACCCTGGTTGACGGCATGTCTAATTATCCTGACGCGAGGATCATTACAGCTTGCTTGTACAAAATCGCCGGATTGCTCAGGACAGAAATCATCAACAACGTAGATATTACTGACTTCAGGTCCAATTTTGCCAATCACGTTAAGAATGTGATTGCGTACACGGTAGCTAGGTATCACTACTGCGATTTTTTTTTCAATACTCATCCGATGATCGCCCAGTTTTGTCTGAAAGCAAAAAACTGCATTGAGTTAGAAGCTTCCTTTTCATGGTAAGTGTTTAATTGATTTTTTAGCCGGTGCTTAATGTCAGAGCGGTCCGCTCATGTCCGTTCCGAATCCCGCGTGGAAGCCTTGGACCCGCTTGCCTGGGCGCATTTTACAGACTAAATGTGAGCATTGCCTTATGCATACGAAAAAAAATCAAGCATAATCGGACGGATTTGTGCCAGCACCACGAATTCCGGACGATTCGTCTCCCGGCCCGCACAGCGGTAAGCGGAGTACCCTCGTGCAACTCGGAATGTCAAGCGTAAATCGCGCATTGTGCGCTCTTGGGAGAGGCCGGCGAGCATTGGTGTTACATGCTTTCAGCCAATCAGCAGCGTTGTGAAAGCAGTTGCGGGTCACCACTTACAATGGACAAAATAACAATGTCAACCGTACCATCCTCTATTCAGGTAACCACTGAAACGAGCAAGCCAGTCGCTGGTGCTCGAGCGTATTCAGTATGACCAATTTGAATAGATGTCTGTATTTTCTAGTACTGGTTATGGTTCTGTGTCTCGCGGCGTATATGAGATTTACATATACCGATCTGGATCGGATGCCATTGCCAGGGGATGAATATACTTATCACAATGCGGCGAAAAGTATTCTCGCCTATGGCTATATGGTCAGAGAGCCTTATATAACGAACGGTGAGCTCTCTGGCCTTAAAGGTGTGACGGGCTTGTCGCCTGGCTATCCGGTTTTCCTTGCTGCGATTTATACATTATGGGGTGAGTCATTCGAGCATGTGATCGTAGTTCAAGTGGTTTTAAGTGTTTTGTCGCTGGGATTGGCGGTTCTCATTCTGACTCAGCTCAAAGTGCGCCGGATGCTGGTGGTATTGGCGCTTGCACTTTTATCGGTTTATCCGGCTTTTTTATATAATACCGACAGGCTTCTGACAGAGCATCTCTTCATATTTGTCATGCTCGGATTCGTCGCCGCATTTATAAGTTCGCTCGGTACCGGGCGCGTCTGGACCACCTTATTGGCTGCAATCCTGGTTGCTTACGCCATACACGTTCGAGCTCAGGCGCTGCCCTTTGCACTGTTGGCAATAATGTTCTATTTGGTCTACGGGCAGGGCCTGATAAAGAAGCGGTGCATTCAATCGGCTGTATTTGCGATAAGCGTCATCGCTGGAATGGCGCCCTACGGTGTGCATAATTTCCTCGAGTTCGACCGGGTGTTGCTGCTGCCGGAAACCGGTGGTGGTCCGATGATCTGGGGAGCAGTTCCCTATTTTCTCGATATGGGCGCAACGAATGGTCGACAGCTTGCTGACATTGTTGCGGCGAATAGTACGCCAGCCCCGCTCACGTACTGGAACTGGCGAATTTTCGGCTATATGCAACAGTTGTGGGGAGATGTCTGGGACGAGCGCCTCGTGCATGTGCAGCCTCTGCTTCGTCCCTGGTTGCTGTTACAGCACCTTGTGATCATTCCTACTGTGGCAGCCTTACCCTTTCTGGCGCGAAGAACAGATCCGCGCATCTTGTTCATTGCGGCTGTGCCATTGGCGTTAACGTATATGAATGCGCCGTTTCACGGACTCCCGCGATACGCGTTCCCGGCCATTCCTTTCGTGCTTATCATTTTTGCTGTGCTGCTTGATTACGTTATCGAACGGTACGGTCCGGCATCGCGCACGCGCGCTGCTACGGTGATCCAGGCCCGATCGGCTGGTTGGGACAAGATCATTCGCTCCACTTACCTGTGCGCGGCGGGTCTGGTTTCCATTGTTATTGTGTTCAGTACTTACATCTTTTCGTGGAACATTCATAAGGAAATGTCGGCCTATCGGCTTGCACGCTACATGGGGGTGCAGATGGCGGATGTGGCAGGCGCCCGTAAAGTAGGATCTTTTAATTTTCTGGCTGATGTATTGCCCGTCGCCAACACCACGAGCGTAGCCAAAGACGTTTATATAAATGACGTCGACGCGCCGCCCGTGATTAACGTAACCGTATCATCTGTAGGGCGTGCGGATGGGGATCGTATCGTTTCGAAAGTTACTCTCAATATCAGAGGGGGATTCTTTTATGACTACATGACGGTTTACTGGAAATCTGCCAGCGTCAAGGAATTTTCCGAAAATCATGTGTACGGCAGGTTCCCAATCAATTTCCTCGAAAAAAGACAAACCATTCATATCGATGATGATGTCACTGAGTTATTGATCGTTCCGACTGGTTTTAGAGGTGGAGTAATAAAAGTGAAGTCGGTTGAAGTAGACAAGTACGATTTGAGTAAATAGCCTCGGTGCCTGGGGTGAGGGCTTGGCGAAGGTGCTGCAATCAATAGCGCGGCACCTTCGTCGGAGAACTCAAAAATGGAGTTTCATAAATGTTTTCATGGTGGTCGTTCCCTATCGTTTTCGGTCTTGCTCTCGGTTTGACTGCGGCGCTTCGTCAATATGCCTTGGCGCGCAGTATGATAGATATCCCTAATGGACGTAGTTCGCATACGGTGCCAACACCCAGAGGCGGCGGCATTTCAATCGTCGTGGGCTTTCTGATCGCACTCGCCTGGTTATGGAGCAGTCATTCGATTGATAACGCCGCGTTTATCGCAACGGCTGGCAGTGGCTTTCTGGTGGCGGTTATCGGTTTCATGGATGATCACGGCCATATCGCCGCTCGTTGGCGGCTGGTTGGCCATTTTCTGGCTGCAGGATGGGTGCTCGGCTGGATCGGAGGCTTCGCGCCAATTCAGATCTTTGGTGCATCAGTCGACTTGAAACTGGTTGGAAATATTCTCGCATCGCTTTATCTGGTGTGGATGCTGAATCTTTATAATTTCATGGACGGTATTGACGGGCTCGCCAGCATTGAGGCGCTGTGCGTTTGTATCGGGGCCGGCGTTTTTTATTGGATCAACGGTCACGGCTCGTTAGTCTGGCCACCCTTACTCTTGGCGGCAGCTGTTCTTGGTTTTCTGTTCTGGAACTTTCCACCAGCGAAAATATTCATGGGAGACGCCGGCAGTGGGTTCCTCGGTATCTCTCTGGGCGCTCTCTCGCTGCAGGCTGCCTGGATTGATCCCGGCCTCCTGTGGATGTGGTTGATCCTGCTCGGCGTGTTTATCGTTGATGCGACGTTTACCCTTGTCCGACGCCTCGTGCAGGGTGAGAAGGTTTATGAAGCTCACAGAAGCCATGCGTATCAGTACGCCGCACGACGTTACGGGCGGCATTTACCGGTTACGTTGGCTGTGACGGCGATCAATGTTGTCTGGCTGTTTCCCATCGCCTATTGCGTAAGTGTCCTGAGGATGAACGGCGTAGTCGGGGTCGTGGTGGCGTATGTACCGCTCGTCATGCTTGCAATTGCATTAGGTGCGGGGAAGACGGAAGCGCGCCCGCCAAAGTGTTGAAGGGGAAAAAATCGGTCGGCATTGAATTATCTCGTACAATGAGGAATCGGAGATAAGCGGCCAAACTGGTCTGATCGGTTGAGGTTTATGGATAAGATACGCACCTTTTTGCTGGGTTTGCCACGCGGGCAAAAGCGGCTGATTCAAGTGGCCACGGATGTTTTTCTGGTCTGGGGCTCTCTCTGGCTTGCGTTTATCGTCCGTCTCGGCATTGACGATATGTACAACCCGATCAAGATGCATGTCTGGCTGTTTATCAGTGCTCCCATTATCGCCATCCCGCTCTTCATTCGCTTTGGAATGTACCGGGCGGTAATGCGCTATTTTGGCAATGACGCACTGATAGCGATCGTCAAAGCGGTCAGTCTTTCAGCGCTGATACTGGCATTAGTGGTGTACTGGTACAGCAATCATGAAGCTGTCGTGCCACGCTCTATCATTTTCAATTACTGGTGGCTTAGTCTCGTCATTATCGGCGGTCTGCGTCTGTGCATGCGCCAGTATTTCATGGGCGACTGGTTCACGGCCGTTCAGCATGTTCCCTTCACCAGTCGAGACGACAGTCTGACCAAAGTTGCAATTTACGGTGCCGGAGTGGCAGGAAATCAACTGGTCGCTGCCTTGCGGATGGGCCGCGTCATGCGGCCAGTTGCTTTCATTGATGACGATCCGAGTATCGCTGATCGCTCTATCTCCGGCCTTCAAGTCTACAAACCCAAGCACATTCAACAGATGATAGATGTCACCGGTGCACAGGAAATCCTGCTGGCGCTGCCGTCGTCGACTCGTGCACGCCGCAGGGAAATCCTCAATCTGCTTGAAGCGTTTCCGCTCCACGTTCGCAGCGTTCCCAACTTCACCGATCTGGCGAGCGGGCGTGTGCGGGTCGAGGACATTCAGGAAGTGGATATAGCTGACCTGTTGGGTCGTGACGCGGTACCTGCGCAGCCCGATCTGCTCGCACATTGCATCAAGAGCAAAGTAGTCATGGTAACTGGCGCAGGTGGTTCCATAGGAGCCGAACTATGCCGGCAAATTTTTTCTTTAGGCCCGATTACGCTTTTACTTTTCGAGCACAGTGAGTTCAATCTCTACAATATCCTGTCGGAGCTAGAGCACCGGGCAGTCAGGGAATCGGTCTCGGTTAAACTGCTGCCGATCCTCGGATCGATCCGCCATCAGGACAAGCTGCTTGATGTGATGAAAACCTGGAAGGTCGATACCGTTTATCATGCTGCGGCCTACAAGCATGTGCCCATGGTCGAACACAACATTGCTGAAGGTGTTCTGAATAATGTGATCGGGACTCTCAATACCGCCCAAGCGGCTCTGCAGTCCGGCGTTTCGAACTTCGTCCTGATTTCGACCGACAAGGCGGTGCGTCCCACAAATGTCATGGGTAGCACCAAGCGCTTGGCGGAATTGACCCTCCAGGCCTTGAGCCGCGAGATCGCTCCTGTCTTGTTTGGCGATAAGGCCAACGTTTCCAGAGTCAATAAAACCCGCTTCACCATGGTCCGTTTCGGTAATGTGCTCGGCTCTTCCGGCTCTGTCATTCCGCTGTTCCATAGCCAAATCAAAGCCGGCGGGCCGTTGACCGTCACCCATCCAAAAATCACCCGCTACTTCATGACCATCCCCGAAGCCGCACAGTTGGTCATCCAGGCCGGTTCTATGGGGCAGGGCGGGGATGTCTTCGTTTTGGATATGGGTGAGCCGGTAAAAATCGTCGAACTTGCGGAAAAAATGATTCACCTGTCCGGACTGAGCATCCGATCGGAGCGCAATCCTCAGGGCGACATCTCCATCGAGTTCACCGGTTTGCGCCCGGGCGAAAAACTCTACGAGGAATTGCTCATCGGGGATAACGTCGCAGCTACATCGCATCCCATGATCATGAGCGCCAATGAAGATCATCTTCCGTGGGACGTTCTGAAGGCCCGCTTGGATGAACTGCTGAAAGCCGTTGAAGCCGACGACTACACCCGCGTCCGCCAACTGCTGCGCGAAACCGTCTCCGGCTACACCCCCGATGGTGAAATCGTCGACTGGATCTACCAGCAACGTCGTCTCGAACCCTAATTGTTTCACATCCTGTAACGCTCGCATTTTTGACTTCCCTCCGTCATGACCTACGTTTGGAGAGCAGCTTGGGAAAAGCTGCTTTCTAAAACGATGATGGAGCGTCACTTATGCGTACCGGTTATTTCTACTCGCTGATCTTTGCTTTCCTCACCAGCGCCTCGATTGCGGCGATTGCTGCCCCTGTAGTGCCTTCGGAGACGACGAAAGCGCCTTTGCTGATGGATGCGGCAGCGCCCTCGGCAAGCGCGAAGGTCGATCTCAACGGCGCGGATGCGGCAACGTTGCAGAAGGAGTTGGCGGGTGTGGGTGAGGCCAAGGCGCAGGCAATTGTTGCGTATCGGGATACAAACGGGCCGTTCGCGTCGGTGGATGAGTTGCTGGAAGTGAAGGGGATTGGCAAGGCGATTCTGGATCGCAATCGTGAAAAGCTGGAAGTGAACTAAGCTGACAGTTCAACGCCGAGAGGCCGGTCATTGACCGGCCTTTTTATTGAGCGCTGATCGGGTGGATGCCTGAACGCTGAAAATTACGGGTATCATATTACACCTTGATTATGCCTATAATAATTTCCATCGGGACTGATTCAGCAGTCGAATCGCAGCACACCGATGCACGTCGAATTATGAATTGATAAGGGGTAACCACGGTATGAACCAACGTCGAGTCGTCGTCACGGGCATGGGCCTGGTTTCACCCTTGGGCAGTGATGTTGAAATCGTCTGGCAGCGTTTGCTGGCCGGTCGTTCCGGGTTGCGCAACTTGCCAGATGCAGTCGTGGCTGATCTGCCGACGCGGGTCGGCGGGAGTGTGCCGACGGTGGAGGAGGATGCCGAGGCCGGGTTTGATCCGGATCGTGCGACGCCGCCCAAGGAACAGAAGAAGATGGATCGCTTCATCATGTTCGCCATGGAAGCGGCTCGGCAGGCGCTGGAGCAGGCCGGTTGGCATCCAGCCGACGCCGAAAGCCAGGAGCGCACTGCGACAATCATCGGCTCGGGCGTCGGTGGTTTCGGTGCGATTGCCGATGCGGTGCGTACCACCGACAGCCGTGGCCCTCGGCGGTTGTCGCCGTTCACCATTCCATCGTTTCTGGTAAATCTCGCGGCGGGTCATGTGTCGATCCAGCATGGCCTCAAAGGACCGTTGGGCGCACCGGTTACCGCCTGTGCCGCCGGGGTGCAGGCGATCGGTGATGCCGCGCGGTTGATCAGGGCGGGAGAGGCGGACATCGCTGTATGTGGCGGTGCGGAGGCGTCGATCGATCGCGTCAGCCTGGCCGGTTTCGCTGCCGCGCGGGCGCTGTCCAGCGGCTATAACGACACCCCTGAAAAAGCTTCGCGTCCCTTCGACAGTGGGCGCGATGGTTTCGTGATGGGCGAGGGCGCCGGTCTATTGGTCATCGAGTCGCTGGAGCATGCGCTTGCACGCGGTGCGAAGCCGCTGGCCGAACTGGTCGGTTACGGCACCACCGCCGACGCCTATCACCTGACCGCCGGTCCGGAAGACGGCAGCGGCGCACGCCGGGCGATGCAATTGGCACTGGCTCAGGGCGGTGTGACGCCGGAGCAGGTGCAGCATCTCAACGCTCATGCCACTTCAACACCGGTCGGTGATTTGGGCGAGTTGGCGGCGATCAAGGCGTTGTTTGGCACGCAGAACAAGATCGCCGTGACTTCGACCAAATCCGCCACCGGTCATTTGCTCGGCGCGGCCGGTGGGCTGGAGGCGATTTTCACGCTGCTGGCGATTCGTGATCAGGTGGTGCCACCAACGCTCAACTTTGAAAACCCGGATCCAGCGAGCCAAGGGGTGGACATTGTCCATGGCGAGGCGCGGTCGATGGCGATCGAATATGCATTGTCCAACGGCTTCGGTTTTGGCGGGGTCAATGCGAGCGTGTTGTTCAAGCGCTGGGAAGGTTAATCGCTCGATTGCTTGAGATGCTCGCGGGTGACGTCGAGGATGCGCTGGGCGAAGTCGGCATCCGCGACGCTGCGTGACAGCAGAAGAGCGCCGGCCAGGGTCGCCATGATGACAATGCTGCGATCGGCGCTGTTCTCGCCATCGAGCGTGGCCTGAATTTGTTCGAGGCGAGCATTGAGGACTTCGTCACTGGTGGGGCTTGGCTGGCCGCGCAGGCCCAGTTCCGAGGAAATGGTCAGCAGCGGGCAGCCTTCGTGGGGCGAGGTCTGATGCCACTCCGACAGGTAGGTGTCGATGAACACTTGCAGAGGGTTTTCCTGCGCGAAGATTTCTTCGCACAGGCCCGCGACTTGCTCGCCGGCCTCTTGCAGGGCTTTTTCGACCAGTTCTTCCTTGGATTTGAAGTGCGAGTAGAAACCGCCATGGGTCAAGCCCAGGGCTTTCATCAAAGGCTGCAGGCCGGTGGCGCCGATACCGTCCTTGCGAAATCGCGCGGAAGCTTCCTTGATGATGCGTTGATGGGTCTGGGCTTTGTGATCTGGCGAGTAACGCATGTGGAGCTCTCCGCGACGATGCTGCCATCTTAACCACGGAAGATTAAATGGTGACTGTACTTCTAAAATCTAAACAGCCTGTGGGTAAGTCCGATCGTGCTGAAAAAACAAACCCCGCCATTGCGGCGGGGTTGGTATCAGCGGTCTTGTGCATCCTTGGCATCCGCTTCGGCATTGCGCTGTGCGACGCGCTTGCGTTCTTCATCGGTCAGTTCGACCTTGTTGGCGGTGTCGCGCAACATCATCAATCCGCCGACAATCGAGCCGATCGCAACGACCAGAATCAACCAGGCATACCAGGGCATAACGGCTCTCCTTAATGGCAGCTCGACGGGCGAGGACTTCGCCGTGCGGTGCTGCATACCACCTTTGAGCGAAACGACTTCGCGGTGGTTCCATTCTAGGCCGCTTATGCCCGGCACACCCGAACAGTGTTACAGACCGGTCAACATCGCATCCGCCGGCGCATCGGCACGCAGTTGCCCGGTCAGCATGAAGTAGCAGAACCCGACCGCCATGAAGCCGAGGAAAATCAGCCCGATCAGCGTGTTGAACCACGCCATCGCCACCAGGCAAACCACCGCCAGTACCAGCGCGATCAGCGGAACCAGCGGATAGCACGGCGCGCGGAAAGTGCGCTCCAGATTCGGTTCCGATTTACGCAGTTTGAACAGGCTGAGCATGCTCATGATGTACATCACGATGGCGCCGAACACGGCCATGGTGATCATCGCTGCGGTGAGTGTCATACCGCCGAGGTTGATCAGGCCGTCGCTGTAGATCGCCGCGATGCCGATAAGCCCGCCAGCGATGATTGCGCGGTGCGGGGTCTGGAAGCGCGACAGTTTCGCCAGCGAAGCGGGCAGATAACCGGCGCGGGCGAGGGCGAAGAATTGGCGTGAGTAGCCGAGGATGATGCCGTGGAAACTCGCGACCAGGCCGAACAGGCCGATCCACACCAGCATGTGCAGCCAGCCGGAGTTGTCACCGACCACGGTTTTCATCGCTTGCGGCAGTGGGTCGTTGATGTTGGACAAGGTGCGCCAGTCGCCGACGCCCCCCGCGAAGAACATCACGCCCATGGCCAACAGCACCAGGGTCAGGATGCCGCTGATGTAGGCTTTTGGGATCGTGCGTTTCGGGTCCTTGGCTTCTTCGGCAGCCATGGCGGCGCCTTCGATGGCGAGAAAGAACCAGATCGCAAATGGAATCGCTGCGAACATCCCGGCAATCGCCGGCGCGCCGAAGACGTCGGAACCGGCCCAGCCATTCAGTGCGAAGTTGCTGAAGCTGAACGCCGGCGCGACCACACCCATGAACACCAGCAGTTCAGCCACCGCCAGCACGCAGACGATCAGCTCGAACGTCGCGGCCAGTTTCACCCCGAGAATGTTCAGCCCCATGAACACGACGTACGCGCCGACCGCTGCGTGTTTCGGGTCGAGCGCCGGAAATTGCACATTGAGATACGCGCCAATCGCCAAGGCAATCGCTGGCGGGGCGAAGACGAATTCGATCAGTGTGGCCAGTCCGGCAATCAATCCGCCTTTTTCGCCAAACGCGCGGCGGCTGTAGGCAAACGGCCCGCCGGCATGGGGAATCGCGGTGGTCAGTTCGGTGAAGCTGAAGATGAAGCAGGTGTACATGGTCGCGACCATGAATGAAGTCACCAGAAAACCCAGCGTACCGGCCACGCCCCAGCCGTAACTCCAGCCGAAATATTCCCCGGAAATCACCAGCCCCACGGCAATGCCCCACAGGTGCACCGTGCCCAGCGTGGGTTTGAGTTGTGTGTTCATGCGCTTGCTCCCGCAATGGTTGGAAAGCTCGAGGGAGAGCGTGTGCAGTGGGCGTGCCATTACGCTGAAACAAGTCGTAATGAGTCCAAAGCTGTCGCAGGGGGGATGTTCGCAGCTGGATGGGCGTTTTTCGTGCGCCAGTTGGGAGCAGCGGAGTCTGTTATGCCGCCTTCGCGGGCAAGCCCGCTCCCACAGGGTTCTGCGTCGTCCGCTGAATTTGATTCCAGCGCATAACCTGTGGGAGTCGGGCTTGCCCGCGATGAGGTCCGACCTGACGCTGCAAAAACCTGCTGTAACGCCGGCATAAACCCACTCTTTACGCTTTCTTTATGACCCACGCCGGCCCTCGCTCTCGTTCCTTTACAGCCTCCTTCCCGACAATCGCTGCACACACGGCAATACGCCGTTACACGGAGATCTTCCATGAGCGTTCTGGACGGGGTGTCACTGCTGTTGGCAGTGGGGCTGTTCATTTATCTGTTGGTTGCGCTGTTGCGCGCGGACCGGAACTAGGAGCGGCTATGCACAGTTATGACTATTGGCTGATCCTCGGGTTTTTTGCGCTGGTCCTGCTGCCGGCGCCGTTCCTTGGGCGCTTCTATTACAAGGTCATGGAGGGCCAGCGCACCTGGCTGACGCCGATTCTCGGACCGGTCGAGCGCGGTTGCTATCGTCTTGCCGGCGTCGATGCGCAGGCAGAGCAGAGCTGGCAGAAGTACACGCTGGCGCTGCTGGCGTTCAACCTTGCTGGTTTTCTGCTGCTGTTTGTGATTCTGCTGTTCCAGGATCACCTGCCGCTGAACCCGCAAAACCTGCCGGGCCAGGAATGGACCCAGGCGTTCAACACCGCGGTCAGTTTCATGACCAACACCAACTGGCAGTCCTACAGCGGCGAAGCGACCCTCAGCTACCTGAGCCAGATGGTCGGTCTCACCGTGCAGAACTTCGTCAGCGCCGCCACCGGCTTGGCCGTGCTGGTCGCGCTGTGCCGTGGCATCGGCCGTAAGTCGGCGCAGACCCTCGGCAACTTCTGGGTCGACATGACCCGCGCCACCCTCTATGGCCTGCTGCCGCTGTGCCTGCTGCTGGCGCTGTACCTGGTCTGGCAGGGCGTGCCGCAAACCTTCGCCGAGTATGTAAATGCCGTGACCCTGCAAGGCGTCGATCAGGTGATCCCCCTCGGCCCGGCCGCCAGCCAGATTGCGATCAAGCAACTGGGCACCAACGGTGGCGGTTTCTTCGGGGTCAACTCGGCGCATCCGTTCGAGAACCCGACCGCGTGGAGCAACCTGTTCGAAGTCGCTTCGATCATCCTGATCCCGGTGGCGCTGGTGTTCACCTTCGGCCATTACGTCAAGGATCTGCGCCAGAGCCGCGCGATCATCGCCTGCATGCTGGCGCTGTTCCTGATCGGCGGTGCGACCTCGCTGTGGGCTGAGTATCAGCCGAATCCGACCCTGAACAACGCCGCTGTCGAGCAGACTGCGCCGCTGGAAGGCAAGGAAGCGCGCTTCGGTACCACCGCGACGGTGCTGTGGTCGGTGACCACCACGGCGGCGTCGAACGGCTCGGTCAACGGCATGCACGACAGCCTAAACCCGCTCAGCGGCATGGTCGCGCTGGTCAACATGATGGTCGGCGAAGTGATCTTCGGCGGTGTCGGCGCCGGGCTCTACGGTATGTTGCTCAACGTGCTGATCGCGGTGTTCCTCGCCGGTCTGATGATCGGTCGGACGCCGGAATACCTCGGCAAGAAGCTTCAAGCGCGTGAGGTGCAATTGCTGGTGGTAACGCTGCTGGTGATGCCCGTCGGCGTGCTGGTGCTCGGCGCCATTGCCGCCACGGTTCCCAGCGCTGCGGCAACCATCAGCAACCCCGGCGCGCACGGTTTCAGTCAGTTGCTCTATGCCTACACCTCGGCGAGCGCCAACAACGGTTCGGCGTTCGGTGGCCTGAGCGCGAACACGCCGTTCCACAACCTGATGCTCGGCCTGGGCATGTTGATCGGCCGTTTCGGCTACATCCTGCCTGTGCTGGCGTTGGCCGGTAGCCTGGCGATGAAGAAAAGCGCACCGGTCGGCCAGAACAGCTTCCCGACTCACGGCCCGCTGTTCGTGACCCTGTTGACCGTGACCATTTTGCTGGTGGGCGGCCTGACGTTCCTGCCGACGCTGGCGCTCGGTCCTGTCGCCGAACATTTAAGTATGGGCTTCTAAGGAATCCATCATGAATATGCCTGCAATCAAACCCGCCGCCGTCAAGGCGCCGGAACAAGCCAAAACCGCGATCTCGGCCCTGTGGCGTCCGGCGCTGGTGCAAGCCTTCGTCAAGCTCGACCCACGGCAACTGGCGCGTTCGCCAGTGATGCTGGTGGTCGAACTGACGGCGATTTTCACCACCGTGCTGTGCTTCATTCCGGACGCTGATGTGCCGACCTTCGTCGCCGCACAAATCGCTCTGTGGCTGTGGTTCACCGTGCTCTTCGCCAACTTCGCCGAGGCCCTGGCCGAAGGTCGTGGCAAGGCCCGCGCCGACAGCCTCAAGGCCGGCAGCGAAGGCCTCAGCGCCCGTTGTCGCCAAGCCGATGGCAGCTTCAAGATCGTGCCGGCTGCCAATCTGCGCAAGGGCGACGTGGTGCGAGTCGAAGCCGGGGAGATGATCCCCGGTGACGGCGAAGTCATCGAAGGCATCGCGGCGGTCAACGAAGCGGCGATTACCGGTGAATCGGCGCCGGTGATCCGCGAGTCCGGCGGCGACCGCTCGGCCGTCACCGGCAACACGCGGCTGGTTTCCGACTGGCTGCTGGTGAAGATCACCACCAACCCTGGTGAATCGACCCTCGACCGCATGATCGCCCTGGTCGAAGGCGCCAAGCGTCAGAAGACCCCGAACGAAGTGGCGCTCGATATCCTGCTGATCGGCCTGACCCTGATCTTTCTGCTGGTGGTCGTCACCCTGCAACCGTTCGCGCATTTTGCCAATGGCAGCCTGCCGCTGGTGTTCCTCGTGGCGTTATTGGTCACGCTGATTCCGACCACCATCGGCGGTCTGCTGTCGGCCATCGGTATCGCCGGGATGGATCGCCTCGTGCGCCTGAATGTGATCGCCAAATCCGGTCGCGCAGTGGAAGCGGCCGGTGACGTGCATGTGCTGTTGCTCGACAAGACCGGCACCATCACCTTCGGCAACCGTCGCTGCAGTGCCGTATACGCGGCGCCGGGTGTGAGCGGCCGTGAGCTGGCCGAAGGCGCGTTGTTCGCCTCGCTGGCCGACGAAACCGCTGAAGGCAAGTCGATCGTCGAGTTCCTCCGTGGCCTGCATCCACAACCGGAGCCGGCCCCGGAAACCCTGACCGCCGTGCCGTTCAGCGCGGAAACCCGCTTGTCCGGCGTCGATTATCAGGGCCGCGTGTATCGCAAAGGTGCGGTGGATTCGCTGCTGGCGTTTCTCGGTCAACAGCGTAGCGATCTGGCCCCGGCGCTGGCGCGGGAAATCGACAAGATCGCCCAGAGTGGTGGCACGCCGTTGCTGGTCTGCGCTGACGGCAAATTGCTTGGCGCGATCCATCTCAAGGACGTGGTCAAGCCAGGCATCCGCGAGCGTTTTGCCGAGTTGCGCAAACTGGGGATCCGCACGGTGATGGTCACCGGCGACAACCCGCTGACCGCTGCTGCGATCGCCGCTGAAGCTGGCGTCGATGATGTGCTCGCTGAAGCCACGCCGGAGAAAAAACTCGCGCGCATTCGTCACGAGCAGAACGACGGTCGCCTGGTTGCCATGTGCGGCGACGGCGCCAACGATGCCCCGGCGCTGGCTCAGGCCGACGTCGGCATGGCGATGAACGATGGCACGCAAGCGGCACGTGAAGCGGCGAACATGGTCGACCTCGACAGCGACCCGACCAAGCTGCTCGACGTGGTGCAGATCGGCAAGGAATTGCTCGTGACCCGTGGCGCGCTGACGACCTTTTCCATCGCCAACGACATCGCCAAATACTTCGCGATTCTGCCGGCGCTGTTCGCCTCGATTTACCCGCAGCTGGGCGTGCTGAACATCATGCATCTGAGCAGTCCGCAGAGCGCGATTCTCTCGGCGATCGTGTTCAACGCTTTGATCATCGTTGTGCTGATTCCACTGGCATTGCGCGGCGTGCGGGTGCAGGCGGCGAGTGCGGCGGCGTTGCTGCGGCGCAATCTGCTGATCTATGGCGTCGGCGGGATTGTCGTGCCGTTCGTGGGGATCAAGGTGATCGACATGCTGCTTACGGCGTTGCATCTGGTGTGAGGCTGAAAAGAGCCCCTCACCCTAGCCCTCTCCCGGGGGGAGAGGGGACTGACCGAGGTGTTTGTGCGAGGTTCGCCGACCTGAAATTCCGAGCCGAACTCAGGTTTTGAACAGCATGAAGATCGGCTCCCTTTCTCCCTCGCCCCCTTGGGGGAGAGGGCTGGGGTGAGGGGGAAAAGATCTCCCTGACACCCGGCAAAAGTTTGTCCAACGAATTCGAGGATCTTGAAATGTCCACAATGATACGCCCGGCCCTGACCCTGTTGGCGCTGATGACCCTGATCGCCGGCGTCGCCTATCCACTCGCGGTCACCGGCATCGCCCAAGTCGCTTTCCCGGCTCAGGCCAACGGCAGCCTGATCCACGACGCCGACGGCAAAGTCCGCGGCTCGTCGCTGATCGCCCAGGATTTCAGCGGCGACAACTGGTTCCACCCACGCCCGTCCGCCGGGGCTTTTGCCACGGTCGCCAGCGGCGCCAGCAACCTCGCGCCGAGCAATCCGGCCTTGGCGACCCGCGTAATCGAAGATGCGCAAAAACAACAAGTCGCTGGGCAGGGGCCGGTGCCATTGGCCTTGCTGACCACCTCCGCCAGCGGCCTCGATCCGCACTTGCCACCGGCGGCAATTGCCTATCAACTGGCGCGTGTCGCGGCGGCGCGCAACCTGCCGGTGTCGACCTTGCAGCAATTGCTCGATAAGCACATCGAACAACCGCTGGTGGGGCCGCCGGTGGTGAATGTGCTGGAGCTGAACCTGGCACTGCAAAACCTGTAATTCAGTTGATACCAATCGTTCCCACGCTCTGCGTGGGAATGCATCAATAGACGCTCTGCGTCTGCTTTTATGGGACGCAGAGCGTCCCGGGCTGCATTCCTACGCAGAGCGTGGGAACGATCATCAGGAAGAGAGACATCAAGCATGAGTGACTCCGGCCGCGCCGACGCATTGTTAGCAGACCTGCCCCGCGATGGCCGTGGCCGGCTCAAGGTTTTCCTCGGGGCCGCCCCCGGGGTCGGCAAGACCTACGCCATGCTTCAGGCCGCCCACACGCAGCTGCGCCAGGGCGTAAAAGTCCTGGCCGGCGTGGTCGAAACCCATGGCCGCGCCGAAACCGAAGCCTTGCTCGGTGGCCTGCCGCAGCAACCACTGGTGCGCAGCGAATACCGTGGCGTGCTGCTTGAGGAAATGGACCTCGACGGCATTCTCGCGGCCAAGCCGAAGCTTGTGCTGGTGGATGAACTGGCCCACAGCAACGCCCCCGGCAGCCGCCACGCCAAGCGCTGGCAAGACATTCAGGAACTGCTCGCCGCCGGCATCGACGTGTTCACCACGGTCAACGTCCAGCACCTGGAAAGCCTCAATGATCAGGTGCGCGGCATTACCGGCGTACAGGTGCGCGAAACCCTGCCGGACTGGGTCCTGCAGGAAGCCTTCGAGCTGCTGCTGATCGACCTGCCGCCGCGCGAATTGCTCGAGCGTCTGCGCGAAGGCAAGGTCTACGTGCCGGAACAGGCCCGCGCCGCCATCGATGCGTTTTTCACCCAGACCAATCTCACCGCCCTGCGCGAACTGGCGATGCAGACCGCCGCCGCGCAGGTCGACAACGATCTCGCCCAGGGCTATCGCCAACTCGGCCAGGCCGCGCCGGCGGTGCGCGGGCGTTTGCTGGTCGGCATCGATGGCGATGCGCAGGCCGAACGGCTGGTGCGTCACGCCAGCCGCGTCGCCCAGCGCCGGCATCTGCCGTGGAGTCTGGTGCATGTCGACAACGGCAGTGCTCGTGACGAGCAATCGCGGTTGCGTTTGCAAAGCGCCCAGCAACTGGCCGAACGCCTCGGCGGCGAAGTGGTGCTGTTGCGGGCCGGCGAAGTGGCGAAAACCCTGATCCAACACGCCGCCGAGCGCCGCGCCAGTCTGCTATTGGTCGGCCAGTCGCGGCCACGTTTGCGCCGTCGATTGTTCGGCGGTGGTCTGGCGGCGCGCCTGCTGCGTCAGGCGCACGGTCTGGAAATCAACGTGCTCGACAGTGATCACGAGCAGCACCAACCGCGCCCGCGTAATTCAGTCACGCTGGTGTGGTTCGACTACGCGCTGGCGCTGGTCGCGACGTTGTTGGCCACGGCCCTGGCTTGGGCGGTGTCGAGTGTGTTGCCGTTGCCGAACATCTCGCTGGTGTTTCTCGCGGCGGTGTTGCTGGTGGCGGTGCGCAGTAGCCTCGGCCCGGCGCTGGCCTGTGCGGCGCTGTCGTTTCTCACCTACGATTTTCTATTCATCCCGCCGAATTTCTCGTTCAGCATTCAGCGCGAAGAAGACGTCCTGACGCTGCTGTTCTTCCTGTTGATGGCGGCGCTCACCGGCAACCTTGCGGCGCGTCAGCGGCGGCAGTTGCAGGCTTTGCGCGATACCCAGGAAGAGACCAGCGAACTGCTCGACCTGTCGCGCAAACTCACCGCCGCGACCGACCGCCAAGCCGTGATCAGCGCTGCCGCGCAACACCTCGAAGGCTGGAGCGATGTGCAATTGTGCTTGCTCAACCGCGACGGCCAGGGCGGCTGGAAAGTCGAAACCGGCGGGCCACTGCAATTTACCGAGGCCGAACGCGCCGCCGCCGATTGGGCCTGGCAACACGATCAACCGGCGGGCAAGGGCACCGGTACCTTGCCGCTGGGGCGTTGGTGGTGGTGGCCGTTGTCGGTCGAGGACGGGCCGCTGGCGTTGCTCGGTGTTTGCGCCAAGGAAGGCCAGAGCTTGAGCGGTCAGCGCCGACGTTTGCTCACTGCGCTGAGCCAGCCGCTGGCGCAAGCCCTCGCCCGCGCGCAATTGGCTGATGACCTCGAAGCGGCGCGTCTGCACGGCGAAACCGAACAGTTGCGCAGCGCTTTGCTGGCCTCGGTGTCCCACGATTTGCGCACGCCGCTGACGGCCATGCGCGGCAGCATCGACAGCCTGTTGGCCCTCGGCGAAGCGATTCCGCTGGAGGATCGCCGCGAGCTGCTCGAAGGCACCCGCGATGAGGCCGAACGCCTCGACCGCTACATTCAGAACCTGCTCGACATGACCCGCCTCGGCCACGGCGCCTTGAAGCTGGCGCGCGACTGGGTATCGCCGGCCGATATCGTCGGCAGTTCGCTCAATCGCCTGCGCGCCGTGCTGGCGCCGCTGCAGGTCAGCACCGAAGTGCCGGCCGAGTTGCCGTTGCTGTATGTGCACGCGGCGCTGATCGAGCAGGCGCTGGTTAACGTGCTGGAGAACGCCGCGCGATTTTCGCCCAGCCACGGTCGCCTGCAACTGCGCGCCGGCGCCGATGAGCAGGAGATTTTCTTTTCGGTCAGCGACGAAGGCCCGGGGATCCCTGAAGAGGACCGAGCGAAGATTTTCGACATGTTCTACACCGCCGCGCGCGGTGATCGCGGCGGGCAGGGCACGGGGCTGGGGCTGGCGATCTGTCAGGGCATGGTCGGCGCGCACGGCGGGCGTATCTCCGTGGCTGACGGCATCGACGGGCGTGGCACCTGCATCACCTTGCATCTGCCGTTGCAGGCGCAACCGGGGATGGACGGTGAAGCTTGAAGTCGACTGCGCTACTCTCTTGCCAATCTATTGTGTTGATGTGAATTCATGAGCCAGACCGCGACTATTTTGGTCATCGACGACGAACCGCAGATCCGCAAATTCCTGCGCATCAGCCTCGCTTCACAAGGCTACAAAGTGCTCGAAGCCGGCACCGGCGCTGAAGGCCTGGCGCAAGCTGCGCTGAGCAAACCGGACTTGGTGGTGCTTGATCTCGGCCTGCCGGACATGGACGGTCAGCAGGTCCTGCGCGAACTGCGCGAGTGGGCGACGACGCCAGTGCTGGTGCTGTCGGTGCGCGCCAGTGAAGGGCAGAAGGTCGAAGCGCTGGATGGCGGCGCGAACGACTACGTGACCAAACCGTTCGGCATTCAGGAATTTCTCGCCCGGGTCCGCGCGTTGTTGCGTCAGGCACCGGCGGGGGAGGCGCAGCCAGCGGCGCTGAGTTTCGGCCCGTTGACCGTGGATCTGGCCTATCGGCGCGTGCTGCTCGACGGCGCCGAAGTCGCCCTGACCCGCAAGGAATACGCCGTGCTCGCGCAATTGGCGCGGCATCCGGGGCGGGTGATCACCCAGCAGCAATTGCTCAAGGATATCTGGGGACCGACGCACACCGAGGACAGTCATTACCTGCGCATCGTGGTCGGGCATCTTCGGCAGAAACTGGCGGATGACCCGACCCGGCCACGGTTTATCGTGACTGAGGCGGGGGTGGGGTATCGGTTGTTGAGTTAAGCTGGCTGAGCTGACGCTTTCGCGAGCAGGCTCGCTCCCACAGGGGAATGCATTTCAAATGTGGGAGCGAGCCTGCTCGCGAAGAGGCCATCAAATACTCCGAAAAATCCGCATCAGATCAACCCTGCTCCTGCTCATAACGATCCAGCGTATCACTGGCAATCTCCCGCCCCAGGGCGATCAACTCCGGCGCCTTGTAGAACTCGAAAAACCGGCACACCCGCTTCGGCACGTTGATCAGGATATCCGGCGGATACCCGGCAATCTTGTACTGCGCCAGTGAAGTCTGCATCACCTCGAAACTCTGGTTGATCAAATCCAGCAGCGACGCCGGCCCGACGTTATCGATGATGAATGAACCGGTAGCGGATTTCGGCGCGCCTTCGCGTTCCGGGGCGGCGGCCGGTTGCTGGCTTTCCGGTTCGACGCCTTCGAGCCACGGATTGATCTCCGCCGCCTCGGCGCGCAGGGCTTCCTGTTCCAGCTTCAACAATTGCTCGGCCTGTTTACGGCGGAATGGCAACTTCGAACCCATGGATTTGATCAGACTGTCGAAGCGCGAACGGAACGCCGCCGGCCGCTCGATCACCGGCAACTTGTACTGGCGCTGATTGGTGGCGTTGAGGTTGACCGCGATGATCAGGTCGCAATGGCTCGACACCACCGGAACGATCGGCAACGGATTGAGAATGCCGCCATCGACCAGCATGCGGTTGCCCTGCATCACCGGGGTGAACAGACTGGGAATCGCCGCCGAGGCGCGCATGGCCTGATGCAGGCAGCCTTCCTGAAACCAGATTTCCTGCTGATTGGTCAGGTCGGCGGCGACGGCGGTGTAGGGGATGCGCAAGTCTTCGATATTGATCTCGCCGACGATCTTGCGGATCTGGCCGAAGACCTTTTCGCCGCGAATCGCCCCGAGACGGAAACTCACATCGACCAGGCGCAGCACGTCGAGGTAATCAAGGCTTTCGATCCAGCGCCGGTACTCATCCAGTTTGCCGGCGGCATAGATCCCGCCGACCACCGCGCCCATCGAACAACCGGCAATGCAGGCGATGTCGTAGCCGCGTTTTTCAATTTCTTCGATAACGCCGATATGGGCATAGCCCCGGGCGCCACCTGAGCCCAGCACCAGTGCGACACGCTTTTTCATCAAACTTCCTCCCGACAAGCCTGCACAATGCACGCATCGGCCAAGCGGCTCAATCGCCAAGGTCGTTGCGCGAAGCGGTGACGTCGTTTTTCGTTCGCGGCGCACGCTTGCGCGCTATGCTCTGCGCCACGTGGTTTGACCGGTCAGCGAGGCACTTTTTCGCCGCTTGACCGTCTTACCTGCACGACTGTTGACCTACCTTGAGGTGTGAGTGATGAAAGCCTGGATCTGTGTACCGTTGATGGCTCTGGTTCTGGCCGGTTGCGCCGGCAAAACCGCGTACCGCGACAGCTGCGGCAGCCAACTCGACGCGGCCTGGCACGAACTGGACCTGGCCAAGGCTGAAGGCTTCGCCGGCACCGTCAGCTATTCCAAAGCGCTGTCGCTGCTGACCGCCGCCAAGACCCAGCAACAATTCGAAGGCTTTGAAGGCTGCAGCAAGAAAGCCGAGAAAGCCCGCTTCTACATTCGCGAATCCCGCGCAGGAAGATAAAAAAGCAGCTGCAAGTTTCAAGCTGCAAGCGGCAAGCTTTGAAGCAAACGCATTCAGCTTGAAGCTTGTAGCTAGAAGCTTGCAGCTGTCTACGGAGTAGACCCCCATGATCGATCGCTTGGTGGCTCATGTTTTGAGCCTGGATGTGCGGCTGCTGGCATGTCAGGCGCGCTTGACTGCGCGCACTGATCCCGAGGCGTTGCATGATTTGCGCACTACGGTGCGGCGCTTGCGCAGTCTGTTGCGGCCGTTGCGCGGCTTGCCGGGTGTCGAGCAACTGGAGGCGGCGGCTTCTGCGGTTGGTGATCTGACCACGCCGTGGCGTGATCGCGAAGTGCTCGCGGCATATCTGCTCGAGCATGATCAACCCGAGGCTGCGCAGCGGCGTCTGGCGCAAATGGCCGAGGCGTATCCGGCGCTGGCGGCGAGTGCGGAACTGGCTTCGTTGCTGATGATTCTCGACGCATTTCCACGGTTTCTGCGCGCGTCCGAGCGTCAGGGCTTATTCAAGGATCTGGGTAAACGCATTGAAAAACGCTTGGGCAAACAATGGCAGAAACTCGACGAAGCGCTGCACGATCCCGCCCATGACCGCCATCGTCTGCGCCTGCTGATCAAGCGCGTGCGCTATGGCATCGAAGCCTATCCCGAGCTGGATCGCTTGCCGAAACCGGCTTACAAACGCCTGAAATCGGCGCAAGGCGCACTGGGCGACTGGCACGATTGCTGGCAATGGCTGGCCCGCGCCGAACAGGAAGCCGATCTGCAACCGTGCGTGGCCACCTGGCAGGCCGGGTTGATCAAGGCAGAGCTGAAGGCCGATCAAGTGCTGGAAAAGCTCAGCGCTACGTGTTTCAAACACTCCTGAAGATGGCTCTGTTCCCCTGTGGGAGCGAGCCTGCTCGCGAAGGGGCCGTGTCAGTCGCAATCGTTGTCGACTGATCGACCGCTTTCGCGAGCAGGCTCGCTCCCACAAGGTGATTTGTCGCTTGAAGGAATCGGGCCAAGGCCTATCTGTCAGCCCATTTGACCGGAATAGACGCTGCGCCGCCGCCCGGGGCTGGGTAAGATCCGCGCATTCCTTTCTCGTTTTCCGAGGTTGTCATGCGCTTTTGCGATCTGCTCGATGCTGTCCGCCAACAACCTGAAGTAATCATCCCCGCCGAATGGGGGCAGGGCCGTGCCAGTTTTGGCGGACTGGTGGCCGCGCTGCAATTTGAAGCCATGCGCGCCAGGGTGCCGACGGAGCGCCCCGTGCGTTCGCTGGCGATTACCTTTGTCGGTCCGGTCGAGCCGGAGGTGCCGGTGAGTTTCGAAGTCGATGTGCTGCGTGAAGGCAAAGCCGTCAGCCAGGTGTTGGGTCGCGCCATGCAAAATGGCCAAGTGGTGACGATCATTCAGGGCAGCTTCGGTGCCTCGCGGCCTTCGGAAGTCGCCGTCGAAGCCTATCCGGCGTCCACCATGAAACACTGGGACGAGTGCCAGGAGCTGCCCTACATCAAAGGCGTGACCCCGGAATTCATGCGCCATCTGGCGATGCGCTGGAGCGTCGGCGGCATTCCGTTCTCCGGCACGGCGTCGCGCTTGATGGGCGGCTGGGTGCGGTTGCGTGGGGATGTCAAAGAGGAGCCGGTCAACGAGGCGCATCTGCTGGCGCTGGTGGATGCCTGGCCGCCGGCGCTGTTGCCGTATCTGAAGAAACCGGCACCGGGTAGTACGCTGACCTGGACCATTGAATTCGTGCAGCCGTTACACGACTTGAGCACGCTGGATTGGTGCCAATACCTGGCCGACATCGAGTACGCAGCCGACGGCTACGGCCATGTCGCCGCGAAGTTGTGGAGTGCGAAAGGGGAGTTGATTGCCATGAGTCGGCAGACCGTGACGATCTTCGCCTGAATCAATGCCGACGGTGGCGCTCACGCCAGGCGCGCCACCAGCCACCGCTGAGAAAGAACCGTGGGAAGGTCAGAAACTGCTCGACCAGCAAACGTGACACGGCATCTTTGCGATCACTGAACGGCTCGGAGGCTTGCGCCTCCAGGCCGTGGCCGTGGCGCTGCAGACCCAGCGCCGCGACGATACCGATCACGCCGATGGCGACGCTGGCCAGGCTCAGGCTGAACACTCCCGACACGATCAACAGAAACGCCACAATGAACAACGGCACGGCAATCAAGTGCAGGACCAGATTGGTCGGATGCTGATGATTGCCCGGGTAGGCGCGCCATTGCCACGCGGGAAGGTTGGGGTGACGTTTGCCCATGTTTGCTACTCCTCGATCCATGTTGAACTTCATGGTTGAAGAATAGGCCCGGGCGCGGAGGGCGGCGAATCAAGGTTGGCTATTGAGTTGATAGCGGCAATGGCAAAATTTGATGTCGCCTGAGCGGACGCCATCGCGGGCAAGCCCGCTCCCACAGAGTGCTCGGTGTACGCACAATTGTTGATTGTAGAAAATCCCTGTGGGAGCGGGCTTGCCCGCGAAGAGGCCATCAGAGTTTCAACTGACCTATCGCCTTGTTCAGTTCCCCGGCCAACGTCGCCAACTCGTTACTGGTCGTCGCCGAATCCACTGTCTGCTGCACGGTGTTCTCAGTCACATCACGAATACTCACCACGGCGCGATTCATCTCCTCGGCGACCTGACTCTGCTGTTCCGCCGCCACGGCAATCTGCGTGTTGCTTTCGCGCATCTGCGCCACTGCCCCGGTGATTTCCGCCAGCGCCGCGCCAGCCTCCTGCGCCTGCTGCACGCAGTCGTCGGCCTTGTACGAACTCTCCTGCATGAAATCCACCGCATCGCGGGTGCCGGCCTGTAACGCGGCGATCATGCCGGTGATCTCGTCGGTGGACGCCTGCACGCGCTTGGCGAGGTTGCGCACTTCATCGGCGACCACGGCAAAGCCGCGACCCATCTCCCCGGCGCGGGCCGCTTCGATCGCCGCATTCAGCGCGAGCAGATTGGTTTGTTCAGCGATGCTGTGAATCACGCTGACCACGCCGTTGATCTTCTGACTGTCCTCGGCCAGGCGTTGAATCATTTCTGCCGTCTGCTGCACGCCGCTGGACAACCCGGCAATCGATTGCTGCACCCGCGCCACCACCTGCTGACCGCTGCCGGCGAGGCCATCGGCGGTTTTCGACAGATCGCGGGTGGCGCCGGCGTGTTGAGCGATGTGATAAACGGTGGCGGTCATTTCGTTGATCGCGGTGGCAGCCTGGTCGGTTTCGCTTTGTTGGCCGAGCATGCCGTGGCGCACGTCGTTCATGCTCGATGCCAGCCGCGCTGCACCGTCGTCCAATTGTCGCGCGGTGCTGGCAACGGTGCTCACGACGCGTTGATAACCGGCCTGCATGGCGTTGAAGGCATTGGCCATCTGCCCGACTTCGTCCTTGCCCACCAGCGGCACACGAGCAGAAAGATCGCCGGTTTTTTCAACGTGCAGCATCACTTCTTTCAACGTGTTGAGCTGGCTGAGCAGAAAGCGGATCAACAGTTGCGAGGCGCCGAGCATCGCCAGCATCAGGACGAAGACCGCCAGTGCATAGTTGGCGAAACGCTCGCTGAACACCTGGTTCAGGCTCGGGGCGTAGGCGATGACCGCCACTTGCTCGCCGTCGGCACGGCTGAACACTTCGGCGCCCAGCAACGGGTTGTCGCCGAACAGCGGCATTGCATTGATGGCGTTCCAACCGTTGCTGCCGCTGATTTCCAGCAGCGGTTGATCATTGAGACGCGGCGCTTCACCGCGCTTGAAGGTCAGCACCTGAGCGGACTTGGGCACCGGTTGCCCGAGCGGCCAGGCTTTGAGCAACTGCGCCTGCGCCTGCGCGGACACCTGCGCGGCATGGTTGCGGGCCTGTTGTTCGAGGTGCACGGCGTACAAAACCAACAGCAGGGTGGTGACAAAGGCGACCGCGTTGACCGCCCAGAATTTGTATTTCAGCGAGATGTTGCTAAGCCAGGCACCCATGGAGGTCTTCTCTGAAAGCGGAAACAGTTTTGGCAAGGTGCCATTATTGTGCCGCCATGCAGATTCGGGAGTTTTGATATGAATCAACAGATGCCGAGATCTATTGTGGGAGCGAGCTTGCTCGCGAAAGCGCTGCGTCATTCAGCCCATTTGTAGCTGATCCACCGCCTTCGCGAGCAGGCTCGCTCCCACAGGGGACGTGTGCAGTCAGGTGAGAATGGGGAGCTTAAAAAACGCCCGGGCACACGCGGTGGTATGCGCGGCCAGCGCTTCCTCGGTCTCGCCGCGATGCATCGCCACCTCGCGCAACACTTCGGTCAGATACGCCGGTTCGTTGCGGCCGTTTTTCGGCTTCGGCCGCAACGTGCGCGGCAGCAGATATGGCGCATCGCTTTCCAGCATCAGCCGTCCCGGTTTGATCTCTTTGACCAATGGATGCAGATGCGTGCCCCGGCGTTCGTCGCAGATCCAGCCGGTGATGCCGATGTGCAGATCCAGATCGAGGTAGCTGAACAGGGCTTTCTGCTCGCCAGTGAAGCAATGCACCACCGCCGCCGGCAGTTGATCACGGAAGTCCTTGAGGATCTCCAGCAGGCGCTGACTGGCATCGCGCTCGTGCAGGAACACCGGCAATTGCAGCTCGACGGCCAGCGCCAGATGTTCTTCCAGTACCTTTTCCTGTTGCGGGCGCGGGGAGAAATCGCGGTTGAAATCCAGCCCGCATTCGCCCACCGCGACGACACTGGATTCGTTCAGCAGACTGCGCAGGCGACGAGCACTGTCAGTGTTCCAGTCGCTGGCCGAATGCGGGTGAATACCGGCGGTGGCGAACAGCCGTTGGCCGCTTTCATCCAGTTGCTGGCACAGTTCCAGCGCCTGCTCGCTGCCCTCGACGCTGGTGCCGGTCAGCACCAGTTGGCAGACGCCGGCGGCGTAGGCGCGGTCGAGCACGGCCTGGTGTTTGTCGGCGAAACTGGGGTTGGTCAGGTTGACGCCGATATCGATGAGTTGCATGGTGCTACCTCGGGCCGAAGGCCGGAAAGCATATCAGAGCTGTAGATTTATAAGAAAAGCCAAGAACTACAACGACTTA
Source organism: Pseudomonas glycinis (assembly GCF_054871425.1). Lineage (NCBI taxonomy): Bacteria > Pseudomonadati > Pseudomonadota > Gammaproteobacteria > Pseudomonadales > Pseudomonadaceae > Pseudomonas > Pseudomonas glycinis. The sequence goes on along the minus strand of NZ_JBTYHF010000010.1, from coordinate 118,186 downwards.
TGGCTGTCTGTTGAGGCCGCGAAGGACTCCGGGGTGGCGACGATGCTATCACTGTGCCAGTCTCTCGCACTTTATCAGCGCTCAAAGCGCTCTGTTTTCGTCGGTGATGTCGTCTTTTTTGCGACGAATCGCCCCGTATTCTTTTCGGAGAGTGGATGCATCGTCCCTCGGTTCTGCTGCTGTTGTGTGCTGCGTTGCTGCTGCCGATGACGGCGGCCGCGCGCCTGCCCGGGCCGCTGCAAGCCGTGCCGGCGAGCAAGGTTCGCGACCTCTCGGACATTCGCAGCAGCCGCGTGTTGCGAGTGTTGGTCAATCAGAGCCGCAACAGCTCCGGCGAGGTCCAGGGCCAGGCCATCGGTGTCGAGTACCACCGACTGCGCGCGTTCGAGCAATACCTCAACGGCCATGCTCGTGACGGCCAGGAAGTCACCCTCAAGATCATTCCCAAAGCCAAGGATCAATTGCTCGGCGCTTTGCAGCGCGGCGAAGGCGATATGGTCGCGCCCGGTGAATTGCTCGACCTGCCATCGGGCTATGCAGTGGCCAGCAGTGAGCCGATTGCCAGCAACGTGCCGCTGGTGCTGGTCGGCATCAAGGGCCAGCGCCGTTACACCAAGGTCGAGCAACTGTCCGGCAAAACCCTGGCGCTGCCCACCGGTAGTGCGGCGGGGGAGGTGGTCAGTCAGCTCAACCAGAAACTGGCGCTGCACAAACTCGCGCCGATCAACATCGAATGGGTCGATCCGACGCTGGCGGTGGAGGATGTGCTGGAGATGGTTCAGGGCGGGATTTTCCACCTGACCATCGTCGAGCAACCGATTGCCGAGCGTTGGGGCAAGATCCTGCCGAAGCTGCGTCTCGATCGGCAACTGAGCCTCGGCGAGCCGGGCGAGGAGCATTGGTTCGTGCGTCGCGACGCATCGATGTTGCGCGCGAGCATTGATCGCTTCCTCACCGGTTACAAGAAACCGTCGGACGAAGACGCGGCGTTTCTGCGCATCTATCGACGCCTGTATCAAGTACACAATCCGCTGGCCAAGGCCGATCGCCAGCGTCTGGAAAAACTCCGTCCGACCCTGCAAAAGCACGCCGATGCGCAAAACATGGACTGGCTCAATCTGGCGGCGCTGGCGTTCAAGGAATCCCGTCTGCAGCCCAACGCTCGCAGCGACAGCGGTCCGACCGGGCTGATGCAGATCACCCCGTCCGCCGCGCAGCGGGTCGGCGTGAGCAATATCCAGAATCTCGATGCGAATGTGCAGGCCGGCGCCAAGTACCTGGCGATGATCCGCCGCAAGTTCTTCAGCAGCCCGAAACTCAACGAGCGTGAGCGCATGGCCTTCACCCTCGCCGCGTACAACATCGGCCCCGAGCGCGTGCAGGGTATGCGCGCGGAAGCCCGCCGCCGTGGCCTCAATCCCAACCAGTGGTTCTTCCAGGTCGAGCGCATCGCCATGGAGCAGGTGGGGATGGGCGCCGTCAGCTATGTTAATAGCGTGAACAAGTATTACCTGGCATTCGACCGGGAGCGTGAGTCGCTCGAGCCCCGGCAGCAGAAAGTGGTCACACGGAAATAATCTAACAATTCGATTGTTATGGCGAAATTTTTGCGCTTTAAGCATGAGATAAACTGATTAATATAGCGACCAACCCAAACACACAAACACTTCTGCACAACAAGGAATGCACCATGAGCTCTCTGATCAACAAGGTTCTGTTCACCCGCGCCGGTTACGGCATGACTGTCCTGCGCATTGCTGTCGGCGTGATCTTCGCCGCCCACGGTTCGCAGAAACTCTTTGGTCTGTTCGGTGGTTACGGCCTGGCCGGCACCGCGCAATGGATGGAAAGCATTGGCCTGACCCCGGGCTATCTGATGGCCTCGCTGGCCGGCGGTACCGAGTTCTTCGCCGGTCTGGCGCTGATCATCGGCCTGCTGGTACGCCCGGCGGCACTCGGTCTGGCGTTCCTCTCGCTGGTGGCGATCTTCTCGGTGCACATCGGCAACGGTCTGTTCATGGCCAACAACGGTTATGAGTTTGCTCTGGCTCTGCTGGCCGGCAGCATCGCGGTACTGATCGAAGGTGCCGGCAAGCTCTCGGCGGATCGCGCCATCGCCGGTTGAAGGCTCTGGCTCAAGGCAAAGGCCCGCATTGTGCGGGCCTTTTTTTGTTGCGGGGGATTCTTGACACTGGTCGGTCACGTTCTCTAGGATGTTGCCCATGCGCCGATTTAAACAGCTACTTGCGGGGCGCCAGGTGACTTCTACAGTTACCGTCAGAAGCCGGAACAGGGCTTCGAAATACCGCTAAAGCGCTGGTTCGGTGTTGCCTCTCACCTGCCATGCAGACTTTTGAGGCAGAGACACGACACGATGAACGCACTACGCCCTCCAGCACGTCCCGCGCCGATCACGGCACATGTCACCCAGCGCAACCCGAAAATTCTTCTTGGCGGTAAACACCAGCCGACGCTGTTGCGTTATCTCGATGGCTGGCCACGTCGCAGCGGCGGTCCTGCCGCGTTCCTGATCCAGTTTGTCGATGACGGCGAGTCGCTGGCGCGTTTCGCTACGGACAGCTTCGATCTGGCGGTGATTCAGGCGCCGAGCGCAGAAGATGCGCCGGAGATGATCAAGCAACTCACCCGCGTTGCACGGCAGGGCCTGATCACTCGGCGCTGATCAGTCTTACGGGTATTCAATCGCAACGATGTAAACGAACTGCTCGCCGGTCGGCGTCTGCACCCGCACTTCCGCGTCGAGTGCCTTGCCGATCAGCGCGCGGGCGAGCGGCGAGTCGATGCTGATCAAACCCTGTTTGAGGTCCAGTTCATCGGGGCCGACGATGCGGTAGCGCGACTGCTTGCCGTCCTCGTCTTCGATGGTTACCCAGGCGCCGAAATAGACCTTGTTCGGGTCGCTGGGTTTTTCGCTGACTACCTTGAGCGCTTCAAGGCGTTTGGTGAGAAAACGCACGCGACTGTCGATTTCCCGCAGCATCTTCTTGCCGTAGGTGTACTCGGCGTTTTCCGAACGATCACCTTGCGCCGCCGCTTCACTCACCGCCTGGGTGACCTGCGGGCGACGCACATGCCACAACTCATGGAATTCGGCGCGCATCCGCGCTTCACCCTCGGGGGTGATCAGCGCGGTGCCGGCGGTGCGGGGAGGGCGATAACGGCTCATGGCGACTTCTTGTGATTAAGACCGCTTGAGTCTATCAACCCTCGCGCAACACTGTCAGCGGGCTGGCGTTCAGCGCCCGGCGAGTGCCGAACACACCGGCGCCACCAATCAGTGCGGCGCCAATCAACGGCAGCACCAGCAGCCATGGATGCGGATGCCATGGCAGATCAAAAGCGAAGCGGTACAGCACCAGGCTGACCACCTCCGAACCGATCGCCGCGAGCAAGCCGCTGACCGCACCCAACAAACCGAATTCGATACGCCGCGCCTTGATCAGCAACTGCCGCTCGGCGCCCAGCGCGCGTAATAGCGCACCCTGGCGGATTCGTTCATCCAGCGTCGCTTGCAGACCGGAGAACAGCACGGCCATCCCCGCAGCCAGAACAAACAACAACACATATTCCACCGCCAGGGTGACCTGAGCGAGGATGCTGCGCAGCTGTTCGAGCAAGGCTTCGACCTGCAGGATGGTCACCGCCGGGAAGGTCCGCGACAGCTCGACGATCTGCTGATCATGCCCAGGGGCCAGGTAGAAACTGGTCAGGTAGGTCGCCGGCAGATCCTTCAGAGTGCCGGGCTGAAAGATCATGAAGAAGTTCGGCTGGAAGTTGTCCCAGTTGATCTCGCGCAGGCTGGTGACCTTTGCTTCGCGATTGACCCCGCCAACGCTGAACACCATGTGATCGCCGAGTTTGAGTTTCAGGCTTTCGGCCACCTTGCCTTCCACCGAAACCCCCGGCACGTCGTCGGACGGCTGGCCGCTCCACCACGAGCCGGCGGTGAGCTTGTTGCCGGCCGGCAGATCCGCCGCCCAGGTCAGGCTCAGGTCACGCTGAATGGCGCGGTCACCGGCGGAGTCCTTGCTGACGATTTGCTGCACCGCCTCGCCATTGATGCTGATCAGTCGTCCTGGCACCACCGGATACAACGGCGCCGCTTGCGCGGACACCTTGATCAGGTGATCGGCGAAAGCCTGTTTGTCCGCTGGCAGGATATTCAGCGCGAAGTAGTTCGGCGCGTTTTTCGGTAGCTGGTTCTGCCAGGTGTCGAGCAGTTCGCCGCGCAGCAGCGCGATCAGCGCCATCGACAACAGGATCAGACCGAACGCCAGCGACTGCCCGGCCGCCGCCAATGGATGCCGCAACAACTGGCCAAGGCCCAGACGCCATGGCAACGAGGCGCGGGCGAGCAGGCGGCGCAGGCTTTGCAGCAGCAACAACAGCAGGCCGCCCAGCACCAGCGCGGCGACCACGCCGCCGCCAAGCAGGGCGAAGGTCAGCAGCAGGTCGAGGCTCAGACGCCACATGATCAGGCCCAGCGCACCCAGCGCCGCGCCATAGACCATCCATGTGCTCGAGGGGATCGGCAGCATGTCGCGGCGCAACACCCGCAGCGGCGGCACGCGACCCAGTGCAGCCAATGGCGGCAAGGCAAAACCCGCCAGCGCCACCAGCCCGGTGCCAATCCCGGCCATCGCCGGAAACAGCCCGCCCGGCGGTACGTCACTTGGCAGCAAATCATGCAGCAGGGCGAACAGCCCCAGTTGCGCCAGCCAGCCGAGCAGCGCGCCACTGATGGCGGCAACCAGGCCGAGCACGGTCAGTTGCAGGCTGAACAGCACCATGGTTTCCCGGCGCGACAAGCCGAGGCAGCGCAGCAAGGCACTGGCGTCGAAACGTCGACTGGCGAAACGGTTCGCCGACAACGCCACGGCTACGCCAGCCAGCAATACCGCAACCAGACTGGCCATGTTCAGGTAGCGCTCGGCCTTGCCCAGCGCGCCGCCAATCTGTCGGTTGCCGTCGCGGGCATCCTGGATTCGCTGGTTTGCAGCGAGGCCCGGTTTGATCAATTCACGATAGGTTTCCAGCGTCTGCGGTTCACCGCGCCACAGTTCTCGATAGCTTACCCGGCTGCCCGGTTGCACCACGCCGGTGGCGGCGAGGTCGTCAAGATTGATCAGCACCCGTGGCGTCAGGCTGTAGAAGTTGCCAGCGCGATCCGGCTCGTAGGTCAGCACGCGGGTCAGCTTCAAGGTCTTCATGCCGACGTCGATGCTGTCGCCGATCTTCAGATCCAGCGCGGTCAGCAGACGTGCCTCGACCCAGGCTTCACCGGATTGCGGTTCGCCGCCGACTTCTTCCTGGGCAAAGGGTGCGGGCGCGCTCTTCAGCTCGCCACGCAGTGGATAGGCGCGGTCGACGGCTTTGATGCTGGATAACTGAATGCCGTTGTCGGTGGCAATGACGCTGGAAAACTCCACCACTTGTGCATGATTGAGGCGCAGTTCGGTGCCGCTGCGGATTTGCTCCTCGCGGGCCGGCGAGCTGCCTTCAAGGACCAGATCGGCACCGAGAAACTCGGTAGCGCGCAGCATCATCGCGCCGTTGAGGCGGGCGCCGAAATAGCCGATCGCGGTGCTCGCCGCGACGGCCACCACCAGCGCAAAGAACAACACGCGCAACTCACCGGCGCGGGCATCGCGCATGAGCTGGCGCAGGGCAAGGCTGAACAGACGCAACAGCGGCAGACGTGCCATCAAGGCTCCAGAGGGGCGACCAGCAGCCCGGCTTCAAGACGGATCAGGCGCCGGCAGCGATGGGCCAGGCGTTCGTCGTGGGTCACCAGCACCAGGGTGGTGCCGCGTTCCTTGTTCAATTCGAACAGCAAGTCGCTGATGCGCTCGCCGGTGTGGCTGTCGAGGTTGCCGGTCGGCTCGTCGGCGAACAGCACGTCCGGTTCGGCCGCGAAGGCGCGGGCGATGGCCACGCGCTGCTGTTCACCGCCGGAGAGCTGGCGCGGCGAGTGGGTCAGGCGCTGGCCGAGGCCGACGCGCTGAAGCAATTGCGTGGCGCGCTCGCGGGCATCTTTGCGGCCGTCGAGCTCAAGCGGCAGCATGACGTTCTCCAGCGCATTCAGGCTGTCGAGCAACTGAAATGACTGGAAGACAAACCCGACGTGCTCGGCACGGATTCGTGCGCGCTGGTCTTCGTCGAGATTGCTCAGGCCCTGGCCGGCGAGGGTGACTTCGCCGCTGCTCGGCAGGTCGAGGCCGGCGAGCAGGCCGAGGAGGGTGGATTTGCCGGAACCGGACGCGCCGACGATGGCCAGGCTGTCGCCCTTGTTCAGTTCCAGGCTGAGTTCGTGCAGGATAGTCAGTTCACCTTCCGCGCTAGGGACCACTTTGCTGAGGTTCTTCGCGGTGAGAATGCTTGCGCCCATGGAGAATCCGATGCGTGTATGGTTTTTGAGTGCTGGCCTGGCCTTGATGTGCATGGCCCAGAACGCAGCGGCGGGTACTGTCCTGATCGTTGGCGATAGTATCAGCGCCGGTTTCGGCCTGGATACCCGTCTGGGGTGGGTGTCGCTGCTCGAGCAGCGGCTCAAACAGGAGGGTTTCGACGATAAAGTGGTCAACGCCTCGATCAGTGGCGACACCAGTGCCGGAGGCCAGGCGCGGCTGCCGGCGCTGCTTGCAGAGCATAAGCCGGAGTTGGTGATCCTCGAGCTGGGTGGCAATGACGGCCTGCGCGGGATGCCGCCAGCGCAATTGCAACAAAATCTTGCCTCGATGATCGACAGCTCGCGGCAGAGCGGCGCGAAAGTGCTGCTGCTCGGCATGCAGTTGCCACCCAATTATGGCAAGCGCTACACCGATTCGTTCGCCGAGGTTTACGGCAAGCTCGCCGAAGAGAAAAACATCCCGTTGGTGCCGTTTTTTCTCGAAGGTGTCGGTGGTCATCCGGACCTGATGCAGGCCGACGGTCTGCACCCGGCGGCCGGGGCTCAGAGCAAATTGCTGGAAAATGTCTGGCCGACGCTAAAACCGCTCTTATGAGGCTTTTCTAGTGGCAGGCTTTCGGCTAATGTGGCGCCCCCTAATTTGGAGCCCCCGATGCCGCGTCCTGCCTGGTCCCTGTTTGCCTACCAACTGATCGAGCCTGACGAGCAGCTGGATCTGTTCGCCTGCCAGGAAGTGCGGGTGCATCTGGTGACGCGGCAGCTGGAACTCGGTGGCTCGGCCGATCGCACGCTGTGCGGCACTCTGCTGCCGGCGCAACCGCGCTGGTCGAATGTTGATCGCCGGGTGTTCCAGGATCAGCGTCTGTGCTCGCTGTGCCGGGCGATTCTTGAATCGCAGAAGCGCGGCACCTCGCCGATCTGGCCTGAGCTGCGATTCGAACTCTGAGCGCTCAAGATCAAAAAATGTTGGAGCGAGCCTGCTCGCGAAGGGGGTTTATCAATCGACATTTATGGTCGCTGACACACTGCTTTCGCGAGCAGGCTCGCTCCCACCTTGAAAGCACCCTGTCGCCAATAGCGGTGCTACCTCCCCGAATCCCCAGGCCGCGGTGTACAATCGCGCCCTTATACCCTTGATGATCATGCGAAGGATTTTCCGGATGTTGCCGCGCTTTCCTGCCGTCACCCGCTGCCTGTCACTTGCCGCCCTGTGTGTGGCCGGTCCCGTTGCTGCATTGGAGCTTCCCCTGCCACCACCCGGCGAGGACATCGTCGGCCAGGTGCAGGTGATCAAAGCCAAGTACGAAGACACCTTCGCCGACCTGGGCACCACCTACGATCTGGGCTATTCGGAAATGGTTGCGGCCAACCCGGGCATCGATGCCTGGCTGCCGGGCGCCGGTACCGAGATCGTCCTGCCGACGCGCTTCATCCTGCCGCCGGGCCCGCGTGAAGGCATCGTCATCAACCTCGCCGAATACCGTCTCTATTACTATCCGAAAGGCCGCGACGTGGTGTACACGTTCCCGCTGGGTATCGGCCGCGAAGGCTGGGGCTCGCCGATCGCGCACACCTCGATCATCGCCAAGACACCGAACCCGACGTGGACGCCTCCGGCTTCGATCAAGGCCGAACACGCCGCTGACGGTGATCCGCTGCCGAATGTGGTGCCGGCCGGTCCTGATAACCCGCTGGGGCCGTTCAAGTTCACCCTCGGCACACCGGGCTACCTGATCCACGGTTCGAACAAGAAGTTCGGCATCGGCATGCGCACCAGCCACGGCTGCTTCCGCATGTTCAACAACAACGTGCTGGAAATGGCCGGCATGGTCCCGGTCGGCACCTCGGTGCGCATCATCAACGACCCGTACAAGTTCGGTCGCAGTGGCGGCAAGGTCTATCTGGAAGCGCACACGCCGCTCGACGACAAGGGCAACCCGTCGGTAGTCGACAAGCACACCGCGGTAATCAACGCGATGCTCAAGCGTGAAGACATCACCAGCAACCTGCGCATGAACTGGGATGTGGTGCGTGATGTGGTCGCCGCCGAAGACGGCCTGCCGGTAGAGATCGCCGTGCCGAATACCTCGGCGCCAATGGTGAGCAGTGCACCGATCGATCTGCAGCAATAAGAGCTGATTGAAAACCCGCCGATGCGTGCAGCGTCGGCGGGTTTTTTATTGCCCGGAGAAAAGCACCGGGCACAAAAAAGCCGACCCGGAAAACCGGATCGGCTCGATAACAATCCCGAGGGATTATTACTTGCGGCTAGCTTTTTCCAGCATGCGCAGAGCACGCTCGTTAGCTTCGTCAGCAGTCTGTTGTGCTTTTTGAGCAGCAGCCAGAGCTTCATCAGCTTTACGGTAAGCTTCGTCTGCACGAGCCTGGGAGCGAGCAGCTGCGTCTTCAGTAGCGGTCAGACGTGCTTCGGTTTCTTTCGATGCGCTGCTGCAACCGGTAGCCAGAACTGCGGCCAGAGCCAGAGCAGAGAATTTCAGAACGTTGTTCATCGTGTTCCCCTTCAAGGACTTTCAAATTAAGTGGCTGTCTCCTCACGATTGAGGAAATAGCCGGCGTACATACTACCCATTACTTGTAGTAAGTAAACTGACGTAGCGCAAGAAGCAAAAAAAATTGTAGGCGTTGATTCTTTTTCGAGCAACTTTTAACTGCGCTGTATAAAAAATATCCAGCTGCAAGCCCCGGCGTGAGCGACTCAAACGGAAAAAGTTCCCGCCCTCGTGCGCTGTTTTTGCGACTTCGGCTAAAGTCTTTCTAAATGAATTCGTCCACACTTTTGTTCAGGTTCTGCGAAGCGCTTCGCGTATCTTTGTTGATGTACAGGTGACTTTAAAAAAGGTTGCACGTCTTAAGTCTCAACATTCCGGCAATGTTCAGGCAAACGGCACGCAAAGATTGTCTTGCGGCCGAACCTGCGACCATCGATGCCAATGCACGCAAACCATCCGATGACGAGCGTACCTTGAGCATTTTCGCCAATGGTGCCTACTATTCAGCAGGTGTCAGATTGCGCGAGATCGATGTGGCTCTTCTCAGTGTCCATCAGGCACGGGGTGGCGTAGATGTTCCTTCGCCGGAAAAACATCGGTAAGGTAGGGGTCACAATTCAAGACCCGCGAGGAGTAGTGATGAGCGAGGCGTTGTCCATCCACCATGACCAGGCTGGTCATCAATTCGAGACCACTGTGGACGGTCATCGTGCTTACCTGACCTACATGGATCTGGGCAAGCAGACCCTGGATATCTATCGCACCTTCGTGCCCAACGCCCTGCGCGGCCGTGGCATTGCCGCAGCGCTGACTGAACGCGCGCTGCAATACGCCGAAGAAATGGGCTACACGGTGATCCCGTCGTGCTCCTACGTCGAGCGCTACATGGAACGCCATCAGCGTCGCGCCGCGAAGATCTGAAACGCACACACAAAAACGCCGGACAATGTCCGGCGTTTTTTTATGCCCGTAAAACGCAGCTTACGTGCGCTGACGCTTCGGCAATACGTCCTTGAGCTTGGCGTGCATGCTGCGCAAGGTGTTTTCGGTAGCAGACCAATCGATGCAGGCATCGGTGATCGACACGCCGTATTGCAGGTCGGCGAGGTCTTTCGGGATTGCCTGGCAGCCCCAGTTCAAATGGCTCTCAACCATCAGACCGATGATCGACTGGTTGCCTTCGAGGATCTGGTTGGCGACGTTTTCCATCACCAGCGGTTGCAGGGCCGGGTCCTTGTTGGAGTTGGCGTGGCTGCAATCGACCATGATGTTCGGCTTGATCTTCGCTTTGTTCAGCGCCTGCTCGCACAGGGCCACGCTGACCGAATCATAGTTCGGCTTGCCATTACCGCCGCGCAGCACCACGTGACCGTAGGCGTTGCCTTTGGTGGTGACGATCGACACGCCACCTTCCTGGTTGATACCGAGGAAACGGTGCGGGCTGGACACCGACTGCAAGGCATTGATCGCCACGGTCAGGCCGCCATCGGTGCCGTTCTTGAAGCCGACGGCCGAGGACAGGCCGGAAGCCATTTCGCGGTGAGTCTGCGATTCGGTGGTACGCGCGCCGATGGCCGACCAGCTGATCAGATCCTGCAGATACTGCGGGGAGATCGGGTCGAGGGCTTCGGTCGCGGTCGGCAGGCCTTTCTCGGCCAGGTCGAGCAGCAACTGACGACCGATGTGCAGACCGTCCTGGATCTTGAACGAGTCGTCCAGATACGGATCGTTGATCAGACCTTTCCAGCCGACGGTGGTACGCGGCTTCTCGAAATACACGCGCATGACCAGATACAGGGTGTCGGAGACTTCCTCGGCGAGCACCTTGAGGCGATCGGCGTATTCGTGGGCAGCCTTGATGTCGTGAATCGAGCACGGGCCGATCACGACGAACAGACGGTGGTCGGTCCCATCGAGAATGTTGCGAATGACTTCGCGGCCCTTGGTGACGGTGCGCAGGGCGGCGTCGCTCAGGGGGATATCACGCTTGAGCTGATCGGGAGTGATCAGGGTCTCGTTAGAGGCGACGTTTAGGTCGTTGATCGGTAAATCAGCCATCGTTTACTCGTCAGGTCACGGGTGCCGGCCGCCAGCGATCCCCGCGCGGCGGAGCACAGCAGATTTAGCGCGTCGGGGGAGCCGAACCTTAGCGCGTCAGAGGCGGCTCGACAATGGGCAAACCATGCTTTAGTCCAGCGCTGGCTGCGCAAAAGCCTTGCGCAGGTTGTCGTGGGAGAACTCTTCGGCGTGCTCCTCGACCCATTGCAGGGCCAGCGCCTGACTATCCTGCAGATCGTCGTGGCTGTCCTGCATGCGTGAATAGCGTTCGATCTGACACACCTGCTCACCCATTCGCGCGCTGAACAGGGTCTGTTCGTCAGTGAAGGCGATGCCCACCAGATAGCCTTTTTTACGCCGCAGACACCAGGCCACATAGCCCGGATAACAGAAGTCGGCATTCAGCGTCGGCATGCGTACTTGCAGTGCAGTGCCGTGGCGCCAGGCGCGGTGGTAATTGCAAGCGATGCCGCCGAGGCTGATAGTGTGCAGCTGTTGTCTGGAAATGCATTCAGGCTTGAGTAACGTCAATTCAACCGGCACTTCGTCCGGATGAGGAATGAAACGTCCCATGAGCACAGACTCCCTGTGTCGGCCATCTGACATTGTTTCCCCCAGTATAGTGGTCGAATCCGAGCTGACCGACTTCGACGCCGACCAGCGGCTGCTGGCGATGCGCGGGGTTTCTCTGGTGATCTTCACCAGCGTCGGCTGCGCCAGTTGTCGTTATGCCCGCGAGGTGTTGCCAGGCATGCCGCTGGCAATCGATCGGCTGTGCTGGATCGACGCCGGCAACAACGGCGGCCTGGTCGAGCGTTATCAGGTGTTTCATTTGCCGGCGCTGTTTGTGGTGCGCGACGGCGAGTTCTTTGGCGCAGTGCACAGCCGCCTGACGGTTGCCGAGCTCAACCAGGCAGTGGCACAGGCGCTGGGTCGAATTGCAGAGGAGTTGCCATGAGCGAGACAGTCAGCAAACCGGTGGTGGGGATTATCGGCACCGGTGCGATCGGCGGGTTTTACGGGGTGATGCTGGCGCGTGCCGGTTTCGACGTGCATTTCTTGTTGCGCAGCGAATTTTCCGCAGTGGCTGAGCGCGGTTTGCAGATCAACAGTGCGGTGCATGGGCCGTTGACGCTGAATCCGGCCAATGCCTATTCCGCTGCCGAAGAAATGCCACCCTGTGACTGGCTGCTGGTCGGCACCAAGACCACCAGCAACGCCGGTCTGGCCCCGGCGATTATTCAAGCCGCTAAACCCGATGCAAAGGTGCTGTTGCTGCAGAACGGTCTGGATGTCGAAGACAGCCTGCGGCCGCTGTTGCCGGATTCGCTGCATCTGCTCGGTGGTCTGTGCCTGATCTGCGTGCACCGCGAAGGGCCGGGGCAGATTACCCATCAGGCCCTTGGCGCGGTGAATGTCGGTTATCACAGCGGCTCGGCCATTGATGAAGTAGCGCGCATGGCGATCGTCGAGGAGGGCGCCGGACTGTTCCGTGCCGCCGGCATCGACTCGCAGGCGATGGCCAACCTGCATCAGGCGCGCTGGCAGAAACTGGTGTGGAATATTCCCTATAACGGACTTTCGGTATTGCTCGGCGCGGGAACCGAAGCGCTGATGGCTGATGCTGACAGCCGCGTGTCGATTCAGGCGTTGATGGCGGAAGTGGTGCAGGGCGCCCGGGCCTGTGGATACGAGATCCCGCCCGGCTATGCCGAGTACCTGTTCACCATGACGGAAAAAATGCCCGATTACTGGCCGAGCATGTACCACGACTTTGCACACAAACGCCCGCTGGAGCTGGAGGCGATTTACGCCCGGCCACTGGCGGCGGCGAAAGCGGCGGGCTGCGAGTTGCCGCGCATTGAGACGCTGTATCGCCATTTGGGTTTTATCGACCGACGCAATACCTGAGTCGGTTGTTCTGGGGGAAGGCATGGCCAATAACATCGATGACAAACTGGTGCTGGCGATTTCCTCGCGCGCCTTGTTCGACCTGAGCGAAAGCCACAAGGTCTACCTGTCGAGCGGCGTCGAAGCCTATCGGCAATATCAGATCGAGCACGAAGACGAAATCCTCGCGCCGGGCGATGCGTTCCCGCTGGTGGAAAAACTCCTGAGCCTGAACAGCCGCCTCGGTCGCGCGCGGGTCGAGGTGATTCTGGTCTCGCGCAACAGCGCCGACACCGGTCTGCGCGTGTTCAATTCGATTCATCATTACGGCCTGGCGATTTCTCGTGCGGCGTTCGTCGGCGGGCGCAGTCCGTATCCGTATCTGAAAGCGTTTGGCTGCGACCTGTTTCTCTCGACCCATGCCGAAGACGTGCGTGCCGCGCTGGACGCCGGGTTCGCCGCCGCCACGATTCTGTCCGGTGGCGCCAGCCGCGCGGCCAGCGATGAATTGCGTATCGCCTTCGACGGTGATGCGGTGATCTTCTCGGACGAGTCCGAGCGCGTCTATCAGTCCGGCGGCCTGGAAGCGTTTCAGGCCAAGGAACGCGAATCGGCACGCGAGCCTTTGCGCGGTGGGCCGTTCAAGGGCTTTCTGGCAGCGCTCAATCTGTTGCAGCGCGAGTTTCCCGATGACGATTGCCCGATCCGCACGGCGCTGGTGACCGCGCGTTCGGCGCCGGCCCATGAGCGGGTGATCCGCACCTTGCGGGAATGGGATATTCGTCTCGATGAGTCGCTGTTTCTCGGTGGCCTGACCAAATCGGCGTTCCTCGAAGCCTTCGCCGCCGACGTGTTCTTCGATGACCAGACCGGTCATTGCGAACTGGCTCGCGAAGTGGTCGCCACCGGCCACGTGCCCCACGGCATCAGCAACGAACCGCCGATCTAGAGCCTTTTCATTCAGGACGTTGCGTCGCACGTCGTACTCGCCAAGGCACTGCTAAGCTGAATCAATCTCCGCCATCGTTGGCTCGCGAGGAGGTCCCATGATTCGCTCAATGCTGTATGCCACCGACCTCGGTCTGTACGCACCGTTCGTGATGCAGCATGCCCTGGCCTTGGCGCGCACGTTCAATGCCGATCTGTATGTAGTACACGCGGTGGAACCCATGGGTCTGTTTGCCGAGTCAGTGCTGCAAAGCTATCTCGACGAACAGGCATTGAACGAATTCCATAGTCAGGGTCTGAAAACAGTCATCGCCAATATCGAACAACGGGTGCTCGACAGCTTTCGTGAAGAACTGGGGGACGACGGCGAACAGGATCTGCAGCGCATACGCGCGGTGCGCGTGCTGCAGGGCGACCCGTCGCAGGTGATTCTCGACCAGGTGCACAAGCTCTCGGTCGATCTGCTGATCGTCGGCAGTCACAGCCATGGTGTCGGTGCGGAAACACCGTTGGGGCGCACGGCGGCGCGGGTTCTGCAATTGGCCAAGGTGCCGGTCTATCTGGTGCCGCTGATGGAACGCCGGCGGCGTGAGGATCGCTGAAGCAGGAATAATGGCGTTTTGATAAAAAAGTTCTAGATTTATTCTTCGAACCATTAATATAGTTATATACCGTCGCTGATGCCCGTGGCGTCTACCTGCTTTGAGGGATTGATATGAAGCTTCAACAACTGCGCTACATCTGGGAAGTGGCGCACCACGACCTCAACGTTTCCGCTACCGCTCAAAGCCTGTACACCTCGCAACCGGGCATCAGTAAGCAGATCCGCCTGCTGGAAGACGAGCTGGGCGTCGAAGTCTTCGCCCGCAGCGGCAAGCACCTGACCCGCGTCACCCCGGCCGGCGAGCGCATCATCACCACCGCTGGCGAGATCCTGCGCAAAGTCGAAAGCATCAAGCAGATTGCCCAGGAATTCTCCAACGAGAAGAAGGGCACCCTGTCGATCGCCACCACCCACACCCAGGCGCGTTATGCGCTGCCGCCGGTGATCAGCAATTTCATCAAGCAATACCCGGACGTGGCCCTGCACATGCATCAGGGCTCGCCGATGCAGATCGCCGAAATGGCCGCTGACGGCACCGTCGATTTCGCCATTGCCACTGAAGCGCTGGAGCTGTTCGGTGATCTGGTGATGATGCCGTGCTACCGCTGGAACCGCTGCGTGGTCGTACCCCATGGCCACCCGCTGACCAAGCTGCCGAAGCTGACCCTCGAAGCGCTGGCCGAATATCCGATCGTCACTTACGTGTTCGGTTTCACCGGCCGTTCCAAGCTCGACGAAGCCTTCAGCCATCGTGGCCTGACGCCGAAAGTGGTGTTCACTGCTGCTGACGCCGACGTGATCAAAACCTACGTGCGCCTGGGCCTAGGCGTAGGCATCGTGGCTAAAATGGCGGTCGATACCAAACTCGATAACGACCTGGTGGTACTGGATGCCAGCGAGCTGTTCGAGTCGAGCATCACCAAGATCGGTTTCCGTCGTGGCACCTTCCTGCGTGGCTTCATGTGCGACTTCATCGAGAAATTCGCCCCGCACCTGACCCGCGAAGTCATGGCCAAGGCCATTCAGTGCCACAACAAGCAAGAGCTCGAAGAGCTGTTCGACGGCGTCGAACTGCCCGTTCACTAAGCACCCGCTTCAGAGCACCTCGGTGACAGCAAATTGTTGCCGGGTGCCCGCCACCAGAATCTCCACCTCATCGCCCGCGAACTTGCCCAGCAGACTTTTGCCCAGCGGCGAGCGTGGGGTGATGACGGTGATCGGCTGACCGACCACGTCGACTTTCAGCCCCGCCGCATCCGGCGCCAGAAACAGCCATTGCTCGCGACCCTTTTCGTCCTCCAGACCGAGCAGGGCGCCGACTTCAATGCCGCGATTTTCATCGTAGGCACGCAACGTCAGGTTCTGACACAGCGCCAGTGACTGACGGATTTCCTCAACCCGCTTCGCCTGACCCGCCGCCAGATACGACGCCTCCAGCCCCAGCGTGTCGTATTTGTTTTCGGCGATGTTTTCTTCGTGGGTCGCGGTTTCGTAAGCGGTTTGCGCGGCGCGCTCGGCGATGTCGAGGTCGATGCGCAGCTTGTCGAGAATCAACTGGTGGACGCTGTGTTTGTTCATGATCAATCGCAGAATTGCAAAACGTTGGCGCGGCTCTTTTCGGTCGGCGCGGTCTGGTCCTGCTGCAGCCAGAACTGGCATTTCGGATTGGACGCGTTACGCGAATTGGCGCGCGCCTGATCCAGTCGGGCCTGCTGTTCATTCTTGCGCAGGTTTTCTTCGTACTGTTGGAACAGCGGACTTTGCGGCGGAATGTCAGGCTGAACCTGCACGGGCGCCACAGCCGGGGGATTGACGCGCTGCTGCACCGCTTGCGCGACAGGGGCCAGTTGCTCGGGAAAGATAAAGCGCGAAAGCAGCCAGCAGGTCAGCGCAATCGCCAGGAACCCCAGCCACAGGCCCAGCGCAATGCTGCCGGTCAGATGCAGCGCGCTAAGCTGAACAGGCAAGGGACGACGGGGATTGGGACGGTAGGGCATGGCGGCCTCCTGGCGGATGGTTGCGGGCAAGCGGCGATTGTCGCACGAAGATTAATCGCCGTCGGCTCTTCTGCGCGAGCGCATTTATGCGGACAATCGAGGTTTTTTGCCAACGGGAGAACGGCATGCCTGAAGCGAAACCCCGCTGGGACATTTTTTGCACCGTGGTCGATAACTTCGGTGACATCGGCGTGACGTGGCGCCTGGCCCGGCAGCTGGTGGCCGAGCATGCCTTGCCGGTGCACCTGTGGGTGGATGATCTGCGCGCGTTCGAGCGCCTCTGTCCTGAGATCGATGTCGACGTTGTGCAGCAATGGCAGCAGGGCGTCGAGGTGCGTCAGTGGCCGAGCGAGTGGCTGCACGCCGAGGCGGCCGACGTAGTCATCGCCGCCTTCGCCTGTCAGTTGCCCACTGATTACATGGACAGCATGGCTGCGCGGGAAACGCCGCCGCTGTGGCTCAACCTCGATTATCTCAGCGCCGAAGACTGGGTCACCGGCTGCCACGGCTTGCCGTCGGTAAAATACAAAACGGTGCAGAAGTTCTTTTTCTTTCCAGGCTTCAAACCGGGCACCGGTGGCCTGCTCCGCGAACGCGGACTGCTCGAACAGCGTCGCCAGTTTCAGCAGGATCGGCCGGCCCAGCGACATTTCCTGCAAGCCTTGGGTATCGATCCTGCTCCGGACGCGCAACTGATCTCGCTGTTTGCTTATGAAAACCCCGGGCTGGCCAGTTGGCTGGACGTGCTGGCGGCCGATGCACGGCCGACTCACCTGATGGTTCCGGAAGGGCGGATTCTCGGCGATGTGGCGCGCTGGCTGAATGTGGAAACCCTGACGGTCGGCGCGATTCATGTGCGCGAGTCCCTGACCGTGCAAGTGCTGCCGTTCGTCCGTCAGGACCAATACGACCATCTGCTCTGGTGCTGCGATTTCAACGCGGTGCGCGGTGAAGATTCATTCGTTCGCGCGCAATGGGCTGGGCGGCCGATGCTCTGGCACATCTATCAGCAGGACGATGACATCCATCTGGACAAGCTCGATGCTTTTCTCGCGCTCTACACTCACGGCCTTTCACCCGCTGCGGCGCAGGCGATGAACGGTCTGTGGCGAGCGTGGAGTGCCGGGCAACCGATCGGCGAGCACTGGCTGGCGGTGCGAAATTATTGGCCGGAACTCGAGGAGAACGCCGAAGCATGGTGTCTGGAACAGGCCTTGCAGGCGGATCTTGCCACGGCGCTGGTACAGTTTTATGTAAATTGGATATGATACGCGGCCTAGATTTTTGTAAATCCCATCCAAATTCGGATATTCGCAATGAAAACTGGTAAAGAACTCAAACCCGGTACCGTGATCCGTATCGACAACGATCCTTGGCTGGTTCAGAAAGCTGAATTCACCAAGTCGGGCCGTAACAGCGCGATCATGAAGACCAAGCTGAAGAACCTGCTGACCGGTTACAAGACCGAAACCGTTTACGGTGCGGACGACAAACTGGACGACGTGATCCTGGATCGTAAAGAAGCCACCCTGTCGTTCATCAGCGGTGACACCTACACGTTCATGGACACCACTGACTACACCATGTACGAACTGAACGCCGAAGACATCGAAAGCGTTCTGCCTTTCGTTGAAGAAGGCATGACCGACGTTTGCGAAGCCGTGTTCTTCGAAGAGCGCCTGGTTTCCGTAGAACTGCCGACCACCATCGTGCGTCAGGTTGACTACACCGAAGGCTCCGCTCGCGGTGACACTTCCGGCAAGGTGATGAAGCCTGCCAAACTGAAGAACGGTACCGAGCTGTCGGTTGCCGACTTCATCGAAATCGGCGACATGATCGAGATCGATACCCGCGAAGGCGGTTCCTACAAAGGCCGTGCGAAATAAGCACTGCTTTTTGCGGAAAGAAAAAACCCGACCATTGAGTCGGGTTTTTTTGTGCCTGTAAGAAACACTCGGAACCCTGTGGGAGCGAGCCTGCTCGCGAAAGCGGTGTGTCATGACCGGACGCTTTCGCGAGCAGGCTCGCTCCCACAATGGGACGGTGGTTACTTCAAGTGTTGCTTCAGTTCTTCAGACGCCTGCAACATCGCCGAACGCACCGCCGGTACCTGGCTGACCACGTTGAGCAAGCCGTAATCATGGATCATGCCGTTGTAGCGCACCGAAGTTACCGGTACTCCGGCCTCGTCGAGTTTGCGCGCATAGGCTTCGCCTTCATCACGCAGCACGTCGGCGCTGGCCGTCTGCACCAGTGCTGGCGGCAGGCCTTTGAGCTGTGCGGTGGTGGCGCGCAGCGGTGAAGCGTAGATCTCGTTGCGCTGTTTGGCGTCGGTGGTGTAGTTGTCCCAGAACCACTTCATCATGTTGCGGGTGAGGAAGTGCCCTTCGGCGTACTGGTTGTACGAACCGGTGTCGAAGTTGGCATCGGTCACCGGCCACAGCAGCACCTGGAATTTGATCGCCGGGGTGCCCTTGTCCTTGGCCATCAGCGCAACCACTGCGGCCATGTTGCCACCGACGCTGTTGCCGGCCACGGCCAGGCGCTTGCCGTCGACATTGATCTCTTTACCGTGTTCCGCCACCCATTTGGTCGCAGCGTAGGCCTGATTGATCGCCACCGGGTAATGCGCTTCCGGCGAAGGGGTGTAATTGACGAACACCGCCGCCGCCCCCGAACCGACCACCAGATCGCGCACCAGACGTTCGTGCGTCGGGAAGTCCCCCAGCACCCAGCCGCCGCCGTGGAAGAACATGAACACCGGCAGCTCACCCTTGACCCCGGCCGGCCGGACGATGGTCAGGCTCAGCGGTTGACCATCGACCTGGATGGTCTTCTCGCTGACATCGGCTTTGGGCAACGTCAACTTGACCCCGGACTGCGCGCTGACCAGCACGGCGCGGGCATCCTTGGGCGACAGCTGCTCGATCGGCTTGCCGCTGCCAGAATTCAGCGCATCGAGGAATGCCTGGGTGTTGTGTTCGACATCACCGGCGAAAGCGCTGTGTACCGACAGGGCGAGAAGGGTACCGGTCAAGACTTTGCTGAAAGTGTTCATGTTCATTTTTCCTTGTTCGGGCCGGGGGCTTGAGTGATTACACAGTCACGTGCAGACGGACATCGACGTTGCCACGGGTGGCGTTGGAGTACGGGCAGACCTGGTGAGCCGCGTCGACCAGCGACTGTGCGTCGGCTTGTTCCAGACCCGGCAGGCTGATGTGCAAATCGATGTCCAGACCGAAACCGCCAGGGATCTGGCCGATGCCGACATGGGCGGTGATCGACGCGTCGTCAGGAATCTTGCGTTTGGTCTGGCTGGCGACGAATTTCAGTGCGCCGATGAAGCAGGCCGAGTAACCGGCAGCGAACAGTTGCTCAGGGTTGGTCGCCGCGCCGCCAGCACCACCGAGTCCTTTCGGCGTGGCCAGTTTGACGTCGAGTACGTTGTCGCTGGAGATCGCACGACCGTCACGGCCGCCAGTGGAAGTTGCGATTGCGGTATAGAGAGTTTGCATGGTGTGAGCCTCATTGGTTGTGGTTTTGCGCGCTAATTGTTTGCGCGCTAAGTAGGTGTGAAGAGAATGTATAGCGCTAATGTTTAGCGCGCAAGATAAATTTTTAATAAAAATCGCGTTTTGCTCAAGGGCATGGCGTGGAAGGGGCGGGTAAGGCTTGATTTAGAGCGCTTGACGAGGGAATGCAGCGGGGAAAATTTTTTTTTGTTGGCGCTGAAATCACTGTGGGAGCGAGCCTGCTCGCGAAGGCGGTGGAACATTCAACGACTCGCTGTCTGATCGGACGCTTTCGCGAGCAGGCTCGCTCCCACAGGGGAATGTAGCGGGGCTTAATTCAGGCTGTCTTGCAGATGCCCGCGCAGCGCTTGCAGCTCTGCCTGCAATTTCTGCAGACGTTCAAGGGTGAAGCCACTGGCGCCAAGGATGCACTGCGGCACGGTCTGCGCCTTGTCACGCAAGGCGCGGCCTGCTGCGGTCAGTTCGACAATCACCACCCGCTCATCTTCACGACTGCGGGTGCGGCTGAGCAGGCCTTCGGCTTCCAGACGCTTGAGCAATGGCGTCAGCGATCCCGGATCGGTCAGCAGGCGTGCGCTGATTTCTCCGACAGTCAAGCCGTCCTTCTCCCACAACACCATCATCGCCAGATATTGCGGATAGGTCAGGCCCAGCGCCTGCAACAGCGGCTTGTAGACCTTGGTCATCATCAGCGAGGTCGAATGCAGGGCGAAGCACGCCTGATTGTCGAGCAGAAGGTCGTCGCAGTTGTCGCGTTCGCAAGTCATTGTCAAAGCCTTGATCGTTGATCGTTTTTTAATCTAGCGCTCGAATCTTTAAGGCGCCAGATAAATATGTCCGGCGTCAGTGCCGGGCGAATTGCCGTTGCAACGCCAGATCCCACGGCGGCACCGGGCTGAAGCGGGTTTTCAGGTATTCCAGCAACAACCGACTGCGCGAATGGACCTGCTGTTCCATGCGCAGCGCGTAAATGCCGGTGGACTCCGGCGGCGGCAGGCCGTTTTCACAAAACAGCGGCACCAGCTCGCCACGCAGCAAGTATTCGCTGGCCAGCCAGGTCGGCAGGTGTGCGACGCCCAGACCCGCCGCCGCGCCACACGCCAGGGCTTCGGCATTGTTGGCGCTCAGGCGCACCCGCGATGGCCGGTGCAATTGCATTTGCCCGTCCACTTCGAATTTCCAGGCAAACGGCGGCGCAAGGCCCTCCCAGTCGAGCCCGTCGTGTTCACTCAACTGCGCCGGGTGCTCGGGCACGCCACGCTGCTTGAGATAGTCAGGGCTGGCGCAGGCGACGCGGACCATGCTCGCCAATGGCGTGGCGACCAGGCGCGAGTCAGCCAACTGGCCGGTACGCAGCACCAGATCGACTTTGCCCAGGCTGCTGCCGGCCATGTCGCTGAAGCTGTCGATCAGGTGCATCTGCACATCCAGTCCCGGATACAGCAGGAGAAAATCGGCAATCACCGGCGCCAGATGCCGCCGCCCGAAGGCTGCTGGCGCATCGATGCGGATCAGGCCTTCCGGTGCACTGCTCAATGACACCGCTTCGGCACGCGCCAGTTGCAACTCGGCGATGATCCGTCGCGCCCGTTCGGCAAAGGCCAGGCCGGCCGAAGTCGGCAGCACGGCATGGGTGCTGCGCACGAACAGCTGACTGCCGACGGCACTTTCCAGGCTGTCGATGCGCCGGGCTACAGCGGAAGGCGTCAGCGGATGGCGGCGCGAAGCGGCAGAAAAGCTGCCACTCTCCAGCACATCGAGAAACAGGCCGAGCTGATCGGTCAATTGGTTGGGATTCATGGAAACCACGCTTGTGCAAAATCGGCATAGCCATTGTGCGTTGCTATGCGTTTCCCCGCTAGGCGCGAGTGCGTAGCATTGGCCGCCTGTCGTTAGAGGATTACCGTTGTGATGGATTTTCTGTTGTACCTGCTGTTCGGCGCCGCCCTGGGCACATTGGGCGGGATCTTTGGCATTGGCGGTGGCTTGATTGCGATTCCGTTGCTTGGCGTGTGGTTTGGGCTTGATCAGCAAATCGCCCAGGGCACGGCACTGGTGATGGTGGTACCGAACGTGATGCTGGCGCTGTGGCGTTATCACCAGCGCAATCGCATCGAATTGCGCCATGCGCTGCCGCTGGCGGTGATGGGTTTCTGCTTTGCCTGGCTTGGCTCGATCTGGGCGGTGGGCATCGATGCGCAGACCATGCGTATCGGCTTTGTCGCCTTTCTGGTGGCGCTGTCGGCCTACAACCTGTTGAAGATGTTCGGTCCGCGACCAGCGCCGACTGCCGAGATGCGCTATTCGTGGCCGTGGTTGGGCGTGCTCGGCGCCGCCTCAGGGACCATGGGCGGTTTGTTCGGCGTCGGCGGCGCAGTGGTGGCGACGCCGGTGCTGACCAGCCTGTTCGGCACCAGCCAAGTGGTCGCTCAGGGATTGTCGCTGGCGCTGGCCCTGCCGAGCACTGGTGTAACCCTGGTGACCTACGCCGTGCACCATGAAGTCGACTGGATGATCGGTCTGCCTCTGGCGGTCGGTGGTCTGCTCAGCATCAGTTGGGGCGTGAAAGTTGCCCACGCCATGCCGGAAAAAATTCTGCGCGGGCTGTTCTGCGGCTTCCTGGTGCTGTGTGCGGTGATGCTCGCGTTTAAAGTTTGAAGCCCTCGACAATGTGTTCGGCCAGGCACTCGGTGATCGGCGACGGGTTGTTCAGATTGCGGATCAGCATGATGCTCGCCTCGGGCAGCAGTGGCAGGTCTTCGGCGGCGCCAAGGATGCGCATGTCGGGGGTGATCAGACTCTCCAGTTGCGCGGTGATCGCCAGCCCTGCGCTGACCACGGCCATCAGCGCCGACAGGCTGCTGCTGTTGTAGGCGATGCGGTAATCGCGGCCCATCGCGTCCAGCGCATTGCACGCCCACAAGCGGCAGAAACAATCACTGTTGAACATCGCCAGGGGCAGCGGCGTCTGTTCATGGGCGCTGAAGTTCTGCGCCTCGGCCCAGACAAAGCGCTCCTTGCGCAGCAACTGGCCGATCTCGTTGCCCGGCTCACGGGTGACGATCGATAAGTCCAGATCAGTGCGTTGCAGCAACTGCTTGCTCGACTCGCAATGCACTTCGATCTGGATCAGCGGATAGAACTGCGCGAACCGCGACAGGATCCCCGGCAGAAAACGCATCACATAATCATCCGGCGTACCGATGCGCACGGTGCCGACCATGTGCGGCTCGCGCAGGGTGTTGAACACCTCACTGTGCAGTTTGAGGATGCGCCGCGCATAACCGAGCAGCACTTGGCCTTCAGCCGTAAGCCGCACCTGACGGCCATCGCGCTCGAACAGCTGGCGCTGCAACACGTCTTCTTCCAGACGTTTCATCTGCATGCTCACCGCCGACTGGGTGCGGTTGACCATCTCGCCGGCACGGGTGAAACCGCCCTGATCGGCAATCGCGACGAAGGTGCGCAGGACATCGGTATCGATACTGGGGTAGGCGGACAATTGATGAATCTCCGTGATGCATGCCATCAGAAACATTCGTTGGATTGATCTTAGCGCCGGCGAGAGACTTGAGCCATCCACAAAAGGAGGCAAGACGATGAAAGGTCAAAGAGAGTATGCAAGCCAAGAACAGCTGTCCGGCCACGGCCATATCGTGTCCGATCTGCTGCACAAATTCAGCCGTTGGTATGAGCTGCATCGTGAACGGGAAATGCTCGCCGGTCTGAGCGATGAGGCGCTGAAGGACATCGGCATCAGCCGCGCCGATGTCGAACACGAAACCGTGCGGCCGTTCTGGGACGACCCGATGCATAAATGATGAGGCTATCGCTACACAAACCCCTTTCAGGTGAGGTAGGTTGCGAGCAGACATGGAGGAATAAATGCCCGCGACAGTGTCCTTTTCCCTCAAACAGGCGCGACGTCTGGCGCTGGCCGCCCAAGGGTTCAACGGGCGCCAGCCGCCGACCGTCAATGCCAGTCATCTCAACCGGCTGATCGAACGGTTGGGCCTGCTGCAAATCGATTCCGTCAATGCCGTGGTGCGCTCGCACTACCTGCCGCTGTTTTCCCGTCTCGGCTCCTACCCCTCTGACTTGCTCGACCAGGCTGCCTGGAGTTCGGGGCGTCGGCGCACGCTGTTCGAATACTGGGGCCATGAAGCGTCGCTGTTGCCGCTGTCGATGTACCCGTTGCTGGGCTGGCGTATGCAACGGGCCAAGCGTGGCGAAGACATCTATCAGCAATTGGCGAGGTTTGGTCGCGAACAGCAGGAAACCATTCGCCGCGTGCTGACTGCGGTTGAGGAGCGGGGCGCGCTGGGTGCCGGCAGTCTGTCGACCCGCGAAGACAAGGCCGGGCCATGGTGGGACTGGAGCGCTGAGAAACATGCGCTGGAATGGTTGTTTGCCGCCGGTGAGGTCACAGTGGCGGGGCGACGCGGTTTCGAGCGCTTGTACGATTTGCCCGAGCGGGTGATTCCTGCTGCGATCCTGCAACAGCCCACGCCGGACGAGACCGAGGCGCAACGCGGTTTGCTGTTGCATGCGGCGCAAGCATTGGGCGTTGGTACGGAAAAAGACCTGCGCGATTACTTTCGCCTGAGCCCTGCGGATGCTCGGCCGCGTCTGGCTGAGTTGGTTGAAGCTGGTCAATTGCAGATGTGTGAAGTCGCCGACTGGCGGCAGATCGCCTATTGCCTGCCGGAGCCCAAAGTGCCGCGCAAGGTCATTGCCAGTGCGCTGCTGTCGCCGTTCGACTCGCTGATCTGGGAACGCAGCCGCACTGAGCGTTTGTTCGATTTCCGCTATCGCCTGGAAATCTACACACCGCAGCCCAAGCGGGTTTACGGCTATTATGTGCTGCCGTTTTTGCACAACGAGCGGATCGCCGCGCGGGTTGATCTGCGTGCCGAACGGGCGGCAGGGCAGTTGGCGGTGCATGCGGTGCATGAGGAAGAATCGGGACTGGACGAGGAGGGCATGCTGGCGCTGGCACTGAATCTGCGGCGGATGGCGGGTTGGCTGGGGCTTGAGCGGGTGCAGTTGAATTGTCAGCGCGAGAGTGCGGGGCGGTTGCGGGGGGCATTGGCGCGGATTGAGGTTGCCTGAGCCGGCGCTTTCGCGAGCAGGCTCGCTCCCACAGGGAAACGCATTGCAAATGTGGGAGCGAGCCTGCTCGCGAACGGGGGCGACGCTGTCTAACGGCGAACTTGCTTCAGGGTTTCGGCAATCAAAAACGCCAATTCCAGCGACTGGTCAGCATTCATCCGTGGATCGCAGTGGGTGTGATAACGGTCGGACAAGCCGTCCTCGGTAATCGGTCGGGCGCCGCCGATGCACTCGGTGACATTCTGTCCGGTCATCTCGATATGGATGCCGCCGGCATAGCTGCCTTCCGCTTCGTGCACCTGGAAGAACTGCTTCACCTCGCCAAGGATCTGTGCGAAGTCACGGGTCTTGTAGCCGCTGCTGGCCTTGATGGTGTTGCCGTGCATCGGGTCGGAGCTCCACAGCACTTGCTTGCCTTCGCGCTGCACCGCACGGATCAGTGCCGGCAGATGATCGCCGACCTTGTTCGCACCCATCCGCGCAATCAGGTTGAGGCGCCCCGGATCGTTGTCCGGGTTGAGCACGTCGATCAGGCGGATCAGATCATCAGGGTTCATGCTCGGGCCGACTTTGACGCCGATCGGGTTGTTCACCCCCCGCAGGAATTCAACGTGCGCGCCGTCGAGCTGGCGGGTGCGGTCGCCGATCCACAGCATGTGCGCCGAGCAATCGTAGTAATCGTTGGTCAGGCTGTCGCGGCGTACGAAGGCTTCTTCGTAGTTCAGCAGCAACGCTTCGTGGGCGGTGAAGAAACTGGTTTCGCGCAGTTGCGGCGAGCTGTCCATGCCGCAGGCGCGCATGAACGCGAGGGTTTCATCGATGCGGTCGGCGAGGTGGCTGTACTTCTCCGCCAGCGCCGAGTTGGCGATGAAATCCAGGTTCCACTTGTGCACTTGATGCAGGTCGGCAAAACCGCCCTGGGCGAAAGCGCGCAACAGGTTCAAGGTTGCTGTGGACTGATGATAGGACTGCAGCAAACGCTCCGGATCCGGCACGCGGCTCTTTTCGTCGAAGCCGATGCCGTTGACGATGTCGCCACGGTAGGCCGGCAGGGTTACGCCGCCGATGGTTTCGTCGTTGGCCGAACGCGGTTTGGCGAACTGGCCGGCCATGCGCCCGACCTTGACCACCGGGCAGCCAGCGGCGAAGGTCATGACGATTGCCATTTGCAGCAACACTTTGAAGGTGTCGCGGATCTTCGCGGCGGAAAATTCGGCGAAGCTTTCCGCGCAATCGCCGCCCTGCAACAGAAACGCGCGACCCTGGGTGACTTCGGCGAACTGGCGGCGCAGCTCGCGCGCTTCGCCGGCGAACACCAGCGGCGGATAGCTGGCCAGGGTCTGCTCGACCTGGCGCAGGTGCGCGGCGTCGGGGTATTGCGGTTGTTGCTGGATCGGCAGGGCGCGCCAGCTGTCAGGGCTCCACGGTTGGCTCATCACGGTCTCGAAGTTCATACGCAGGGAAGCGCCATGTTAGCAGCAATTAGTGCGTGACCTGCTCCCGCCCCATCGCCGACAATCGCCGCTTTGCCACGGCGCCACAGCGGTGCCATCGCGTCACCGCGCCCGGTGACCATCAGGAGACGAAATGACTGAGGAGCGCGTCGAGCATCTGCTCGCCGAAGTACAGGATGAGTTCGGCGTGATTCGCGTGCTGGAAGTGGCCGATTACCGCTTTCTCGAGTTCGGCGATGCGATCGAGCAGAGCTGCGTGTTCACCGCCGACCCGAGCTGGCTGGAGTACGACTACACCCGCGCCATGCTGATCGGCGCGCTGTGCCACGAGCAGCCGGAGAGTGCGCTGTTTCTCGGTTTGGGCGCGGGCACGCTGACCCAGGCTTGCCTGAAGTTTCTGCCGCTGGAAGACGTCGAAGCCATCGAACTGCGCCCGGACGTGCCGCGTCTGGCCATCGAGTACCTCGGTCTGGATGACGATCCGCGGTTGTACATCCGCGTCGGCGATGCGCTGGAATTGCTGCCGACTGCCGAGCCGGCGGATCTGATTTTCGTCGACCTCTATACCGATGTTGGTCCCGGTGTCGGGCATCTGGCCTGGAGTTTTCTCGGCGATTGTCAGAAGCGCCTGAATCCGGGCGGCTGGCTGGTGATCAACCAGTGGGCCACCGACGATGGCAAACCGCTGGGCGCGGCATTGTTGCGCGGGCTCTATCACCGGCATTACTGGGAGTTGCCGGTGAAGGAGGGCAACGTGATTCTGATCGTTCCGTCGGATCTCGATCAGGCGCTGGACATGCAGGCGCTGACCCAACGAGCCGAAGCGCTGGCGCCGCAGCTGGGTTATTCGTTGCAGTCGTTGATCAACGCGATTCGCCCGGCGACCTGAGCCGGCAGTACCGCCCCCTTCGCGAGCAGGCTCGCTCCCACATTTGAAATGCATTCTCCCTGTGGGAGCGAGCCTGCTCGCGAAGAGGCCCTGACAGGCAGCAGAATCTTCAGGCGCCTTTGAAGATCCCCGGACGCCGCTCCACCAACGATCGCACCCCCTCCCGGGCATCCTCAGTGGCGAGCAACTTCTTCACCAGCGCCGGTAACGCCTGCGCCGCCGCTGTCTCACCCTCATAACGCGCCTGTCGCGCTGACATCAAGGTCGCCTGCACGCCCAACGGTGCCTGCCGGGCAATCCGTTCGGCCAGCTCGATCGCGCGGGGCAGCAAATCTTCGCTGGCCATCACTTCCTGGACCAAACCCAGATGCAACGCATCGTGGGCATCGAACTCATCGCCAGTGAGCAACCAGCGCATCGCATTGCCCCAGCCGGCAATCTGCTGGAAACGCAAAGTCGCGCCGCCAAACGGAAAGATCCCACGCTGCACTTCCATCTGCGCGAAGCGGGTATTGCTCGCGCACAGGTTGATGTCCGCCGCCAGCATCAGCTCGATGCCGATGGTCAGGCAGTAACCCTGCGCGGCGACGATGACCGGTTTGCTCACCCGTGGGCCGACGAAAACGCCCCAGGGATCGCAGCCGCCGCTCGGAACCTGCCAACCTTCGGCCAGCGCCGCGCTGGCATTGACCAGATCGAGCCCGGCGGTGAAGTGTTCGCCATGGCCGAACACCACGGCGACCCGCGCTTCGCGGTCGGCTTCGAATTCGCCGTAGGCCAGGCTCAGGTCGTTGAGCAGGTCGATATCGAAAGCGTTGCGCTTGGCCGCCCGATCGAGGCCGATCAAGTGCACATGACCACGACGTTCTCGGCTGACGCGGCCGGCGCAGGGCTGATTCATGGCTAAATCCTCAAGCAGGAAGGCGGGTGCGCGGCGCTTTGCCGCAGGTCGGTGAACCGTTTAAGCGTCATCGCCCGCAGGGCCGGGCCTTTGCAAAATAGACCGTTGCGCGATTATCCGCAAAACCCCGTTACACGGCGGTGACACACGGATAAGGGCCACAAAAAAAGCTCCCTTTTCGGGCGAAATCCGGTATAGTGCGCGCCGGCCTTTAACCGGGCCGCGTTTAGGTAGCGCATTTCCCGAAGTCAGCTTCGGCTGCACGTCCGCATTGCGGGCTCTTCCTTGACGATTCATCTTCATTCATTCGTTTTCGCAAATCCCCGCCGACAAAGCTGCCAGGGCGACTCTTGAGTCTCAACACGGCATGCGCAGCTTTGGAGCATGGGTCTTTGCGGATGCACTTAGAGGCAGACCCATGACCCAGGAAACCGGCGGATTCGCCGCTTTTAATCTCAACCCGAATATTCTTGCAGCCGTCGCAGCGACTGGCTACGAAGAGCCTTCGGCGATTCAGCAGCAATCGATCCCGATCATCATGGCCGGCCAGGACATGATTGGCCAGGCGCAAACCGGTACCGGTAAAACCGCCGCGTTCGCACTGCCTATCCTGCACCGCATCGATCCTGCCAAGCGCGAACCGCAAGCCCTGATCCTGGCGCCAACCCGAGAGTTGGCGCTGCAAGTAGCAACCGCTTTTGAAACCTACGCCAAGCAAATGCCAGGCGTTACCGTCGTGGCTGTCTACGGCGGCGCGCCGATGGGCCCGCAACTCAAGGCAATCCGTAATGGCGCACAGATTGTTGTCGCTACTCCGGGTCGTCTGTGCGACCACCTGCGTCGCGACGAGAAAGTCCTGTCGACCGTGAACCATCTGGTTCTCGACGAAGCTGACGAAATGTTGAAGCTGGGCTTCATGGATGACCTGGAAGTCATCTTCAAGGCTCTGCCATCGACCCGCCAGACCGTGCTGTTCTCGGCGACCCTGCCGCAGTCGATCCGCGCCATTGCCGAACGCCACCTGCGCGATCCGCAACACGTCAAGATCCAGACCAAGACCCAGACCGTTACCGCGATCGAACAGGCTCACCTGTTGGTTCACGCCGACCAGAAAACCTCGGCCGTACTCAGCCTGCTGGAAGTCGAAGACTTCGACGCCCTGATCATGTTCGTGCGCACCAAGCAAGCGACCCTGGACCTGGCCAGCGCCCTCGACGCCAAAGGCTACAAAGCCGCCGCGTTGAACGGTGATATCGCCCAGAACCAGCGTGAGCGCGTCATCGACTCGCTCAAGGATGGCCGTCTGGACATCGTTGTCGCGACCGACGTTGCTGCCCGTGGTCTGGACGTTCCGCGCATCACTCACGTGTTCAACGTTGACATGCCGTACGACCCGGAATCCTACGTGCACCGTATCGGCCGTACCGGCCGTGCCGGTCGCGAAGGTCGTGCACTGCTGCTGGTGACTCCACGTGAGCGCCGCATGCTGCAAGTGATCGAGCGCGTAACCGGGCAGAAAGTTGCCGAAGTACGCCTGCCAGACGCTCAAGCCGTTCTCGATGCACGCATCAAGAAACTGACCAACAGCCTGTCGCCGCTGGTTGCTGATGCCGAATCGACTCACGGTGAACTGCTTGATCGCCTGACTGCCGACATCGGTTGCACCCCGCGTGCACTGGCTGCTGCGCTGCTGCGCAAGGCTACCAACGGTCAAGCGCTGAACCTGGCAGCGATCGAGAAGGAACGTCCACTGGTGCCGAACAACGCACCGCGTGGCGACCGTCCTGAGCGTTCCGGTGATCGTCCTGATCGTGGTGACCGCGAGCGTCGCGCGCCAATGCCTTTGGGCGAAGGCCGTGCTCGTTGCCGTACCGCGCTGGGTGCGCGTGACGGTATCGCTGCGAAAAACCTGCTGGGCGCCATCCTCAACGAAGGCGGTCTGGCCCGTGAAGCGATCGGTCGCATCCAGGTCCGTGACAGCTTCAGCCTCGTCGAACTGCCGGAAGAAGGTCTGGAAAAGCTCCTGACCAAGCTGAAGGACACTCGCGTGGCTGGTAAGCAGCTCAAGCTGCGTCGCTACCGCGAAGATTGATCCGCCTTTGGGCTGATTGATCGAACATAAAAAATCCCCGACTGGTTCGGGGATTTTTTTTGCCTGCTTTTTGGGTTTACACAAACCCCTGTGGGAGCTGGCTTGCCAGCGATGACGTCAGCCGAAGCGATAAATATCCATACCCAGCGCCCCCATCGTGAAACCCTGATGCGCCACGCTGAAAACCCCGCCAGCACCGCGAGCAAAATACAACGGCAACAAATGCTCATCACTCGGGTGACTGCGCACCGCATTTGGCGCCTGCTGGCGATAATCATGCAGCGCCGTTTCATCGTCGGCCGCCAGTTTGTCGATCATCCAGTCACGAAAATCCCGCGCCCACGGTTCAATGCTTTCCGGGCCGGCATGCCAGTCCAGCTCGCGGAGGTTGTGGGTGATGCTGCCGGAGCCGATCAACAGAATGCCGTGTTCGCGCAGGCTCGCCAGCGCACGGCCAACCCGCGTCTGTAACGCCGGCCCGCCACGACTCGGCAGCGAGACCTGCACCACCGGAAGGTCGGCCTGCGGATACATCAACGACAGTGGCACCCAAACACCATGATCAAACGGTCGTTGCGGATCGAGCCGCGCCGGCAAGTCATGGGCGTTCAGCAGTTCAGCCACTTCGGCGGCCAGCTGCGGATTGCCCGGTGCCGGGTACTGAACTTCAAACAGCGCACGGGGGAAACCGCCGAAGTCGTGCCAGGTTTCCGGATGCGGGTGGCTGCTGACCAGCAGTTCCTGGCTTTCCCAGTGCGCCGAGACGATGACGATGGCTTTGGGGCGCGGTAGTTCAGCGGCTAGTCGCGCCAGTGCCGGGCCGCTGGCACCGGGCTCCAGCGCGAGCATCGGTGAACCGTGGGAGATAAACAGGCTGGGCAACATGGACGGGCTCCTGAGCGCTAAGATGAACCATCTTCAGTCAGATCACCGATCTGAATCCAATATAAGTTTCTGCGGTTTTTCATCGGTTTTTCGGGAGTGATCCATGCAGCCTGAGTTTTGGTACAAGAAATGGGATTCGAACCAGATCGGCTTTCATCAGGCCGAGGCCAACCCGTATTTGCAGCGCTACTGGCCGGAGCTGGCGATTGCACCGTCGGCACGCGTGCTGGTGCCGCTGTGCGGGAAAAGTCTGGATCTGCTCTGGCTTGCCGGGCAGGGACATCAGGTGCTTGGAGTGGAGCTAGCGGAAAAGGCTGTCGAGGAGTTTTTCAGCGATCATCGATTGCAGCCGCAGATCAGCGAGCAGGGCGCATTCAAGGTTTATCGCACTGTTGCGTTCGAATTGTGGTGTGGTGATTTTTTTGCGCTGACGGCAGAGGATGTTGCTGGTTGCACGGCGCTGTACGACCGCGCCGCGCTGATTGCCTTGCCGGACGCGATGCGCCAGCGCTATGCGGCGCATCTGCAGCACTTGCTGGCGCCGGAGATGAAAGGGCTGGTGATTACCCTGGATTACGATCAGACGCAGATTCCCGGGCCGCCGTTTGCGGTGAATGATGATGAGGCGCAGCGGCTGCTGGGCCAGGGTTGGCAGCTGGAGAAACTGGAAGAGCGGGATATTCTGGCTGAGAGCCCGAAGTTTCAGCAGGGCGGGGTTGAGTGGTTGGTGGAGCGGGTTTATCGGGTTTCTTCCAGATAGTTTTCTGTCAGCAGCTCCGGCGTCTTCGCGAGCAGGCTCGCTCCCACAGTGGGATGCATTCCAAAGGTGGGAGCGAGCCTGCTCGCGAATGGGGCTTTGCCGACAACGCATGATCTGGAGATACAAAAAAAGGCCCGCATCGCTGCGGGCCTTCTTTTTCACTTCGGTCAAATCAACCGCGACGACGCAGTGCGTCAATACGCTCTTCCAGCGGCGGGTGGCTCATGAACATGCGGGCGAAGCCCTGTTTGATGCCACCGTTGATGCCGAAGGCGTTCAGGGTATCGGGCATGTGCACCGGCAGGCCCTGTTCGGCACGCAGGCGTTGCAGAGCGCCAATCATCGCGCTGGTACCGGCCAGGCGGGCGCCGGCTTCGTCGGCACGGAATTCGCGCTTGCGCGAGAACCACATGACGATTGCGCTGGCGAGGATGCCCAGCACCAGTTCGGCGAAGATGGTCGCCACGTAGTAGGCGATGCCCTGGCCTTCTTCGTTCTTGAAGATGACCTTGTCGACGAAGTTACCGATGATCCGCGCGAAGAACATCACGAAGGTGTTCACCACGCCCTGGATCAACGCCAGCGTGACCATGTCGCCGTTGGCGACGTGACCGATTTCGTGGGCCAGTACGGCTTTCACTTCATCGGGCGAGAATCGCTCGAGCAGGCCCTGGCTGACCGCGACGAGCGCGTCGTTCTTGTTCCAGCCGGTAGCGAAAGCATTCGCTTCGTAGGCCGGGAAAATCCCGACTTCAGGCATCTTGATCCCGGCTTCCCGGGACAATTGCTCGACCGTTTGCAGCAGCCATTGCTCATGACGAGTGCGTGGCTGGCTGATGATTTGCGTACCGGTGCTCATCTTCGCCATCCACTTGGAGATGAACAGCGAGAACAGCGAGCCGGCGAAACCAAAGACCGCACAGAAGACCAGCAGCTGACTGAGGTCGAGGTCGACCCCGTTGGCCGCCATGAACCCGTTGAAGCCGAACAGGCTCAGGGTGATGCTGGCTATCAGCACGACCGCCAGGTTAGTGGCCAAAAACAGCAGGATGCGCATCATGGTTGTAGAACTCTCCTCAAGCTAAAGATGTAGCGTACTGCGGGGTATATAAGGTGCGGCACCGGGCTATTCAACCGAGTGACTATTTCAAACTGTGTCCTACAGCGGTTTCCTGAGCAAAAAGAAAATTCCCACCCTCGATTCCGACACGGATGACACAGCCTTTCGCCCCGCCGCCATTAGGTCAGATACGTCTGTACGGCTCGCATCGCAAGTGTAGAAGGGCTGCAAAGGCGCGGAACAAAGATGTGTTGCTGAATCAGACAGTGCGCAACAGCCAATCCGTTGCGCACTGCTGGCCCATTACTGGCGGTAGGACTTGAGGAAGTTGCCGATGCGGCCGATGGCCATTTCCAGATCATCGACGCGCGGCAGGGTGACCACGCGGAAGTGATCCGGCCACGGCCAGTTGAACGCCGTGCCCTGCACAACCAGCAGCTTCTCGGAAAGCAGCAGATCAAGCACGAACTTCTCGTCGTTGTGGATCGGGCAGACCTTCGGGTCGATTTTCGGGAACGCGTACAACGCGCCCATCGGCTTCACGCAGCTGACGCCGGGAATATCGTTAAGCAACTCCCAGGTGCGGTTACGCTGCTCCAGCAGGCGACCCTGCGGCAGCACCAGATCGTTGATGCTCTGGTAGCCCCCCAGCGCGGTCTGGATCGCGTGCTGGCTCGGCACGTTGGCGCACAGGCGCATGTTGGCCAGCATGTCGATGCCTTCGATGTAACTCTGCGCGTTGTGTTTCGGCCCGGAAATGGCAATCCAGCCGGAGCGGAAACCGGCCACGCGGTAGGATTTCGACAGGCCGTTGAAGGTCAGGCAGAGCAGGTCCGGGGCCAGCGAAGCGGTGCAGATGTGCACGGCGTCGTCATAGAGAATCTTGTCGTAGATCTCATCGGAGAACACCACCAGATTATGCGCCCGGGCGATTTCCAGCATGCCCAGCAACACTTCCTTCGAGTAAACCGCACCGGTCGGGTTGTTCGGGTTGATGATCACCATGGCCTTGGTGTTCGGGGTGATCTTGGCCTTGATGTCGGCCAGATCCGGGAACCAGTCGGCGCCTTCGTCGCACAGATAATGCACAGCGTTACCGCCAGCGAGGCTGACGGCAGCGGTCCACAGCGGATAGTCCGGGGCTGGCACCAGCACTTCGTCGCCGTTGTTGAGCAGCGCCTGCAGCGACATCACGATAAGCTCGGACACACCGTTGCCCAGGTAGATGTCTTCGATGCCGACACCTTCAACCTGCTTCTGCTGGTAGTACTGCATCACCGCCTTGCGCGCGCTGAACAGGCCTTTGGAATCGCTGTAGCCCTGCGCGGTCGGCAGGTTGCGGATCACGTCCTGGAGGATTTCGTCCGGCGCTTCGAAACCAAACGGCGCCGGGTTGCCGATGTTCAGCTTGAGGATGCGCTGGCCTTCCTCTTCCAGTCGTTTGGCGTGCTTGAGCACCGGGCCGCGAATGTCGTAGCAGACGTTGGCGAGCTTGTTCGATTTGCTGAACTGCATGGCGATGTGATCCCGAAAATGAACGATCCAGGCGGCAAATGGACAACCGTACTGGGATTGCTGCGTCTTCGCACAGGCGGAGGTCTGGCGCTTTTGCGCTCAGAATCCGTTTGAATGCGCCCGGTCTGGCTGCCAGACTGGCGCGTGACGAGGCGCAATCATACGTGCCGCCCGATCCGTGGAAAAGGTACAGATCGGGCTTTTTCAGCCGCTGAGGTGTGATGATGGAAAAGTTGCAGAAAACCCTGGAAGAATGGCGTGCCATGCTCGACCCCGAGCAGTACAACGTCTGCCGTCTGAGTGCCACCGAGCGTCCCTTCTCGGGCAAATACAACGACACCAAAACCGACGGTGTCTACCACTGTGTGTGCTGCAACGAGCCTTTGTTCGATTCGAAGACCAAATTCGACTCCGGCTGCGGCTGGCCGAGCTTTTACGCGCCGATCGGCGATAGCGCGATGGCTGAGATCCGCGACACCAGCCACGGCATGATTCGCACCGAAGTGAAATGCGCGCGCTGCGATGCGCATCTGGGGCACGTATTCCCGGATGGCCCGCCACCGACCGGCCTGCGTTATTGCATCAACTCGGTGTGCCTGAATCTCGAGCCGCGCGAATAACCGAAACAGGCGACATTGCGTCGCCTTTTTATCGAGCAATTAGATTGCACGCAATTCAATTGCTCGTTATGTTTGCGCCTTCCTCACCATTGCGGAGCCGACCCATGAGCAACAACCTGCTGAATATCCCGTGCACCACCATCAAGGGTGAGCAAAAGACTTTGGCCGATTTCGCCGGTAAAGCGGTGCTGGTGGTCAATACCGCGAGCAAGTGTGGCTTCACTCCGCAATACAAGGGCCTCGAAGAACTCTGGCAAACCTACAAGGATCAGGGGCTGGTGGTACTGGGTTTCCCGTGCAACCAGTTCGGCAAACAGGAGCCGGGCAATGAGGGCGCCATCAGCGAATTCTGCGAACTGAATTTCGGCGTCAGCTTCCCGCTGTTCAAAAAGATCGACGTCAACGGCGCCGATGCTCACCCGCTGTTCGTGCAGTTGAAGAAGCGCGCCCCGGGCCTGCTCGGCTCGCAGGGCATCAAGTGGAACTTCACCAAGTTCCTCATCGGCAAGGATGGCCAGTTGGTCAAGCGTTTCGCCCCGACGACCAAGCCGCAGGACCTGAGCGGCGAGATCGAAGCTTTGCTGAAATGAGTCAGCCGAGTGATTCGCTGAAGCTCGACAGCCAGTTGTGCTTCAAGCTGTACGCGGCCTCGCGGGCGGTGATTCGCGCCTACAAGCCGATGCTCGATCAGTTGGGTCTGACCTACCCGCAGTACCTGGCGATGCTGGTGCTGTGGGAATGGCAGGATGCTGCGCCGGAGCAACCGACGGTCAAGGCCTTGGGCGAACGTCTGGCGCTGGACTCGGGGACGTTGACGCCATTGCTCAAGCGTCTGGAGCAGATCGATCTGGTCCAGCGCAGGCGCTCGGCGCGTGACGAACGTGAGATGCACCTGAGCCTCACGCCTGCCGGAGCCGCATTGCGCGAGCGGGTCGGGCCACTGAAGGCGCGCCTGCTCTGCGACAGTGGCGTTGATCTTGACCGGCTCAACGACTTGCGCGCTGGCCTCGATCACTTGCTCGGGCAAATCAAAGCGCTGGCGTAGTCGGCATCCACTGATCGAGCAGCGCGGCGAGTTCTTCGCGGCGAAACGGTTTGGCCAGATAGTCACTCATGCCCGCCGCGCGGCAGCGTTCGCGTTCCTCGGACATGGCATTGGCGGTCAGCGCGACAATCGGCAGATTCGGCCAGCGCCCGCTCTGGCGAATCTGCCGACTGGCTTCATAGCCATCCATCACCGGCATGTTGCAATCCATCAGCACCAGATCGAAATCGGCAAACTCCAGCTGATCCAGCGCCTCGGCGCCATGCCCCGCCACCACCACATCGCAGCCAAGCTTGCCGAGCATGCCTTTAGCGACCAGTTGATTGACCGGGTTGTCCTCGACCAGCAGCACCTTACCCCGGCGCGCGGACGGCGAGGCGTCCGCTTGCGCTTCGGTGAGGGCGGCGACCTCCGGTTGCAGAATCCGTCGCAGATGCTGGTACAGCGCGTTGCGCGCCAGCGGCCGGGCTTGCTGCTGCAAGGGGGCGAGGGCGGCGGCTTCTTCGCTGGGCAGAAAACTGCCGTAAGCAGTCACCAGCAGAATCGGCGCGGTGATGCTCGGGCGCAGACCGAACAGGCATTCCGGACAATCGGTGATCAGCACATCCGGATTCAGGCCCAGCAGCGAATCATCGATGGTGCGCTGCGTGTATTCCAGGCCCCACACCGGCAACAGGCTTTTCAGCAATTCCGCCAGGCCACTGCTGGCAGCGGTGATGGCGAGAACCTTGCCGCGTAACGGCTGCGGAGCGAGGGCGCGAGTGTGGCAGGGCAGTGGCAGCTCGGCACAGAACTGGCTGCCAAAACCGCTTTCGGAGCTGATGGTCAGGCGCCCCTGCATCGCTTCGCACAGGTTATATGTCAGCGCCAACCCCAGCCCGGTGCCGCCGTACTGACGGGTGATACCAGCGCCGGCCTGGGTGAACGGCTGGAAGATTTTCACCTGCGCTTCCTGGGCGATGCCGATGCCGGTGTCGCAGACTTCGATGCGCACGCCACCCTTGTGCGCCGACAGGCGCACATCGACCCGACCGAAACGGGTGAACTTCAGCGCATTCGACAGTAGGTTGCTGACGATCTGCCGCACCCGGGTCGGGTCGCCC
This sequence comes from Pseudomonas glycinis, assembly GCF_054871425.1. NCBI lineage: Bacteria > Pseudomonadati > Pseudomonadota > Gammaproteobacteria > Pseudomonadales > Pseudomonadaceae > Pseudomonas > Pseudomonas glycinis. The sequence continues at coordinate 80,780 of NZ_JBTYHF010000010.1, read as the reverse complement.
AGCACCAGCGCCGGGAAGTGCGGTTCGATCAGACAGGTCAGCTCGACGCTCGGCGCGGCGTTCTGCGAGAGCAGGTTGGCGGTGTCTTCGATCAGCGAGCCGAGGTCGAACGGGATGTTTTCCAGCTCCAGTTGCCCGGCGTCGAATTTCGACAGGTCGAGAATATCGTTGAGCAGTTCCACCAGCACCTTGCCCGAGTCGTGGGCGATCGACAGTTGTTGCTGCTGCTCGGCGTTGAGCGGGCCATCCAGCGACAGCGCGATCATCCCCAGCAGACCGTTGAGCGGTGTGCGGATTTCATGGCTCATGTTCGCCAGAAACGCCGAACGCGCTTCGGCCATGTCCAGCGCAGTGCGGCGGGCCACTTCGAGCTCTTCGTTGGATTGACTGAGGCGGGCGTTGATTGCCTTGAGCTCGGCGGTGCGCGCCGAGACGATGTCTTCCAGTTGCGCGAGGTATTCGGTCAGGCGGTTTTCTGCGGTTCGCCGCTGCTGGATTTCGGTGGCGATGTTCTCGAACTGCTGATTGGCGACCTTGACCAGCACGCCGATCTCATCGTTGCCGTGGCCGGCCGGGCACTCGAGCGTGGTCGGCTCGGCGCTGCGCGGGTCGCGACCGCTGAGCTCACGGATGACCCGCACCAGTGGCTTGGTCAGCATCACGTAGAACAGCGCCAGGAGGATACCGGTCAGCAGCAGGCTGCGGGCGAAACCGTTGAGCAGGGTGACTTCCGCGCGGCGCAAGAAGCGGCTGCCAAAGGCGTAAGTGTCGACTTCCAGTTTGAGGACGCCGAGGGATTCGTTGGGCAAATGGTCGAGGTACAGGCGATCTTCGAAATGACGCTTGGCGCCGAACAGGAAGTCGCTGATCAGCCGATAGCTGCTCTGCAGTTCCGGGCGTTTGACGTTGGCCAGGACGGTCTCGTTGTTGTCGATCAGTTGCGCGGCGATGATCGCCGGCGAGCGCAGCAGGCCGAGGGTGAGCTCCTGCGCCAGTTCGGCATCGATGTTGTAGGCGATGCGCGAGGCCGGATTGTGGCTGATTTCCAGCAGTGCGAGGATTTCCCGGTTGATGGAAGCGTCTTCGCTGGCATAATCGATGCCGATCTGCAGCAGACTGAGCAGGGTGCCCAGAATGAACCCGACCAGCACGGTAAGCCTGGCTTGCTTGTAAGACAGCCGGTGGGTGAATTTGATATCCATGGGTTGTTGAACCACTTCCGTTTCCCTTCGCTGCTCAAGCATAGTCGATCATGCAGGGATACCGAGGTTCCCGAATCGCCTTGTAACAAGGCTTGCTGAGGCGATTTTATCTGTGTGTCGTCGCTGGATCGTCATCATCACTGTGAAAGTGCCCGAGGAGAAGACGTGGATTCCCGATTGAATGCTTTTCTTGAACGCGCCGAGTCGGTTCTGGCGCGAATCGAACCACTGTTGCCGGCACCGCGCCCCGTTATTGACTGGAACACATGCCTGGCAGCGCGCTGGCAGCGTGACGGTCGCAGCGGCTACCTGTTGCCGCTGGAAGTCAGCCTCGACATGCGTCTGTCCGACCTGATCGGCGTCGACCGGCAGTTGGAGCAGTTGGGGCGCAACACACAACAATTTCTTGATGGCATGCCGGCCAACCACGCCTTGCTCTGGGGCTCGCGCGGTACCGGCAAGTCTTCGCTGGTGCGTGCGTTGCTGGCTGAGCACGCCGCTGCCGGCCTGCGTCTGATCGAGATCGAACGCGATCACTTGGCTGACCTGCCACGGGTGGTCGAGCAAGTCGCCAAATTGCCGCAACGTTTCGTGCTGTTCTGCGATGACCTGTCGTTCGAATCCGGCGAAGGCGACTACCGCGTGCTGAAAAGCGTGCTCGACGGTTCGCTCGAGCAGGCACCCGACAACGTCTTGCTGTACGCCACTTCCAACCGACGCCACCTGGTGCCGGAAAAGGAAAGCGACAACGAAAACTGGAAGCGCGTCGACGGCGAGTTGCACCCGAGCGAAGCGGTGGAAGACAAGATCGCCCTGTCTGATCGTTTCGGTCTGTGGCTGTCGTTCTACCCGTTTACCCAGGAACATTTTCTCAACGTCGTCGAGCACTGGATCGGCCAGTTGGCCGCCAAGGCCGGCCTGAGCTGGCAGCGCGACGAAGCACTGGACATCCTCGCCGTGCGCTGGGCCACCGGCCGCGGTAATCGCAACGGACGTTGCGCGTATCAATTCGCCCGCTACTGGGTGGGACTGAAATTGCTGGAGCACAAGGCATGATTGATTTGCAACAAAGCGGCCAGGGCCTCGAAGGCTACGGTATGTTGGCCGCGCAACTGGAATCGCTACTGGCGGACGAACGCGACTTCATCGCCAATGCCGCGCAGTTTTCCGCGTTCCTGTTCAACCAGCTCGATGATCTGAACTGGGCCGGTTTCTACCTCAATCGCAACGAAGAGCTGGTGCTCGGCCCGTTTCAGGGCCAGATCGCTTGCGTGCGCATCCCGTTCGGGCGCGGTGTTTGCGGCGCTGCTGCTGCCAGCCTGCAAACCCAGCGCGTCGAGGATGTGCATGCTTTCCCGGGCCACATCGCCTGCGACAGCGCGTCCAACAGCGAACTGGTTGTGCCCTTGGTCAAGGACGGACGCCTGATCGGTGTGCTCGACCTCGACAGCCCGAAGCTGGCGCGTTTCGGCGCCGAGGATCAGGCCGGCATCGAGCAACTGGCGGCGATTTTCCTGCGCCTGACCGACTGCTGATCAACCGCTGAGGCCAGCCTTGTGCAACAGGCTGGCCGTATCCACGCTGTCGATTTGCGCGGGATCAAGAAACCGCGTCGCGTACTGCATGTACACACCCTCATTGATGAACAGGCCGAACAGCGGCGCATCGATGTGCGCTTCACGGCACATGGTCGCCATGATCCCCAGCGCCTCGCTCAACGACTTGGCTTTCTTGTAAGGGCGATCGGCGGCAGTCAGCGCTTCGAAAATATCGGCAATCGCCATCATCCTCGCCGGCAGGCTCATTTCCTCGCGCTTCAGCCGTTTCGGATACCCGGTGCCGTCCATTTTTTCATGATGGCCGCCGGCGATCTCGGCAATGCTGTCCAAGTGACCGGGGAAGGGCAGGTGGCTGAGCATCATGATCGTCTGCACCATGTGATGGTTGATGATGTAGCGCTCTTCGCGGGTCAGCGTGCCACGGGCGATCTTCAGGTTGTACAGCTCGCCGCGGTTGTACTTGTACTCGGGTACATCGAGTTTGAAGCCCCAAGGGTTGTCCTCGGGGATCAGCTCGTTCTTGTCGCGTTCGATCAGATGCTCGGGTTTGTCGGCCAGCAGTGTTTCACTGACGGGCAGTGTCGGCGCCGATGTTTTTGCCTGGCGGCGGTTTTCTTCCCAGGACACACCGAGGCGATCATCAAGTGTGCGCAGCCATCTGCGTTGCGCGACTTGCTCGAGGCGCAGCAGATCGGCCTCGGCCATGGCCTCGCCACCGAGATTGCAGCGGGCGACAAAGGCGAAGTCGTCGTCGAGCATCAGCAACTCACTATCACGGGCGCGGGCCAGCGCCGCTTCGTCTCCACCGCTTGCCAGCGTCTGCCAGTAGTTGATCCACACGTCACGCTTGAGCACCTCGAAGCGGGTGCGGATTTCGTGGATGCGGTCGTTGATGGTCTCGAGCTTGGTGGCTTTGTCGACCACGTATTCCGGCGTCGTGACCTTGCCGCAATCGTGCAGCCACGCTGCGATGTGCAACGCCTCCCATTCATCCTCGCTCGGCTGGTAGCCGCTGAACGCCGGGTCCTGGCTTGCCGCAGCGGCCTGGGCGAGCATCAGCGTCAATTCCGGAACCCGCTGGCAGTGGCCACCGGTGTAGGGGCTCTTGGCATCGATCGCGCTGGCGAGCAGTTGGATGAAGGCATCGAGCAGTTGTTTCTGCCGCGCTTGCAGACGCTGACTTTCGATGCTCACCGCCGCCGCGCCGGACACCGCCTGCAAGAAGGCGATACGGTCGGGGCGTAGCTTTTCCAGGTCGCCCGGCGCGCCGCTGTCATTGACCAGCAGAATCAGCAGGCCGATGGTTTCATCGTGCTGGTTGTGCAGGCGGATGCCGATCAGGTGAATGCGCGGTGATTCCATGGCCAGGAGGATTTTCTGCAAGTCGCCGGCCTGATCGAAGCCCAGATGGCTGACGGTATTGTTGGCGCTGGCCAGTTGCTCGAACCACGCCGGGCCAGTGTTTTTATGCAGCTCGCGTCCCTCAATGTCGAACGCCTCCAGCTTCTGCGGCACGCCATCAATCACCAGTCCATAGGGTTCCATGCGCGCGCCGTCGGCTTCGCGCAGGTAGATCAGACCGGCCTGCGCCTGAGCGATCTGCACGGTTTCGAACAGCACGCGTTCGAGTAGCGGGGCAAAACGGGTTTCGGCGCAAAGGCTGTCGGTGATGCGGAAGAAACTGCCGAGGGTTTCTTTCATCCGCGCCATCGACAGGCTCAATTGATCGACTTCCAGTACGGGCGAGCGGCGCGCCAGCGGAGAACTGAAGTCGAAGCTGCGGATCGCGTCGGCTTCCTTGACCAGGGCATGCAGCGGCTTGACCAGAATCCGCGAAATCACCCAGCCCAATGGCAGGCACAGCAACAGGATGGCGAGGGTGATCAGCGCGCCTTGCCAGCGCATCCGGAACGCATCCACCAGCAATTCGTCTTCCGGCACCAGCAGCGCCAGTTGCAAACCTTTCGGCCCGCCTTCCTCGATGCTGGTGCGCGCGACGATCCATTGCCGGTCGTTTACTTGCAGACGCTTGCCGATAGTGTCGGAGCTGAGCAGCGCGTTCAGTTCAGGGCTGAGATCGGCCGCTCTGGCCAGACGCGCAGTGCGGTCATCGACGATCAGGCGATGGCTGTCGTGATAGGCCACGGCGTTGCCATCGGTGTCGTACAGCGCGATCTCTGTCGAAGGCGTGACCCGGTGCTTGCCCAGGGCGGTCGACAGCGAAGCGAGGGTCAGATCGGCGCCAATCACCGCGTTCTCGCCGCTGCGCCGGGCCAGCGTGGTGCCGACATTGTGGGTCGAGAAAAATACATAGGGCTCGGTGGTGATTTGCCCGGCCTGTTGCAGGGCGTCGCTGAACCAGGTCCGGCTGCGCGGATCGTAAGGCTCGTCTGGATGATCGCGGCGGCTGAGCGGCGTCAGGGCCTGATCAAAGAACAGTGATTGCGAGCGTACAGTGCCTTGCGGCTCGTGCTCGATGCTCCAGACCTGATAGGCCGCCGCTTCCGGCGCCTGAAGCTGTGCCTTCAGAGCCGGAGTGCGCAGCGCGCGCACCATGAAGAAATCGCCATTGGCGTAACCCAGATACAACGACGCCAGCGCCGGGTTATCGGTGAGCGACTGGCTGAAGGGTTTGAGCAACGGCAGGCGTTGTTGCAGATCGCTCGCCTGGGCCGCCGGGGTGTCCGCCAGCAGGCTCAGCAGGTTGCGGATCGGCTGATAGGTTGCCTGCAGATCGAGGCGTACATCCTGCTCGATGCGGTCAAACAGCTTTTCGCTGCTCGACAGGATGATCTGCGTGGTCTGGTGGTAATTGAAAAGGCCCAGCACCACGCCCGTGAGCAATAAAAGAAAGGTGAACATGACGCTGATGTGCACGTGCAGCGGCAACCGGCGTTGCTCGGGGCGCAGTGGGCTGTGCATTGCTGGCTCTCCATGAATGTTTAACTCACTGCTCAGCGTCCAAGCATAGTTAAGACTCGCTGACTGTGCCTTGATCGGCCAGGGTCAATTGCTGCTGCAGGGCCTGCGCCAGTTCGAGCATCGCCTGGCTGGTTGCCGCCCAGCGACGGGCAATCTCCTGTGGCGCGAGCGCTTGCTCGCAAGCGGTCTCAAGCTCATCACAACATTCAATCAGCCGCGAGGCCTGCGCGATGCGTGCTGCGCCCTTGATCTTGTGCGCAACCACCGCCAGCGCTTCGCGATCATCCTCGGGTGACAGCCTGAGTAGTTCCTCGCGGTCGAGGCGGCTGCTCTTGAGGAGCTCCACCAGCATGCGTCGGGTTTGCCCGGGGTTGTTGCCGGTCAGCAAGCTCAGACTTTGCAGGTCGAACACCGAGGCCGGTGATGCCGGCGTGATGCCGTCGATCCACTGTCCGAGCAGGGTCAGACTCAACGGTTTGAACAGGCAGTCGTCCATGCCGGCGAGCTTGCAGCGCTGGACTTCTTCCGGCTGGGCATTGGCGGTGAAACCCAGCACGGTGCACGGCGGGCGATGGTTTTGCAGTTCAAGCTGGCGAATCCCACGGGTCATCTCGTAGCCGTTCATCAAGGGCATGTTGCAGTCGACGATCACCAGATCGAAATGATCGGCCTTCCACCGTTCGAGGCCGCTGCAGCCATCTTCGGCAATGCTGAAGCGATGACCGAGAAATTCCAGTTGCTGACACATGAGCAGACGGTTGGCCGGATGGTCGTCGACAACCAGGACATGTAACGGCGTTGTCGCAGGCTTGATCAACGGTTCGCTTTTCGGCGGATTCGCCTTTGCCGGCAGGCTGTCCAGCGGCAGCGATATGCACACCTGAGTGCCGATGCCGGGCTGGCTGCTCAACTGCAGTTGTCCGCCCATCATTTCGCACAGGTTGCGACTGATGACCAGCCCCAGTCCGGCGCCGTTTTTTGCCTGCCGACTGCCGTTTTCCGCCTGCGAGAATGGCTCGAACAAGCGCTGTTGATCTTCGGCGCTGATGCCTGAGCCGCTGTCCTGCACGGTCAGCTGCATCAATGTTCGACCAGCAGCGTCTGCCGGGATCAGGTCGAGGGTGATCCGCACGTGGCCGCTTTCGGTGAACTTGATAGCGTTGCTGACCAGGTTGGACAGCACCTGCTTGAAGCGCAGCGGATCCAGATGCACATCCACAGCCGGGTGCGGCGGGTTGAAGACGACTTGCAAGGCAAGGTTTTTCTGCCGCGCTAGGCCGTCGAAGATGCGTGCAACGGAGGTTACTGTGTCGACCAGATTGATCCACTCCGGGGACAGGCTCAGACGTCCCGACTCAATGCGGGCAATGTCGAGGATATCGCCGATCAGCCCGAGCAGATCCTTGGCCGAATGGTAGGCCGTGTCGATCGATGCGCGATCGGGGTGTTGCGGATCGATGCGTCGCAGGGTCAGTTCGAGCATGCCGATCACGGCGTTCATCGGCGTACGGATCTCATGGCTCATGGTTGCCAGGAAGGTACTTTTGGCCCGGTTCGCCTCGTCCGCCTGTTCTTTGGCTGCACGCAGTTTTTCAAACAATTGGCGGCGTTCACTGATGTCTATCCAGCCGCCGATAATCCCTTGAACGTCACCGCTGGAGTCGCGGTAGGGAAGAATCCAGTGGTAAATCGTCAAACGGCGGTTGCCGATGTGCAGGGGCCGGTCGAGGATCAACGGAGTGCCTTCGGCAATGACTCTCTGGTAATCGGCCTGGAATGCCTCGGCCTCGCATGCGTTGCTCAGGGTGCCCTGCATCACGCCTTTGCCGATGATGTCCTCGCGTCTGGCGTTGAACGCTTCGAGATAACTGTCGTTGCAACTTTGCAGCAGACCCTGGCGATCTCGCACGTAGATCGGGTGCGGCGTGCCGTTGACCAGCGAGCGCATGAACTCCAGTTGATCGTTCAGTGCACGTTCGGCAGCCTGGCGTTGTTTGATCTGGTGGCGCATGTAGGCGTTCCAGGTCAACAACAGCAGCAGGATCAGGCCGGCGGCTGCGACCACTTGGTAGAACAGGCGCTGGTAGTTTTGCCAGATGTTCTGTGATGCCGTGGAGTAACCGCGCCAGCGGCCGTTGATCACGCCGAGCTCCTCGGGAGCGATGCTCAGCAGCGCCTTGTTGATGATCGAGGCCAGTTCGGTGTTGTCACGTGCGGTCGCCAGCGAGAAGGCTGCCTGACTGGTGCCGATCGTGGTGGTGATTTGCAGTGGCCGATCGAATATGCGCGAGGAGATGAAATAGTTGGCGATCACCAGCGAGTTCACCGCACCGTCGACATGGTTGTCGGCGAGCATCGACACGGCGCTGAACGTGTCGGGGGTTTCGATCAGTTCGATGCCCGGAAAATTCTCATGCAAGTAGGCGACCAGCGGATTGCCTTGGGCGATCGCCAGACGCTTGCCTTTGAGTTGGCCCAGATTGGTCGGGCTGTCGGCGCTTTTGCGGGTCAGCAGCACGTAGGAATTTTCCAGATACGGGCGACTGAAGCTCAGGTTTTTTTCACGTTCGGCGCTGGGCAGCAGGGCGGCAATCAGATCGGCCTTGTGATTGTCGATCTGCCTGATCATTTCCGCATCGTTGCGGCTGCGCTGAACCTCGAAACGCAGGCCGGTACGCAAGCGGATCAGCTCGAGCAGGTCGGCGCTGATGCCGCGGAAATTGCCGGCGCTGTCGAAGAAGGTCAACGGTGCGTAAGCTTCATTGACCACCACGCTGACGACGGGGTGCTGCTTGAGCCACTTTTCCTCACGATCAGTCAGCTGCAGTTTTCTGTCAGTGAGCAGCAGGTCGCTGCCGGCGCTCCAGCGCTTGGCGATGTCGTCGCGCTGACTGCTCGGGATCGCCGCGAGCACCGTGTCGATGATGCCCAGCAGCTGCGGATTGCTGCGCCGCACGGCGAAGCTGAAGCCATGGGCTTCCTGCTTGCCGAAGTTGGCCATACGGACATTGTTGAGATAGCCCTTGTTGATCATGTAATGGGTGGAGAGGGTGTCGCCGAGAAACACATCGGCCTGGTCGAAGGCCACCGCGTTGATTGCGTTCTGGTAGGACGGATAGCAAGTGATCAGCGCTTTGGGATACAGCGCTTTGATCTCGGGCACCGGCAGATAGTGATACACCATGCTCAGGCGCAGGCCGGCGAGGCCTTCGGTCAGCGAGCGGGTTTCGTCCTCGCGGGTTACCAGTACCGGCTGATCGACCGCATAGGGTCTGGAAAGCGCGAGGTTGGCATTGCCTGCTTCGTAGCCGTTGGCTGTGCCAAGCAGGTCGATCTGGCCATCGATCAAGGCGCGAATTGCAGCCTCGCGCGAGGGAAAGCGTTGCACGCGAATCGGCAAACCGGTGGCCTGACCGAGAATCCCTGCGTAATCGGCGGTCAGTCCCTCGTAGTCCTGGCCACTGACGGTCATGTCGAATGGCGGGTAATCAGGTGCGGAGGTACCCAGTTTCAGTTCGCTGCGAGTCTGCAGCCATTGCCGTTGTGACGGCTGCAGGACAGTTTGCACGGCCTCGGTGGCCGAGCGGCTGAGCAATGCATAGTCCGGTGAAGCGCTTGGCGCGGCGAGGGCATTGGCGCTCAGGTACAGAACAGCGCTCAAGGCAATCAGGTAGTCCTTTACACGGCTGGGCATGCGGAGTCTCACACGAGTGCGTTACGTTTGGCCATCTCGATAAGTTCTACAAGGGATCTGGCTTTGAGTTTTTGCATCAGACGCTTTTTATAAGTGCTGACGGTCTTGTTGCTCAGAAACATGCCCTTGGCTATTTCCTTGTTGGTACGTCCCTGAGCAAATAACTGCAATACCATCAGTTCGCGGTCATTGACGGATTTGAACAGTTCAAGTTCAGCGTATCGAGTGTCGTCGGCGCGCACCGGATTAAGCGCTTGACTGGGGAAATAGTTATAACCGGAAAGTACCGCTTTGATTGCGCTGACCAATTCGCTCAAGTCTTCCTGCTTGCAGACATATCCCGATGCGCCGGATTGCATGCAACGAATGCCGAACAGCGTAGGACACTGCGCCGTCAGAATCAGAATCTTGAAATTCGAACCCATGGTGTTGAAGCGGGCCAGCACTTCGAGGCCGTCCAGCTTGGGGATGCTGATATCGAGAATGACCAGGTCGGGCATGCATTCACGGACCATCTGCATGGCATCGACACCGTTATCGGTCTCGCCGACGACCTTGTAGCCTTCATGTTCCAGGAGCATTCGCACGGCGAGGCGGATGACCGGATGATCGTCCACAATAAAAACGGAGTTCATAAATAGAGTCCCATGCAAGCATGAATAAAGCGCGCACCTTAGCTCAGATGCATGAGCACTCGCATGGACTGGTAGTGTCGCGACTACGTTATCGGATTAATCCTACGCGTAATGAGGAAAGAGACTACGTTGAAATTAGGTTCGGCGTAAGGAAGGGCGAGCAATCAATTGGCCGAAGATTGAAATGATCCGAAGGCCAATATTGATATTCAATTATTTGTCGATGTTTAAAGTTGCGTTTAATCAGCGGTGTTTATTTGATCGGGTTAATGGGTCAAGCGTAGTTGAATCTCACTCGGTGCACAGGGGCATTCAGCGAAACTCTCATGGTGGTCAGCCGGTCAGGTGACCGGCCGACCACCATCAGACTCAGTGACTTGAACGCCCGGTCATTTCCAGTGCCATGTCACTGGCGTAACTGTCGGTCATGCCGGCGATGAAATCGATCATGCGCAGAAACGAACTGTGCAACGAACCCTGCGGATCCGGCGCATTGTTGCCAAGCAAATCGAGGATGCGCCGGCTCTTGAACGACGGCGTGCGACCGTTGTGCTGCTCCAGCGCGGCGCCGCAGAACGAATTGAGCAGGATCTCCAGCGTCGTGTACGCGCCGATCTCATGCAGGGTCTTGCGTTTGTCCTGAAAGATTTTCTTGCGCGCGATGTCCTTGGCGTTCAACACGCAGCGCTTCGCCGGCCCGTGCATGTGTTCGACCAGATCGCCGGGCAGCGTGCCGGCGAGCAGAGCATCCTGCTGTTCGACAAATGCCCGCGCCGCCGCGTTGGTCAGGTGCTCGATGGCCTTGCCGCGCAGGATCGCCAGTTTACGCCGCCGGGAATCCTGCGGGCCGAGCTGGCGATAGGTTTCCGGCAAGTCGTCACCGACGAGACCGAGCAGCAGTGACTCGACTTCGGCGTATTCGAGCAACTCCATTTCCAGACCGTCTTCGAGATCGATCAGCGCATAGCAGATGTCATCAGCGGCTTCCATCAGGTAGACCAATGGATGGCGTGCCCAGCGCTGGTCTTCGATTTGCGGCAGACCGAGTTTGTGCGCGATCTGTTCGAGCAATGGCAGCTCGCTCTGATAGCAGCCGAATTTGTGTTTCTTGTAGCCGAGGGAGTCGGCGTGGCGCGCGGTCCATGGGTATTTCAGATAGGTGCCCAGCGTCGCGTAGGTCAGGCGCGTGCCGCCGTCGAACTGGTGATATTCCAGCTGCGTCAGCACGCGAAAGCCTTGAGCATTGCCTTCGAAATTGAGGAAATCACCACGCTCGGCCTCGCTCATGCCGTCCAGCCAGCCACGCCCGGCGGCTTGTTGAAACCAGTGGCGAATCGCGTCTTCGCCGGAATGGCCGAACGGCGGATTGCCGATGTCATGCGCCAGGCAAGCCGATTGCACGACCATGCCGAGGTCGGCCGGGTCGCACCAGTCTGGCAGCGCGCTGCGCAAGGTTTCACCGACACGCATGCCCAGCGAACGGCCGACGCAGCTGACTTCCAGCGAGTGGGTCAGGCGGGTATGAATGTGATCGTTGCTGGTGACCGGGTGCACTTGGGTCTTGCGCCCGAGGCGGCGGAAGGCACCGGAGAAAATGATGCGGTCATGGTCTTTGTGAAAAGGGCTGCGGCCGAGTTCTTGCGGGCTGTGCAGCGGCTTGCCGAGGCGTTCGCGGTTGAGCAGGGTTGGCCAATCCAAGGCTGATTCTCTCCGTCTGGTAACTGATCGCCCTAGCTTCCCGGTTCGGCCCTGTGCCTGCAAGCAGAACTACAGGCCTGCTGCGTCGATATCGATCAACAGCAAGCGTTCACCGTTATCGAAAAACTGTCCGGCAGTCAGGCAATACTGGTTGCTGGTGGCATCGCGATAGGTGTTCGACAGGGTCAGGCGGCGTTCTTCCCAGCCTTCGGCCAGCAGATGATAGAAATACGGTCGCCACGACCAGTTGTGCCCCAGATAGCGGTCATCGGCAAACCAGCCGTCATGGCGCCATTCGAGGTTGGGCGTCAGTTGCGTGCCGTGGCGATCGCACTGATAAAAGCGCAGCAGCCAGGGAAACGCCTGCAATTGCGGCAACGCACTGAGCGGGGCGCGGGCCTGCGCCCATTGCTGCAGAATCGCCATCAGTTCGCTGAGCTGCTGACGCATCTGCATCAGCCTTCCGCGCTCGCTGAGTTTCTGTTTTACGTAGCGCTGCCTGAGTTGGGCGAAATGCGCGACGAAAGCATCCGTAGCGAAGAAGTCTTCCTGCGCCCGGGCGAAAAGAAAACCTTGTACGTAGCGCGAGCCGCACTCCAGGGCGAAATTCAGCTGTGCTTCGGTTTCGACGCCTTCAGCGATGATCCAGCAGCCGGTTTTTTCGGCCATCTGCGCAAGTGCTTTGACCACGTCACTGCTCGGTCCGCCGAGGGCCGCAGCCTGAAACAGGCGCATGTCGAGCTTGAGAATGTCCGGTTGCAGGGCCAGTACCCGATCCAGCTGCGAATAGCCGGCGCCAAAATCATCGATGGCGATTCTCGCCCCTGCGTTACGGTAGCGCCCGACCACGTGGGCCAGGCGTTCGCTGTTACCGCCCAGTTCGGTGATTTCGAAAACGATGCGCTGCGGATCAACCTGGTGTCGCGCCAATTGCTTGAGGCTTGGCAGCGCTTGATCGGCGCGCAGGCGACTGATCCAGCGTGGCGACATGTTCAGGCTGAGGAACCACTCCGCCGGCGCTTCATGCAGGCGGCTGAGGGCGTGGTCACGGATCTGCCGATCGAGACGGCGCAAGGCAGTGGCCGGTGTCCGTGGGTCGGCGAACAACGGTCCGACCGAGGTCAGTTGACCATCGCTCTGGCGCAAGCGACCGAGTGCTTCGACACCAGCGATGCGGCCGGTGGCGGTATCGATGAAAGGCTGAAAACAGGCGAGCGGTTGCCCGTCGATCACGGCAAGTCCTTAATCTTGTTTTTGGTTTGGCCGCGCTTGCCGGATAGGCACGCGGGATGGAATCTCCCGATAAGGAGATTCATCCCGGCGCTATTGCAAGAATGTAGCCAGATGGGCGCTTCAGCGTTTGCCCGAGCTGTGCATGACCAGTCTGATCAGCGGCCCAAGCGTCGTGCCCAGACGCAGCAGTCGCGTCAAACCGCCACCACTGCTGCGTTTCGAGCCTTTGCCGGTGAGGAAACCCAGCAGCGTCACCGCCGCCACGCCCCACAACGGCGCGTGCTTGATGCCAAAACCGTCCTGCACGTTCTGCTTCATGCCACGCATGCGCTGCAACGGTTGCAACACTTGCGCGGTTTCGTGGCGGATTTCCTGACGGTGCATTTCCATGCGCAGGCGGATCAGCGCCTTGCGCATTTCCCGGCGTGAGCTGTTGTGCGGAAGTTCAGGCAGGCTCATGGCAGCAGGCGCTCCCGGTCGTTGGCCAGCTCTTCGAGCGTGCCGTGGAAAGGCGAGGACTCATCGAAAATCGCCGCTTTGAGGCGTAGGCCGCAGAAGATCGACGCCAGCGTGTAAAACACGCACAGGCCGATGATCGCTGCCAGGCGGTAGGTGTCCCAGAAGATGATCATCACCAGCGTCGACAGACCCACCAGCAACAGCAGGGCAAACACCAACGCCAGGCCGGCGAACAGCAGCAGGCTGACAGTGCGTGATTTCTGCTCCTGCAGTTCGATGCCGAACAGTTCGACATGACTGTGCAGCAGGCCCAGAACGGCAGCGCCGAGGCGACGTGTGGAGGAGGCGGTGCCCGCAGTCGGGCCGGATTCACCGATCGACATGATCAGCGCCGAGTTGCCAGCAGGCCGATCAGAAAGCCGACGCCGGCAGCGATGCCCACCGACTGCCATGGGTTGGCCGATACATAGTCTTCAGTAGCGGTGACCGCCGCCTGACCGCGTTCGCGCAGGGTGTCTTCAGTCACTTTCAAGGTTTCCCGGGCACGCAGCAGGCTGTCGTGAATCTGGGCACGCAGCTCATCGGCCTGATCGCCAGCGAGGGTCTTGGTGTGCTCGAGCAGGCGTTCGGTGTCGGCGACCAGAGTCTGGAAGTCGTTCATCAGGATTTCTTGAGCAGTCTTTGCCTTGATGCTGGCCATAGGTGGATCTCCGTAGGTGGCTTTGAAGCGTTCGAGTATGAGCCTTGCGCGAAGGTTCAGTGCAAATGCCTGGTACAACTTTTGCTGTGTCGTGGTGCGTCGCTCGGCGTATGTGCGCTGTTGCCGGGCGTCCAAGCAGAAAAACTCTAATTCATTTGCCGGCGGTCCGTGTTGGGACATCGATTCATGCGCCAAATCAGTTCATCGACCCTGCCGTTGAATGACTGGTGAGTCGTAATTTGGTGCATGAAATGCCCGCATGAACCGCTTTGGTGCCTTTTAGCCTTGGGTCTGCCTCCTCATGGAAAATCTGCAAAGCGCTGTGGACACGCTGGTTCACAGCTCCAACACGTTGTTCATTCTGATCGGTGCGGTGATGGTACTGGCGATGCACGCCGGTTTCGCCTTTCTGGAGGTCGGCACGGTCCGGCAGAAGAACCAGGTCAACGCGCTGGCGAAAATCCTCAGCGATTTCGCCGTCTCGACCCTGGCCTATTTCTTTATAGGCTATTGGATCTCCTATGGCGTCACCTTCATGCAACCGGCGGCGGTGCTCACGGCTGACCATGGCTATGGATTGGTGAAGTTTTTCTTTCTGCTGACCTTCGCTGCCGCGATCCCGGCGATCATTTCCGGCGGCATTGCCGAACGCGCGCGTTTCGTCCCGCAGTTGTGCGCGACGGCGCTGATCGTAGCGTTTATCTATCCGTTTTTCGAAGGGCTGATCTGGAACGGCAACTTCGGCTTGCAAGGCTGGCTGGCGGCGCAGTTTGGCGCGGCATTCCATGATTTCGCCGGCTCGGTGGTGGTGCATGCCGTGGGCGGTTGGCTGGCGTTGGCCGCTGTTCTGCTGCTCGGCCCGCGCAATGGTCGCTACCGCGATGGGCGCCTGGTCGCGTTCGCGCCGTCGAGCATTCCGTTTCTGGCACTGGGCTCGTGGATCCTGATTGTCGGCTGGTTCGGCTTCAACGTGATGAGCGCGCAAACCCTGCAAGGTGTCAGTGGCCTGGTCGCGGTCAACTCGCTGATGGCCATGGTTGGCGGTACCGTCGCGGCGTTGATCGTTGGGCGCAACGACCCTGGCTTTCTGCACAACGGCCCGCTGGCCGGGCTGGTGGCGATTTGCGCCGGCTCCGACCTGATGCATCCGGTCGGTGCGCTGGTAACCGGCGCGATCGCCGGAGCCTTGTTTGTCTGGTGCTTTACCGCTGCCCAAGTCAAATGGCGCATCGACGATGTGCTGGGCGTATGGCCGCTGCATGGTTTGTGTGGCGTGTGGGGCGGGATTGCCTGCGGCATCTTCGGTCAGTCTGTGCTGGGTGGCCTGGGCGGTGTCAGCCTGATCAGCCAGTTGATCGGCACTGCGCTTGGCGTCGCGGTCGCGCTGGTCGGCGGTTTCGTCGTCTACGGCACGATCAAGGCATTGCATGGGCTGCGCCTGAGTCAGGAACAAGAGTATTACGGCGCCGACCTGTCACTGCACAAGATCGGCGCGGTGAGTCAGGACTAGATTTCCTCATCATTGGCTCCGGGATAGAAACCGTGGAGCAGGCGATAGCGATCGATACGCACTTGATCGACCTTCTCCTGCACTTTGTGCGCGGGCAGGCCGAGCATGATCAGCGCGTGTGAAGCGAGCATCAGGCTTGACTCCAAAAGCTCCGGCACCACCTCGGTGGCGCCGGCGGCTCTGAGCTCCGCCGATTGGCTGTCGTCACGGGTGCGTACCAGAATCGGCACCTGTCGGTTGAGTCGCCGGGCTTCGCGCAGAATGCGCAACGCCACGTCGCTCTGATCCACGGCGATTACCAGCAGCCTGGCGCGCAACAGGCCAACCGCAGTAAGCAGATCGCCACGCGCCGAGTCGCCGTAATGCACGTCGCTTTCCGCAGATGCGGCTTCCTGCACCCGCACCGGATCGTTGTCCAGCGCAACATAGGCTTGCCCCGCATTGCCCATGAAGCGGCCAATGGACTGGCCGACGCGACCGTAGCCGCAGATCACCACGTGCTGGTCGAGGTCGGCGTTGAGCGCGCTGATCTGTTCGATCTGCGCTTCCTTATTGGGCTTGCGGTGCAGCACGGCGGCAATGCGCGGCGCCGCACGCAACAGCAGTGGCGTGAGCAGCATCGAACAGAACGTCGCCGCGAGCAGCAGGGCGCCCGGTTCGGCCGGCAACAGGCTGTTTTGCTGCATCTGCGCCATCAAGGCAAAACAGAATTCGCCACCCTGGGCCAGGGCCAGGCCGCTGCGCCATGCGGTTTCGCTGTCACTGCCGCGCCACTTCACCAGCAGCGCGACCACGATGCCCTTGATCAGCATCAGGCCGAGCGTCAGGCCGATGATCAACAGGCTGTGACTGACGAACAATTGCAGGTCGATCAGCATGCCGATGCTGACGAAGAACACGCCGAGCAGAATGTCGCGAAAGGGCCGGATGTCGGCTTCGATCTGGTGCCGGTAATGGCTTTCCCCGAGCAACATGCCGGCGAGGAAAGCGCCGAGTGCAGGCGACAGCCCCAACAAGTGCGTGAGCCAGGCAGTCAGCAGCACGATTACCAGCGCCAGCAGGACGAACAGCTCCGCAGAGCGCGAGGCCGCCACCTCATGAAACAGCCGTGGCAATAACCAGCGACTGGCGAGCAGCAGGCCGAAGAACAGCACCACGGTTTTGCCCAGGGTCAACGGCAAGGCCCAATACCAGGCCTGCTCGCTGGTGCCGGCGAAGACCGGAACCAGTGTCAGCAGCAATACCGCGACAACGTCCTGAAACAGCAACACGCCGACCGTGTTCTGGCCGTGGCTGCTGAATACTTCACCAAGACTGCCCAGCTCCTTGGTCACGATCGCCGTGGATGACAGCGATAACCCTGCACCGAGCAACAGCGCCGGCATCAGCGGCATGCCCAGGCCCATCAACAGTGTGCCGAGCAGCGCTGTGCTGATCAGCACTTGCTGACTGCCGAGGCGAAACACCACCTGACGCAGCGCAATCATCTTCGACAGGGAGAACTCCAGACCCAGCGAAAACAGCAGAAACACCACGCCCAGCTCGGCGACATCGGGCAGATGTTCGCTCTCGTTGACCCAGTCGAATGCGTTCGGCCCGACCAGTAATCCCACGCACAGGTAACCCAGCACCGGCGGCAGTCGCAGGCGCCGGAACAGGGCAATCACCACCAGGGATGAGGCGAGGATGATCAACAGATTTGCAAACACGGGACACTCCGCTGTCAGGGCGTTGGCCTCTGAAGCGTAGAGGCAAAAAGTCCGCGAGGATGACGCATTTGCAATTTGCGCTGAATGATTTGCGTCAGGATTTTGCGCCGGGAGCGCTGGGTCCTTTGGGCGCCGCCGGGTCGACGAGGGTTTAGTGGCGTCCTAGAATGGGCTCACTTGTTTTCCGGTAATGCCGTCATGCCTCCTGAATGTCAGCTGTTCGGCACCCTCGGGTGTCACCTGTGTGAAGTCGCCGAAGCCGAGCTGATGCCCTTCGTCGAGCATGGTCTGCTGGTTGAACTGGTGGACATCGCCGAAGACGAATCGTGGTTCGAAAAATACAGCTTGCGCATCCCGGTACTGCGGCGGGTCGACACGGGCGCGGAGCTGGATTGGCCGTTCAGTGGCGATGAAATCGCGGCGTTTTTACGATGATGAGTTTCACTACCGTTCTCCCGCTGGTCGCAGCAATACATCCTTGCGTTGGCGCTCGCGGAATTCTTCGGTTACTGTATGTCCATACAGCAATCGAGTCAGAGGGATGAACCGTGGTCAATGTCGAACAGTTGAAGAGCAGCGTTAACCGGATGTCGGTGGACGTGGTGCGCGAGGCCGTCCTCGAATTGCGCCTGGACGGGCTGGTCACGGAAGGCAAGACGCCATTCAACAAGCTGCATTTCAATACCTGCTTTGCCGAAATCGAAGCCCTTTTTCAACGCGCCGGTTATCACAAGCAGCTGGATGTGGTCGGTTATCAGGGATTGTTATACGCGTTGTACGACCCGGGGCGCTGGGAGGCGGTCGATGTCTTGCGCTGGCTGAAGGAGTTCACCGAAGCAGCGGCTCTCAAATCGATTCCGGCCTGATCAAACTGCGCTAGGTGGCTTTGCCTCACTGTTGGATAATGCCGGCTTGCATTGAGGAATTCTGTTTCGTATGTCCAGTCCCGTATTTTCCGCTGCGCACAATCAGGCCAGCACCTTGTACTTGCCGCCCGGTTCCTGGCTGACGGTACTCGATTGCCTGTGCGAGCACTTCAGTGCCATCGGCCGCGAACAGTGGCTTGACCGGATTGCTCGCGGACGGGTGCTGGATGCGCATGGCCAGCCAATTGCGCTGGACTTGCCGTACAGGGAGGGTCTGCGCATTCACTACTTTCGCGAAGTGCCGGACGAGAAGCCGATCCCGGTTCTCGAGTCGATTCTCTATGCCGATGAACACTTGGTGGTGGCCGACAAACCTCACTTTCTGCCAGTCACCCCGGCCGGGGAATATGTCGAACAAACCCTGCTGCGGCGGCTGATCCGTCGGCTGGACAATCCGCATCTGGTGCCGCTGCACCGCATCGATCGGCATACGGCGGGGCTGGTGATCTTTTCGGCCAATCCGCAGACCCGCTCGGCCTATCAGTCGTTGTTTCCGACCCGGCAGATCGACAAGCGCTACGAAGCGATTGCCCCGGCGTTGCCCGAGCTGAATTTCCCTCTGGTGCACAAGAGCCGCCTGGTGGATGGCGAGCCGTTCTTCCGCATGCAAGAGGGGCCTGGCGCCAGCAATACCGAAACGGCGGTCGAGGTGCGTGAGAAAAATGGTGATCTGTGGCGCTATGGTCTGTATCCCGTGACCGGCAAAAAGCATCAGTTGCGGGTGCACATGACGGCGCTGGGCGCGAGTATTTGCAACGACCCGTTTTATCCGACGGTGTTGAAAGATGTCGAGGACGACTACGCCAACCCGTTGAAGCTGCTTGCGCAAGGCCTGCGCTTCATCGACCCGGTGACCGGTGAGTTGCGGGAGTTCGAGAGTCAAATCACCTTGCAGTGGTAATGCTGAAACTGCTTTCCGAGCGCCCATGAAAAAGCCCGCATGACAATGCGGGCTTTTCTGTATCCGGTAACGACGCGGAGCCTTACAGCTCTTTAACGGTACGAACCTGATCCTTGTTGATGCGGGTCTCTTTGCCGTCCAGCTGCTGGAACTCGTAGAAGCCCGAATCATCATCGTATTTCGGGGTGTCGACGGCCTGGATTTCGCGACCGTCATTCAAGGTGATCACTGTTGGCGAGGAGCAACCTGCGAGGGTTGCCAGGCCCAGTGCGAGCATGAAAGTGGCGAGGGTCCGTTGAGTCATGAGTGTGTCTCCGAATGGGAAATCTTCTGGTTACTGAGCTTGAGACGTAAACAAGGCGTGAGAGTTCCTTGGATAGTGTCAGTCTGACACAGTGTTGTGCAGATGTAACAATTCGGGGGTGTTGAGGTTGGCCAGTCGCGGGTCGTTGTCAGGGCATTGCAACGCGACGGCGCCGAGACTGCGCATCACCCGCCCCGGGCTGCGCTCGCCTGCATTCCAGGCTGCTTCGAATGCCGGCAACAGCGCCACCGGAATCACGCACAGCAGCGGTTCCCAATGTTCGCCGTGGCGCAGCATTAAAGGTTTGTCACGTTGCAGATCGGCAGTGGTCAGCATGTCTTGCAGCAAGGCCTTGTCGATTCGCGGCACATCACATGGCAACACCAGCAAATGCGCATGGCGCGCCGCTTTCAGCCCTGCGCGAATACCGGCCAGCGGGCCCGGAAAATCGCCCTCGTCATCGATGACCAGTTGATCGGCAAACGTGGCATAACGCTCGCGATTGCGGTTGCACGAGATGATCAGATCGTCGGTCAGCGGCCGTACCTTGCGCTGCAGATGCGCGATCAACGGCTCGCCCAGCCACTGGATGAGGCCCTTGTCCTGACCGCCCATGCGCTGGCCGCGTCCACCGGCCAGAAGCAGGACGGAGCAGGGTGGCAATGGGTTGCTCGAGGGCATGACGACTCTCCAGAGGGGCGGCGGAAAAATGAGCCGCTGTGATATAACACCGGGCTGTTTCCCCTACAACTGGAAGAGCCTATGAAAGCCAAGGCTGATGTACCTTTCGTGCCGCTCAATATTGCGGTGCTGACTGTCAGCGACACCCGAACCCTGGAAACCGATACCTCCGGCCAGGTCTTCGTTGATCGCTTGATCGCGGCCGGACACGCGCTGGCCGAGCGGGTTTTGCTTAAAGATGATCTCTACAAAATTCGCGCGCAAGTCGCCCACTGGATTGCCGACGATGTGGTTCAAGTCGTGCTGATCACCGGCGGCACCGGCTTCACCGGGCGTGACAGCACGCCGGAAGCGGTGGCATGCCTGCTCGACAAACAGGTCGACGGATTCGGCGAACTGTTCCGCCAGATTTCCGTGGCTGATATCGGCACTTCGACTGTGCAGTCTCGGGCCTTGGCAGGTCTGGCCAACGGCACGCTGGTGTGCTGCCTGCCGGGTTCGACCAATGCAGTGCGCACCGGTTGGGACGGCATTCTCGCTGAGCAACTGGACGCCCGTCATCGTCCCTGCAACTTCGTCACCCATCTGAAGCAGGCGGCGCCTTGTGAATCCCGTGGGTAAGCCGGGCAAGACCGGCAGTTTGCTGCCTGTCGAAACGGCGCTCGAGCGTTTGCTGGCCATGGCCGATGCGTCGCGGATTGTCGAGCGCGAGCACTTGCCGCTGGCTCAAGTCGAAGGGCGGGTGCTGGCGGAAGATCTGATCTCGACACTGGATCTGCCGCCATGGCCGAACAGCGCCATGGACGGCTACGCCTTGAACCTGGCGGATTGGCAGGGCGAGCCGCTGCCGGTCAGTCAAAAGGTCTTCGCCGGGCAATCTCCGCAACCGTTGGAACCAGGCACCTGCGCACGCATCTTCACCGGGGCACCATTGCCGCCGGGCGCCGACTGTGTCGAGATGCAGGAAAACGCCGAAGTTCAGGCCGATGGCCGAGTGCGCTTCCTCGAGCCTTTGAAAGCCGGGCAGAACATTCGTCCGCAGGGCCAGGAAACTACGGTCGGCGAATTGGTGCTGCAAGCTGGAACCCGGCTCGGACCGATTGAGCAAGGCCTGGCTGCTTCGCTTGGCTGTGCCGGGGTTAACGTCGTGCGCAAGCCGCGGGTGGCGGTTCTGTCCACTGGCGACGAGCTGGTTGAACCCGGCCAGGCATTGGGGCCGGGCCAGATCTACAACAGCAATCGCGTACTTCTGTGCAGTTGGCTGCAGCGTCTGGGTTGTGAAGTGATTGATGGCGGAATTCTCCCGGACGATCTGCCCACCACGCGGGCGCGGCTGGGCGAGTTGCAAGACGTCGATCTGATTCTGTCTACCGGCGGTGTCTCGGTCGGTGAGGCGGATTTCCTCGGCATTGCCCTGCGTGAAGAAGGCGAGTTGGCCCTGTGGAAGCTGGCCATCAAGCCCGGGAAGCCGTTGACCTTCGGCCATTTTCGCAACGTGCCGGTGATTGGCCTGCCCGGCAATCCCGCCTCGACGCTGGTGACGTTCGCCCTGCTGACGCGGCCTTATCTTTTGCGTCGCCTGGGTGTGCAGGCCGTCGAACCGCTCAAGTTTGCAGTGCCAGCAGGTTTTGTCTGGTCGGTGGCCGGCAACCGTCGTGAATATCTGCGCGGGCGCTTGGAACAGGGGCGGGCGATCATTTACCGCAACCAGAGTTCGGGTGTGCTGCGTAGCGCCGCGTGGGCCGACGGGTTGGTGGAAGTCCGAGAGGGCCGCACGCTGAGCGAGGGTGATGAAGTGAGCTTCATTCCCCTCAGTGACCTGCTGGGGTAGCCGGTCTTGCCCATGCACGCGTCGGCGGGTAAGCACGGCGCGTGCAACAATTGATTCGGTCAGTTGCTGATCAACGTCACCAACTGGTCGAATCGGCTGTTGGCAACCCATCCCAGCAGTCCAAGGATGACAGCGGTAGCACCCGCCGAATACGCCAGACGGTGTTTGATCGTCCGCACATCATTGAGCACTTCGTCCATGTCGCGGCGCATGTATTTGAAGTGAGTCTCCAGCTCGCTGACTCGGGGTTCCATATCAAACTCTCCAGGGGTCTTGGCGCTGTTACAGAAGTCTGGTTTCTTGCTGGCACGACTTTCGGCGAGAGCGGCGACCGGGCTCACCGGTGCCTTGGTTTCATGGTTGCGCATGGAAGTACTCGCTGGTCGTAGCAACTGCACGCTTGCTGATTATTCCATTGCTCGATTCATGGAAATGAATCGCGGGGTATCCGTTCATTACCGGCACATCCTTGTGTTATTGAGTTGAAAGTTGGTGCTGCCGGCACACGGTGACCCAATGATCGGACGGGGTCAATTAAGCCGATTCCTCTTGTTCCGTACGAAAAAATACCGCTATGTAGGACGCTGGCCGTTTGAAAAGCAATTAATTGCCATCCCTGCGGCTTTTTTAACGCGCGCAGTGGTCAAGATGTTTCAATCGATTTCAATTCTTGGAGTGACGTTATGAGTGAACGCCGGGCACTGCTGATCTTGCATGGCAAACAGGCACTCAACGAAGATGTCCGCGCTGCCGTCGAAGCCAAGCGTGAGCAAGGCTGGGAACTGGCTGTACGAGTGACCTGGGAGGCTGGCGACGCCCAGCGTCTGGTTGAGGAAGCGTTGGCGGCCGGCTACAGCAAAATCATCGCCGGTGGCGGTGATGGCACGTTGCGCGATATTGCCGAGGCGCTGGCGCAGCATCCGCAAAAAGCCAGTCTCGTCCTCCTGCCGCTGGGCACCGCCAACGATTTTTCCCGTGCCGCCGGTATTTCCCTGGAGCCGGCCGAAGCCCTTGAGCTACTGGATGTTCAGCCCTCGGATATCGATCTGGGCGAGGTGGGCGGGCAGATTTTCCTGAACATGGCGACCGGCGGATTCGGTAGCCAGGTGACCGCCAATACTTCGGAAGACCTGAAAAAGGTCTTGGGCGGCGCCGCTTATCTATTTACCGGCCTGACCCGGTTCAGCGAACTGCATGCCGCTTACGGCGAGTTGCAAGGCCCGGATTTTCATTGGCAGGGTGAACTGCTTGCACTGGGAATCGGCAACGGACGGCAGGCGGGCGGCGGCCATGTGCTGTGCCCCGAGGCGCGAGTCGACGATGGTTTGCTGGACATCAGCATTTTGCCGGCACCGCAGGAGCTGGTCGGCACGCTGAAGAATCTGCTGAGCGAGGGCTTCGGCCTCGACAATATGTTTGTGCGGGCGCGATTGCCGTGGGTCGAGATCAAGGTCGCCGAAGGGCTGAGCATCAATCTCGATGGCGAGCCGCTGGAAGGCGACAGTCTGCGATTTGTTGCGAAACCTGCAGCGTTGCAGGTGCATCTGCCGAAGGACTCGCCGTTATTGGGCCAACAACCGTCAATCAGTCATCAAGGCTGATGATCTGCTCACGCACGGCGAACAGCACCAGGCCCGCCACGTCGTAGATTTGCAGGCGCTTCATGATCTGTGCGCGGTGGGTTTCGACGGTCTTGACGCTTAAGCCCAGGCCATTGGCGATTTCCCGGGTCGATTTACCGCGCACGATCAGGCGAAGGATTTCCAGCTGGCGCGCGGTCAGATTGTGCGAATCGGCGACGTCCGGCTGGCTTTTCTGGTTTCGCGTCAGTGCCTGATTGATCACCGTATGGGCAATGGCCGGGCTGAGGTAGCGTTCGTTGTTGCGCAGGGCTTCCAGCGCGTGCTCGAGCTCGGTGGCCGTGGTGTCCTTGAGCAGATAGCCATGAGCGCCGGATTCCAGTGCCTGCATGATCAGCGCCGGATCGGTGTGCATCGACAGAATCAGCACTTTGCTCTGCGGCCGCACGCGCTTGAGCCGTTGCAGCGCTTCCAGGCCACCGGTTTCTCTCATCGAGATGTCCAGCAATACGATGTCCGGGCTCAATTGCTCGACCATTTCAAGCAATTGCGAACCATCACTGGCTTCGCCGATTACCGCGTAACCGGGAATATCCAATACCAGAGCGCGCACGCCGGCTCTGATCAGCGAGTGGTCATCCACCAGAAGTAAGTTACAAGTCAACGCATAACCTTATTCGTACTGGCCCGTTCGAGTGCCCGAGGCGCCCACGGGAATAGTGCTTCGATTCGAGTGCCTTTGCCCGGCTCGCTGATAACGCTCAATGTGCCGCCCAACTGTTCGATACGCTCGGCCATTCCGGCCATGCCGCGTTGGCCTTCTCTGGCCGGGTCGGCCGCCGGGGCAAAACCCAGGCCGTCATCACTGATCAACAGCGTCAGACCTTGCGGCAATCGCTGTACCCGAATCAACAGGTTTTTTGCCTGTGCGTGCCGGAGGATGTTGGTCACGGCTTCCTGGGCAATGCGAAACGCCGCGACGGCCATTTCCTCGGGGATGCCGTTGAGCCGTTGCTGGCAATCGAGACTCCAGTTGACCGGCGTGTTGGCCAGTGTCTTGAGCAAATGCGCACGCAGGCTGGCTTCGAGGCCCAGGCTGGTCAATTGACGTGGATTGAGAATCGCCGAGACGTCACGCACCTTGGTCAGGGTTTCATCCAGCGTGTCGCAGAGGACCTTGCATTGTTCCTGCAGATCTTCCGGCAGGCGGCGTTTGAGCCAGTCACTTTGCAGCTTCGCGGCGGTGAGCAACTGGCCGATATCGTCGTGCAATTCACGGCTGAGGCGATGTCGTTCGTTTTCCTGGACTTGCAGCAGTCGATCAGCCAGCTCTTGTGGCTGAAACTTGATCGATTTGCGCGACAAGCGATATTGCACCCAGACGCACGCGGTGGCGGCGATGTCGAGTGCCAGCAACCCCAGTGGAATGTGCGCGGAAAAAACATAGGCCAGCAGACTGCCAATAGTCGCCAGAACACACAGCACTAGTGTGAAGCGCCGGGCGTTTTCCCGCGAGGGTGGCCATGTAATAAGTGACTTGAGACTGGCGTACATAACGGATGGAGCCAATGGATGTTCGCTGCGGGCAGACCGACCGGTGACTGGCGGATCTCTGTGTGGAAATACTGTCGATTATGTTATTGATTCATACCGCATTCGTTAAGCAATCATTGACCGGCAGTAACATTGCTAATGAAACGCTGAAGTCACTGTGCCATTAAACGGCAGGTAATTAACCGGCGGCATAATACCACTTAACATACCGTTGGTCGCGGTCGCTATATATGTCCATTCAGTCAGGAAATACCGGATCGTGGACGCAAGTTCCATATTGGAAAAAGTTGGAGTTTTTGTAGTTGGACGACTTCGATTAGCCTGGAAGTGTCTCTGGGAGCACACAGGGAAAACCCTGATGGCGGCATCTGGAAATCAGCCGTTGGTCGGGCAGATTATTTGCCCGGGATTGTCGCTGGCAGGTATGCACTATTCAATTACGACAGTTTCGCGGCCGGTTTTCTCAAGCCTGGTGAGCTATCAGGGACGCAGAAAGCAAACGTTTGCTCATCATCTTCGGCTCGAACGTGTCCTGGCCCATTTGTGCCGCGAAGGCCTCAAGCAGGGCTGTCTGCTCGCTGCCATCAAGGCTCAGTTGTCCGGTTTTATGATCGACCAGCTCAAGCTGCCATGCCATCAGGGTGAAACAGTCTCGCAAGGCATCGAGGGCCTGTTCGTGCAGGTCGACGCGATCCTGGGTCAGATTCAGCAGGCTGTAGATGTGCAGGGAAAACTCGGAGATTGCTTCCAGTGCCAAGGCTTCGGCGCGGCCGGCCAGCTTCAACAGAGTGCCGAGCATGCAGTCGATGGCATCCTTGTCATTGCTGATCAGTTGCAGATGGCTCAGGCATTCTTCGGACTTGGCGAGAAGCGTTTCGGCCTCGACCAGAAATTCGGGGAAGCGTTGCGCCCAGTCTTTACGGTCGATTGGCATGTTCATCTCCACCACGTCGTGTTGGTTGACGGATGGCCGTGTGTGGCGACGATCGTGAATCGTCGGCAGATCGCGCCCGGCGGTGCAGGTGCACGGACCGAGGGGTTCCAGAGGGTGGGTTGCCACTGAATTGCGATCGCACACAATAGCCTGACTCCGTTCATGCAATGAGAATGGCGTCACAGTAATGGCTATTGGAAATGGCGAATATCAGGTTGGGCCTGATTGATCCTAGGGGAATCCCTTAGGCGCGGGAACCTAACGTGCAAACCGAGGTCGCGCCGCAATGAATCTAGCAGATGAAATCACGATTGCCAGTAAAGCATGATGTCAGTGTGACATCAATGGCCGTTTGTGGCATTTTTAGCGGCGCGCTTTGCAGCAATCAAGATTAGCTGAATGCAGCCGATAAACCCCCATAGTGAATTCATCAGAACAAGCCCAGGAGTCATTGATGGCCGGCATTCTCGACACGGTAGACCAACGCACGCAACTGGTGGGTGAGAATCGCCTGGAAATCCTCATGTTTCGCCTGGCCGGACGCCAGCTGTTCGCGATCAACGTGTTCAAGGTTCAGGAAGTGCTGCAACTGCCCAAGCTGACCCTGATGCCGCAGCGTCATCCTTTCGTCTGCGGCGTGGTCAATCTGCGCGGACAGACCCTGCCGGTGATCGACCTGTCCCAGGCAATCGGCATGCGCCCACTGGTGCCGGGCCCGAACAGCACGATCATCGTCACCGAATACAACCGTTCGGTGCAGGCCTTCCTCGTCGGCGGTGTCGACCGCATCGTCAACATGAACTGGGAAGCCATTCTGCCGCCGCCGACCAGTGCTGGCCGCCAGCATTATCTGACCGCGATCAGCAAGGTCGACGATCAACTGGTGGAGATCATCGACGTCGAGAAAGTCCTCGCTGAAATCGTCCCGTACAACGCCAAGGTCTCGCGCGAGAAACTCGACGACCCGGTACTGGAGCGCGCCCGTGGCCGCGAAGTGTTGCTGGTGGACGACTCCAACGTAGCGCTTTCGCAATTGCGCGATACCCTCGGCCAGCTCGGGGTGAAGATGCACATTGCCAGTGACGGTCTGAAAGCCTTGAACATGCTCAAGGCCTGGGCCGATACCGGCGTGCATATGACCGATAAACTGCTGATGATCTTCACCGATGCGGAAATGCCGGAAATGGACGGTTATCGCCTGACCACGGAGATCCGCAACGACCCTCGCCTGCGTGGCCTGTACGTCGTGCTGCACACCTCGCTATCGGGCAGTTTCAACGACTCGATGGTGAAGAAGGTCGGTTGCGACAACTTCCTCTCCAAATTCCAGCCGGACAAATTGGTCGACGTGGTGCGCCAGCGTCTGATGCTCGACGCCGTGCCGGCCTGACCACACACCGATTGTAGAAGTGAGCCTGGTCTTTGATTCCAGATCGAGCTCGTATAGGGTGGCGTTTTTCCTCCAAGGAAGCTGGCCATGCTGCGTCTGAGCGCGCTTTATCGTTACCCGTTGAAATCCGGCAAGGGCGAAATCCTGCAAAGCATCGAGCTGGACAAGCTCGGGCTGGCGGGCGACCGACGCTGGATGCTGGTGGACGAGGCCAGCGGGCGCTTTCTGACCCAGCGTGCCGAAGCGAAGATGAGTCAGTTGTCGGCGTTATGGAATGCCGGCGGCGGTCTGACCCTCAGCGCTCCCGAGCAGGGTTCTATCGAAGTCGCGCTGCCCGCTGCCGACGCCGAGCTGCGCGGTGTGACGATCTGGCGTGACACCCTGCGGGTGCCGGACGCCGGTGATCAAGCCGCGCGTTTTGTCAGCGACTTCCTCGGGAGGCCGACACGTCTGGTGCAAATGCCACTCGAGCGGGCACGCACCACGCAGTCGGGTTTCGGCAAGGACGACGATCAAGTGGCGTTCGCCGACGGTTATCCATTGCTGCTGATCGGCGAAGCCTCGCGGCAGGCTCTCTCGGAAACGGTAGGGCGAGACCTGGAGATGCTGCGCTTCCGTCCGAATCTGGTGATCGAAGGCAGCGCGCCCTACGCCGAGGACCAATGGAAACGCATTCGCATCGGCGATATCGAATTCCGCGTGGTCAAGCCATGTGCGCGTTGCATCATGACCACCGTCGACCCGCAAACCGGTGAGCGCAGTGCTGATCGTGAGCCGTTCGCGACGTTACAGAAACACCGCAGCACCGCCGATGGCGCGATGTTCGGGCAGAATCTGGTCAACGACGGTAACGGTCGCCTGGAAGTCGGCATGCCGGTGGAGATTCTCGAATAGGCTGTCGCTGAAACGAAAAATGCCCGGGTCTTTTGGACGCGGGCATTTTTTTGCGCGGTGAAACCGGCGGGATCAGCCGCGGTATTCGCACAGGTAAGCGGTATCCACTTCGACTTTCAGCTGGAACTTGCTGTTGGCCGGAACGTTGAACTGGCTGCCGGCGGCGAAGGTTTCCCAGTCGCTGCTGTCTGGCAGTTTTACGTTCAGCGCGCCGGACACCACGTGCATGATCTCGCGCTGGCTGGTGCCGAATTCGTATTCGCCCGGGGCCATGACGCCAATGGTCGCCGGACCTTCAGCGGTGCCAAAGGCGATCGACTTGACGGTGCCGTCGAAGTACTCGTTGACTTTAAACATGGGCGGATTCCTCGAAAAGGGCTTAAAAGGGGGCGGCCAGTATGCACAAGGCTTTTCGCGCCGTCACGCGTCTAAAGCGGCAGGACCAGCGGCAATAACCGTGCAGTATTGCGGGCATCTTCCAGCGCGCGATGTTGTTGGCCGTTGAACTGCATGCCCGCCAGTTGCAACGCGCCGTTGAGCCCCAGCGGTCGTTCCAGGCGCCGAGCCTTGGCGAAGCGCTGTTTGAGGTTCATGTGCGGGACTTTGCTCAGGCCGCTGTCGATGTTCAGGCGCTGCCACTCCTGGAGCAACTGCTGGCGATCGTAACCGCCCCAACTGGCCCAGCCTTCAAGGCGAGCCTGATGCTGCGCCAGCCAACGCTCAAAGGCCGGCCAGACTTCGCTCAGCGGTTGCGCCGAATCGATGTTGGCCTGAGTGATGTGTGTCAGCTCCCGACAGAACGGCGTCAGCAATGGCCGGCGGGTCGGTTTGACGAAGCGCTGGAAGTGATCCTGCTCGCGCCCGGCGCGGTCGACCAGGGTCGCACCGATCTCGATAATTTCCATTTCCGTGACCGGCCAGCCACCCTCGTCTGTGGTGGCTTCCAGATCTATGACCAGCCAATGGGGCATCGCAGGGTTCCTGATTTCCGCGTTCTGATTTATCAGAGCGTAGTCAAACCCCGCGCTTGTGCCCGGGCGACTACTCGACCTGCAACAGAACCTGACGATTTTTTACCTGATCGCCGACCTTCACTTGCACCCGTTTGAGCACGCCATCGATGCCGGCCTTCAACGGATGCTCCATTTTCATTGCCTCCAGTACCACCAGCAATTGACCCTTGCTGACCGTACTGCCTTCGCTGACCAGCACATCGACAATGGCACCGTCCATCGGGGCTTTCAGGGTGCCGGAGGCGACGCTGGTCTGACTGTCGATCGGCGCATGAGTTCGATCCTCCAGGTGCAGGCTGCCCGGATGGGTGAACAGCCACAGCTGCCGATCGTGCAGACGATAGGCGTGACGCTGGCGCAGACCATCGACTTCGAGGGTGATCGATTGCGCGGCGTGCTCAATGATTTTCACCGCCACAGTGCTTTCGCCAGCCTGCACGACCAACTCGCCGGGTTTGCGCGCCAGCACCGCCAGCGTCCAGTCCTGCTCGTCACTGCCCAGTCGATAGTGCAACGGCACGCTGGCGTTGTTGCGCCAGCCGTTCAGCGGGGCGCGATGGGGCAGGGCGCTGGCCTGATAGAACAACACCACGGCAATCGCCAGTTGCGCCGTCGTCGGCACATAAGTGTTGAGGCAGGCATGGCTGGAAAAATGTTCCTGGATGAAGGCGGTGCTGAAATCGCCACTGATGAACTGCGGATGTTGCAGCAGGCCTTCGAGCAAGCGTTGGTTGCTTTGCACGCCAAGCAGCACCGTGTCCTGCACCGCCCGCAACAATTTGCGCCGCGCCTCTTCGCGGGTTGCGCCGTGGGCGATCAGTTTGCCCAGCAGCGGGTCGTAGAACGGGCTCACCGACTGGCCTTCAAGCAGACCGTGATCGATCCGCGCCCCGTGATCCGAAGCCGGTTGCCATGCGGCAATTCGGCCGGTTTGCGGGAGAAAATCCGCAGCGGGATCCTCAGCGTAGAGGCGCACTTCCATGGCGTGACCGTCGAGGCGGACCTGTTCCTGCGTCAGCGGTAACGGCTGGCCCTCGGCAACCAGCAGTTGCCACGCGACCAGATCGAGGCCGGTGATCAATTCCGTCACCGGATGCTCGACCTGCAGACGGGTGTTCATCTCCAGAAAGTAGAACTGCCCGCGTGCGTCGAGGAGGAACTCCACGGTGCCGGCGCCGACATAATCCACCGCGCGCCCGGCCTTGAGCGCCGCTTCGCCCATGGCCTGGCGCAGCTCGGCGGTCATCACCGGGCACGGCGCTTCTTCGATGACTTTCTGATGGCGGCGCTGGATCGAGCAATCGCGTTCGCCGAGATAGACCAGATGGCCGTGCTGGTCGCCGAACAATTGCACTTCGACGTGGCGCGGTTCGATCAATGCCTGTTCGAGAATCAACTCGTCGCTGCCGAAACCGTTCATTGCTTCGGACCGCGCGGTGCGCAGTTGCGCCGCCAGTTCGCTGGCCTCGTGCACCAGGCGCATGCCACGTCCACCGCCACCGGCACTGGCCTTGATCATCAGCGGATAGCCGATGCGCTCGGCTTCGGCCAGCAGCGTCGCGTCGTCCTGCGCTGCGCCTTGATAGCCGGCAATGCACGGCACGCCCGCGTCGAGCATGGCGATTTTCGACAGGCGTTTGCTGCCCATCAGTTCGATCGCTTCGGCGCTGGGGCCGATGAAAATCAGCCCGGCTTCGGCGCAGGCGCGAGCGAAATCGGCGTTTTCCGAGAGGAAGCCGTAGCCCGGGTGAATCGCGTCGGCGCCGCTGCGGCGGGCGGCGTCGAGGATCGCCGCAATGTTGAGGTAGGACTGCTGCACCGGCGCCGGGCCGATACGCACGGCTTGGTCGGCCATTTGTACGTGCAGCGCATCGGCGTCGGCGTCGCTGAAAACGGCGACGGTGCGATAACCCAGCGCCTGGGCCGTGCGCTGGATGCGGCAGGCGATTTCACCGCGGTTGGCGATCAGGATTTTGTGGAGGGTGGGCATGGTGGGGTTCCTGAAATGATAGCGGTGAATGGGATGGCCGCATCGCTGGCAAGCCAGCTCCCACAGGTTATTTGAGCAAATGAGAATCCGTGTGGGAGCGGGCTTGCCCGCGATGCTTTTTCAGGCCCATCCCGGTTTGCGTTTCTGCATGAATGCCATCGTCCCCTCGATTCCTTCCTCTCCAGTCACCGCCGCGCTGAACCACTGCGCCGCCTCATCAAGCAACTCACTCGACGGCTGTCCGGCACTTGCCAGCAACAATGCTTTGGTCGCGGCATTCGCTTCCGGCGCGCAGCGCAGTACCTGTTGCAAGACCTCATCCAGTCGCTCGGCCAACGCTTGGGCATCCTGTTCAACGAAATGCACCAGCCCCAATCGCTGCGCCTCGGCGCCATCGAAACGCGCCGCCGTCAGCGCGAGCCGGCGGGTTTCGGTCAAGCCGATCCGTTGCACCACAAACGGTGCGATTTGCGCCGGGATCAGGCCGAGGCTGGTTTCCGGCAAACCGAACTGCGCCTGGTGATCGCTAATCGCAATATCGCTGACGCAGGCCAGGCCGAAGCCGCCGCCGAGCACGGCGCCTTGCAACACGCAGATCAGCACCTGCGGCGTGTGCTGGGCTTCCTCCAGTAACGCGCCAAACGCCCGGTTCAACTCGCGGTAAGCGTCCGCGCCCTGAGCCCGGGCATTGGCCATGTCCTTGATGTCGCCACCGGCGCAGAAATGCCCGCCGGCACCGCTGAGCACCAAGGCCCGCACTGTGCGGTCATCGCGCACCGCCGCCAGCACCGCGCGCACCTCGGCGACCATTTGCAGGCTCATCGCGTTGCGGCTGTCCGGGCGGTTGAGGGTGATGTGCAGCACGCCGCCATGCAGTTCCAGCAACAGCGTCTGGCAATCGGGCAGGCGGCTCATTTCTTTTTCCCCGGCAGGATGCCCATCAGTTTGCAGATGATCCCCAGCATGATTTCGTCGGCGCCGCCGCCAATCGACACCAGGCGCACATCGCGATAGGCGCGGGCCACCGGGTTGTCCCACATGAAGCCCATGCCGCCCCAATATTGCAGGCAGCTGTCGCTGACTTCACGGCCGAGGCGTCCGGCCTTGAGCTTGGCCATCGACGCCAGTCGCGTGACGTCCTGACCTTTGATGTACTGCTCGGTGGCCTGATAGACCAGCGCGCGCAGGCATTCGATTTCGGTCTGCAATTCGGCGAGACGGAAGTGGATCACCTGGTTGTCGATCAGCGCGTTGCCGAAGGTCTTGCGCTCCTTGCAGTACTCGATGGTGCTGTCGATGCAATATTCCAGGCCCTTGATCATGTTTGCCGCGCCGAACAGGCGTTCCTCCTGGAACTGCAGCATCTGCATCATGAACCCGGCGCCTTCATGGCCGATGCGATTGCGCTGCGGCACGCGCACGTTGTCGAAGAACACCTGCGCGGTTTCCGAGCTGCGCATGCCGAGCTTGTCCAGGTGCGAGCTGAGGCTGATCCCGGGGGTGTTCATCGGCACCATGATCAGCGACTTATTGATGTGCGGCTTGTCGTCGGAAGTGTTGGCGAGCAGGCAGATGAAATCGGCGCTCGGCGAGTTGGTGATCCACATTTTGCTGCCGTTGATCACGTAGTCATCGCCGTCCTTGCGCGCGGTGGTTTTCAGCCCGGCGACATCGGAGCCGGCGCCGACTTCGGAAACGCCGATGCAACCGACCTGTTCGCCCGTGATCGCCGGCCGCAGGAATTCTTCGCGCAATTCATCGGAGCCGAAGCGGGCGAGGGCGGGTGTACACATATCGGTCTGCACGCCGATCGACATCGGAATCCCGCCGCAATGAATGGTGCCGAACTCTTCGGCGGCGACAATCGAATAGCTGTAGTCGAGGCCCATGCCGCCGAATTTTTCCGGCTTGGAAATGCCCAGCAGACCCAGTTCGCCGGCCTTGCGGAAAATCTCGTGGATCGGAAAGCGCCCGGCCTTTTCCCACTCTTCGACGTGCGGGTTGATCTCGTGCGTGACGAACTGGCGGACGGTACGGCGCAGGGCTTCGTGTTCCGGGGTGAAGATCATTGTTGTTGTTCTCCGTAGGATCCGTGGCGGTCAGAAGCGGCTGACGCCGAAGCTGTTGGGTTGCAGCGTACGCCTGTCGGCTTCGTGGCAAATATCCAGCAAGTAGCCAAGCAGGGTGCGGGTGTCGCGCGGGTCGATCAGGCCGTCGTCCCACAGGTTGGCGCTGCCGTACAGTGCGGTGGACTGGCTGTCGAGTTTCTGCGCGGTCATCTGTTCGAGCATGTCGAGCATTTTCGGATCGGGCTCGATGCCGTCCTTGAGCTGTTTGGCTTCGGTAACGATGCGCAAGACCTTGCCGGCCTGTGCGCCGCCCATCACTGCCGTGCGGCTGTTGGGCCAGGCGAAAATGAAGCGCGGATCGAGCCCGCGTCCGCACATGGCGTAGTTGCCGGCGCCGTAGGAACCGCCGACGACAATGGTCAGTTTAGGCACCCGTGCGTTGGCCACCGCCTGGATCAGTTTCGAGCCGTGTTTGATCACCCCTTGCTGTTCCGATTCGGTGCCGACCATGAAACCCGTGGTGTTGTGGAAAAACAGCAGCGGCGTCTGGCTCTGGTCGCACAACTGGATGAACTGCGCCGCCTTGCTCGCACCTTGCGGGGTGATCGGGCCGTTGTTGCCAATGAAGCCGCAGGCGCGGCCCTGGATTCTCAGTTGGCCGCAAATGGTTTGCTGGTCGAACTCGCCTTTGAACTCGAGAAAGTCCGACTCATCGGCAATCCGCGCGATGATTTCGCGCACGTCGTAGGGCTTTTTTGCATCGTCGGGGATCAGCCCGAGCAGTTCGTCGATGGGGTAAAGCGGTTCTTTGAATTGCGGCTGCGGCAGCCACGGCAACTGCTCGTTCCATGGCAGCATGCGCATGATCTCGCGGACCTGACGTATGCCGTCAGCGTCGTTTTCGGCGAGATATTCGGCAGTGCCGGCGACCTGCGCGTGCATTTCGGCGCCACCGAGTTCTTCATCGCTGGCCACTTCGCCGGTCGCCGCTTTGAGCAATGGCGGGCCGGCGAGAAACAGCTTGGCCTTGCCGCGCACCACCACCACGTAATCCGATAACCCCGGTTGATAGGCGCCGCCCGCCGTGGCCGAGCCGTGTACTACGGTGATCTGCGGCAAACCCATTGCTGACATGCGCGCCTGATTGGCGAAACTGCGCGCGCCTTCGACAAAGATCTCTGCCGCGTAGTTGAGATTGGCGCCGCCGCTTTCGGCGAGGGTGATCATCGGCAGTTTGTTTTCCCGCGCGATCTGTTGCAGGCGCAGGGATTTTTTCAGGCCGCTCGGCGAGATCGTGCCGCCCTTGATTGCGCTGTTGTTGGCGACCACCATCGCACGGATGCCGCAGACGTAACCGATGCCGGCAATCAGCCCGCCACCGGCCGAGCTGCCGTCCTTGTCGTCGTGCAATTTATAGCCGGCGAGGCTGGCCAGTTCGAGGAACGGCGCACCGGGGTCGAGCAGCAGGTTCAGGCGCTCGCGGGGCAACAGTTGCCCGCGTTTGCTGAATTTGTCTTTGGCTTCGGCGGCCTTGTTCAGCAGGTTCTGTTCGAGCTGCTGCACCTGCTCGATGGCGGCGAGCATGGCCGCGCGGTTGCGCGCGAACGCTTCGCTGTGCGGATCGAGTTGCGACTGAATCTGCGCCATGGCTTATTCCTTGTCCTTGAGCACGTCGGGACGCAACACTTCTGGTAAATACGCGCGGTGAAAACCATTGAACGATTCGCTGTGGCTGGCCTTGTGCAGCGGCCAGGCGCGACTGCCGAGGCTGGCGGCGCCGTCGATTTTCAATGTGGTGCCGCTGATGAACGCTGCCGCCGGGCTGAGCAGAAACACGATCGCCGCACTGACTTCCGATTCGGTGCCGATACGCTTGAGCGGCACATGCTCGCGCAGGGTCGGAATCACTGCTTTGAATGCGCCCTCGTAGGTGTCCATGCCGCTGGAGGCGATCCAGCCCGGCGCCACGGCGTTGACCCGGACCCCGGCGTAACCCCATTCGAACGCGGCGGTCTTGGTGAAGTTGTCCATGCCCGAACGCGCGGCGCCCGAGTGGCCCATGCCGGGCATGCCGCCCCACATGTCGGCAAGCATGTTGACGATGCTGCCGCCGTGTTTGCTCATCGACTGGTTGAACACTTCCCGGGCCATCAGAAAGCCGCCGACCAGATTGGT
The DNA here is from genome assembly GCF_054871425.1 of Pseudomonas glycinis. Lineage (NCBI taxonomy): Bacteria > Pseudomonadati > Pseudomonadota > Gammaproteobacteria > Pseudomonadales > Pseudomonadaceae > Pseudomonas > Pseudomonas glycinis. Next base: position 45,217 of record NZ_JBTYHF010000010.1, on the reverse strand, counting down.
CCGCAGCACGGTTTCGAAGCCCTTCTGATTGATCGAGGCCAAGGGCGACGGGTATTGGCCCCCGGCGTTGTTGACCAGGCCGTGGATCGGCCCGTGTTCGGCGATCAGCTCTTTGACCAGTTGCTTGACCGCTTCTTCATCGCGGATATCGCAAGCCTTCCAGTGCGCGCGGCCGCCGTCCTCGGCGATCTCGGCGGCGACTTTTTCCAGCTTTTCCGGCTTGCGCCCGACCAGCAGCACATTGGCGCCAAGGGCCGCCAGTTCATGGGCGGTGCAGCGACCGATGCCGCTGCCGCCGCCGGTGACAATCAGGTTCTGGCCGCTGAACAGATCGGCGCGGAAAATCGACGCGTAAGCCATGCACACCATCCTCTAGTCGAGCTGTTCGGCGATGCTCTGCGGCACCGGGATCTGGATTTCCAATAGTTGCTGGGCGAAGGCTTTGCCTTGCGGGTCGATGCGCAGACTGGCGACACCGCCGCCGCCGAGGGCGTTTTCCAAAAGAAAGTTGAGGCTGTGGGTGCCGGGCAGATACCAGCGTTCGACACGCCCGAGCACCGGATCGAGGACGTGGCGCATCCAGTCGACCACCACCGAAGGGGTCAGCGCTTCGGCGATCCATGGCAGGTAATCGGAATGGCGCGGCATCACGCCGATGTTGCTGTGGTTGCCCTTGTCGCCGGAGCGCGCCACCGCCAGTTTCACCAGCGGCACACTGGCATCGGCGCGGCCCTGGGGTTTGGGTGGCTGATGGGTGAGCGGCAAATCGGCGCTGTCGAGGGCCACTGGGTCGGGGAGGGCGCAAGGATGACGTTCGCCTGCGATGTCGACTTGCAGGGCGCAGGCGCTTTTATCGACGAGGAACGAGAACAAGCGGATGACTGGGTACACGGTCGGACGTCCGCCGACAATGCCGGTCAGACCGGGCGCCATACCGGTCGCGGCCTGGGCGATCTCTTTGGAAAACAGCACCAGCGCGCGTTTGTCAGGGTGGCGCACGGCGATTTTGATCACCACTTCACGGCTGTCGCGCCGCTGGCCGTGGGGGCCGTAGGTGGCTTCGCTGCCGAGCAGTTCGACATGGGTTTCGCTGTACGGCGCCCAGCCGCGCAGGCTGAACATCTCGGCGGTCTTGTCGATGATCGCCTGACTGACCCGCCGCGCCTTGTCCACCGCGTCGATGCCGGCCATCAGGCAACTGGCGGTGCAGCGAAAACCGTCCGGGTACGTGGCGCTGACCTTGTATTTGTCGCTGGGCGGCAGGCCTTTGGCACCGTGCACCTGCACGACGTTTTTGCCTTGTTGCTGAAGTTTGACCTGAGTGAAATCGCAGATCACATCGGGTAACAGATAGGCCTGCGGATCGCCGATTTCGTAGAGCATCTGCTCGCCGATGGTCAGCGGCGTGACCAGGCCGCCGGAGCCTTCGGGTTTGCTGACGAGGAACTGGCCATCGGCGCTGACCTCGACGATCGGAAAACCGATGTGCTCGTAATCCGGTACCTCGCGCCAGTCGGTGAAATTACCGCCGGTGCACTGCGCGCCGCATTCGATGATGTGCCCGGCCAGCGCGGCCTGGGCGAGTTTGTCGTAGTCATGCCACGACCAACCGAATTCGTGAACCAGCGCCGCACTGACCACGGCGCTGTCGACCACCCGGCCGGTAATGACGATGTCGGCACCCAGGCGCAACGCTTCGACAATCCCTGGCGCGCCGAGGTAGGCGTTGGTCGACACGCACATGCGCGGAAGCGGCGCGCCGCTGAACATTTCGCGGATGTCGGCGGGGTGTTTGAGCTGTCCTTGCAAGTCGTCGCCGAGCAACACGGCAATCTTCAGCTGGACCCCGGCCTGATCGCAGGCCGCTTGCAGGGCCGCCGCGCAAGCCTGCGGATTGACCCCGCCGGCATTGCTGATCACGCGGATGTTCTGTTCGGCCAGTTGCGTCAGCAGCGGCGCCAGCACTTCAACGAAGTCGCCGGCGAACCCGGCCTGCGGGTCTTTCAGGCGCGCGCCGGCCATCAGCGACATGGTGATCTCGGCCAGATAATCGAACACCAGATAATCCAGGTTTCCGCCGGAGACAAGCTGGGCGGCAGCAGTGGAAGTGTCGCCCCAAAAAGCACTGGCGCAGCCGATTCGCACGGTGGTTGGCATTTTTATCTCCGACTCAGGGACCTGCGACAGAAGTGTCTGGAGGCTACCAAGCAAGCGCTTGGTTTGTAAACAGGCGAAACATTCTTCTGCCCAAGCGCTTGCTTGGTGCCCGCGCGCGGCTTAAATTGCGCGCAACCCTGCGGTTACAGGGGGCAACACACTGATCGACTGTAGGAGAGAACGGGTGGACGAGCAAAAAGCCCTGCGGGTCATGCGCGAACTGGTCGACCAGGGCCAGTTGACCGACCCGGACAGCGCCCGCGGCAAATTGCTGCAAGTGGCGGCTCACCTGTTTCGCAACAAAGGCTACGAGCGCACCACGGTGCGCGATCTGGCCAGCGCTGTGGGCATCCAGTCGGGCAGTATTTTTCATCACTTCAAAAGCAAGGATGAAATTCTCCGCGCGGTGATGGAGGAAACCATCCGCTACAACACCGCGCTGATGCGCGCAGCCCTGGCCGAAGCCGGTGACGTGCGCGAGAAAGTGCTGGCGCTGATTCGCTGCGAATTGCAGTCGATCATGGGCGGCAGTGGCGAGGCGATGGCGGTGCTGGTGTACGAATGGCGCTCATTGTCCGAAGACGGCCAGGCTAAAGTCCTTGCTTTACGTGACGTTTATGAAGACATCTGGCTGCAGGTTCTGGGCGAGGCCAAGGACGCCGGCTATATTCGCGGCGACGTTTTTATTACCCGACGTTTCCTTACCGGCGCACTGTCCTGGACCACCACCTGGTTCCGTGCCGGCGGCAGTTTGAGCCTCGATCAGCTCGCCGATGAAGCGCTGATTCTGGTCCTCGAAGCGCGTTGAACGGTTGTCGGACCGGCCGACAAACTGGCTAAGTCGGCGAAACCGCCTAGCTTGAATGCATTGATCGCTATTTTTTTCGGGGAGTGGGGTGTTTTGAAGTCTTCGCCAATTCGGACAGCCGCCGGGCTGATGCTCGCTGCGCTGGCTGCGTTATGGGTATTGCCCGCTCAGTCAGCGCAATTGGTCCGGGTCGGCGCCGCGCATTTCCCGCCTTATACGATTCGCCCGGAAAACGGCGCCGACACCGGCCTGTTGCCGCAATTGATCGAGGCGCTGAACCGCTCGCAGAGCGACTATCAGTTCGTCCTGGTGCCAACCTCGATCCCGCGCCGCTTCGGTGATTTCAAGCAGGGCCGCATCGATATGGCGATCTTCGAGAACCCCGAGTGGGGCTGGAAGGACATTCCCCACGACGACGTCGACATGGGCCTGGAAGACGCCGAGATTTTCGTCGCGCAACGCGAGGACGGCCGCCAGCAAAACTACTTCTCGAGCCTGTCGGGCAAACGTCTGGCGCTGTTCAGCGGTTATCACTACGAATTTGCCAACTTCAACGCCGACCCGAAATACCTCGCGCACAACTACAACGCCACGCTGACCTATTCCCACGACAGCAACCTGCTGATGGTCCTGCGCGGGCGCGCCGACATTGCCCTGGTGACCCGTTCCTATCTGTTCGATTACCTGCTGCGCAACGAGAAGGTCCGCGATGAGCTGTTGGCGTCGCAGCGTACCGATCAGATCTATCACCATTACGCGATTCTGCGGCCAAGCGCTCCGATCAGCGGCGACGCCTTCGGCAATCTGTTGCAGCGTCTGCGTGACAATGGCGAATTGCTGAAGATTTTCGAGCCTTACAAGATTGCCGTGGTGCCCGTGCCGCATCACTGAAGCGCTGTTTTCGTCCCGCGCTTAAATTTCCCTTCCCGGCTCACGTCACTTCGTTGAACTGTGACGATTACGTGAGCCCGACCCATGTCCAATCTGAATGACCTGACTGCCCTGGCATTGCCCTCGGGCAGTCGCTTGATCGCTGATGCTACCGAGAGCCGCTTGAGCCTGAGCCTGGACGGGCAACCGCTGATTCGGCTGCGCCTGGACCGCGAGGCCAATGGCCCGATTCAGCTTGATGAACGTTTTTCCCTGCCGCCCGGGCAAGCCTTGTGGGCCGCCTGTTATTGGTTGTTCGCCCGTGACCCGGCGTGCCAGCAATTGACCTGGCAACTCGATCAGCCACCGACCGAAGCCTTGCGCAGTGGTCTGCTGATCAATACCGAAGTCGCCGGTGAGTATCGCTGCGAGCGCACGCTGTTCTGGCAACTGCCGCAGCCGTGGCTGGGCACTTCACTGACCGGCAGCTATCCGCAGCAAATGGTCATCAGCCATGGCAAGCGCCATCCGCTGCGACCGGTGAAGCCGCGCGGTGAAGTCTACCGGCGTTTCGATGCGCGGCTCGGCGCGTGGATTTCCTTGCGAACGCTGGAAATCGAGGAAGATCTGTCGCGCTTCAATCGCTGGCAGAACAGCCCGCGCGTGGCGAGTTTCTGGCAGGAGGAGGGCAGCCTTGAGCAGCATCGCGACTATCTCAACAAGCTCGATGCCGATCCGCACACGCTGACGCTGATCGGCTGTTTCGATGATCAGCCGTTCGCCTATTTCGAAGCCTACTGGGCCAAGGAAGATCGCATCGCGCCGTTCTACGATGCCGGCGATTACGACCGTGGCATTCACATGCTGGTCGGCGAGGAAAGTCATCGCGGCCCGCACAAAGTGGCGAGCTGGTTATCGGCGCTGGTGCATTACCTGTTTCTCGATGATCCACGGACCCAGCGCGTGGTCGCCGAGCCACGTGCCGACAACGCGAAGATGATCGGCCATATGCACAACCAATGCTTTCACTGCGAGAAGGAATTCGATTTCCCGCACAAGCGCGCGGCGTTGATGATTCTGGGACGGGAGCGGTTTTTTGATCGGTGCCGGTTGGCCTGATGTATTCGGCCTCGGAATTTCGTTGGGTCAGAGGCCGCTTTCGCGAGCAGGCTCGCTCCCACACTGGATTTGTGTCGTTAATCAAACCCTGTGGGAGCGAGCCTGCTCGCGAATGGCTTGACGCAGAATCCGGATCCTAACGACGACCCGCAATCACCGCATCCCGCCGACTGCCCGAGACCTTGCGGCAGTGCACCAGCGCATCACGAATCATGAAGTTGACCAGGGTGGGCGATACGCCCAGTTCCTTGGCGATGTCCTTTTGCGGCACGCCGTGCAAGCGGTACATCTCGAAGGCATAACGGGTGCGGCTGGGCAGTTCGGTCAGCGCATCGGCGATGTGTTCGAGGGTCGAGAAGTTGATGTGCGAAGTTTCCGGCGAAGCGCCCTGAATCACCACGTTCAAGCCTTCCTCTTCCGGGCCTGAGTATTTCTGTTCGAGCGCCTGCTTGCGGTAGTGATCGATGGCGAGGTTGCGCACGATCTGGAACAGGTAGCTCAGCTGAGCCTTGATCGACGACGTGATCGGCGGCGCCGATTGCAGTCGGAAAAACGCATCCTGAACCACATCTTCGGCACGAGACCTGCAACCGGTAATGCGGGCTGCAATCTTGACCAGAATCAGTCGATTGTCGACGAATGCCTGAAGTAGCGGTGAATCGCACCTGCTTGTGGATACTTGTTCCGTCATGGAAATCACCTTGCTGCCAATAGGTTAGTGGGAGGGCCTGGGGGGACGGCGCCGTCCTACACATCGAGCGACAAATTATGTTGAATGATAATGATTGTCAAATGAGAAAGAGAGGTATTGCTGTAAGGCGATGTGTTTTGCCAACTGCGACACGCCGCCGCACCCTGGCCCCGCTGGACGTCGTGCCTGCCGACTAATTATTTCCACAGTCCATCCGTTCTCATTGGTGAATGGCCCGGGTGCAGATCCCCGGCCTCAGCGCATTCCGATGCCCAGCGTGGTCGGCACAGACCGCGCCCCGCACGCCTCTCGACAGGTGTGACGCAGCCACCCGATTCCACTTGCAAGCCGAATTCAGGCAGGAAACCTCATGACCGACGCGTTCGAACTCCCCAGCACCCTGGTCCATGCCCTCAAGCGTCGCGCGGCCCTGACGCCGGACCGACTGGCCTTGCGTTTTCTCGCCGAAAACCCGGAACAGACCGTGGTGCTCAGCTATCGCGAACTGGATCAACGCGCGCGCACCATCGCCGCTGCGTTGCAGGCTCAGGCTGGATTCGGTGAGCGTGCGGTGCTGCTGTTTCCCAGTGGCGCGGATTACGTCGCGGCGTTTTTCGGCTGCCTGTATGCCGGTGTGATTGCGGTGCCGGCCTATCCGCCGGAATCCGCGCGTCGTCATCATCAGGAGCGATTGCTGTCGATCATCGTCGACGCCGAACCCACGCTATTGCTGACCAGCGCCGACCTGCGCGATGCCTTGCAACAAATCGACGGCGCGCCGCCGCTGTTGTGTGTCGACACCCTCGACAGCGCACTGGCCGAACAGTGGGTTGAACCGAGCCTGCCAGCCGAGCACATCGCCTTTCTGCAATACACTTCCGGCTCCACCGCGCTGCCCAAGGGCGTGCAGGTCAGCCATGGCAATCTGGTCGCCAACGAACTGCTGATCCGTCACGGTTTCGGCATCGACGTCAACCCGGACGACGTCATCGTCAGCTGGTTGCCGCTGTACCACGACATGGGGCTGATCGGCGGCCTGCTGCAACCGATTTTCAGCGGCGTGCCGTGCATTCTGATGTCGCCGGCCTACTTCCTCGGCCGGCCGTTGCGCTGGCTGGAAGCGATCGCCGAATACGGCGGCACCATCAGCGGCGGCCCGGATTTCGCCTACCGTTTGTGCAGTGAGCGGGTCAGCGAATCGGCCCTTGAGCGCCTCGATCTGAGCCGCTGGCGCGTGGCCTATTCCGGTTCCGAGCCGATCCGTCTCGATACCCTCGAGCGCTTCGCGGAAAAATTCGCTGCTTGCGGTTTCAGCGACAACAGTTTCATGGCCTCGTACGGTCTGGCCGAGGCGACCCTGTTTGTCGCTGGCACACCGCGCGGCACCGGCATCCCGGCGCTGCGCGTGGACGATCAGGCGCTGGCGCAAAACCGCGCCGAGCCGGGCGATGGCAGCGCGATCATGAGCTGCGGCATCAGCCAGCCTGAGCACGCGGTGCTGATCGTCGAACCGAATACCCTCGAAGAACTCGCCGACAACGCCGTCGGCGAAGTCTGGGCCGCCGGCCCGAGCATCGCCCACGGTTATTGGCGCAACCCCGAAGCCAGCGCCAAGACTTTTGTCCAGCACGCCGGCCGCACCTGGTTGCGCACCGGCGACCTGGGTTTTATCCGTGCGGGCGAGTTGTTCGTCACCGGGCGCCTGAAAGACATGCTCATCGTCCGCGGACACAACCTCTATCCGCAGGACATCGAGCAGACCGTCGAGCGCGAAGTCGAAGTGGTGCGCAAGGGCCGCGTGGCGGCGTTCGCGGTCACTCACGACGGCGAAGAGGGCATCGGCATCGCTGCGGAAATCAGCCGCAGCGTGCAGAAAATCCTTGCGCCAGATGCGCTGATCAAAGCCATTCGCCAAGCCGTGGCCGAGGCGTATCAGGAGGCGCCAAGCGTGGTGGTGCTGCTCAATCCGGGCGCGTTGCCGAAAACCTCCAGCGGCAAACTGCAGCGCTCGGCGTGCCGCAATCGTCTGGCTGATGGCAGCCTCGACAGTTACGCGCTGTTCCCTTCGATCACAGCCGCAACGGAAAACGCGACCAGCAGCACTTCGGACCTTGAAGCGTTGATCGGGCAAATCTGGGCCGAGCAACTCAACGTCAAGCAGGTCAGTGGCGACGACCATTTCTTTCTGCTCGGCGGCAACTCGATCGCTGCCACGCAAGTAGTGGCGCGGGTTCGCGAAGCACTCGGTGTCGAGCTGAGCCTGCGCCTGCTGTTCGAAGCGCCAACCCTCTCCGCTTCCGCCGCCGCTGTGGCGCAGCTAAAACAGGACGGCGGCAGCGCTCAAGGTCCGATCAGCACCTTGTCGCGCAGTGAGCCGATGCCGCAGTCGCTGGCACAAAACCGTCTGTGGATCACCTGGCAACTCGATCCACAGAGCAGCGCCTACAACATTCCCGGCGGCCTGCGCTTGCGTGGCGAGCTGGACGAAGACGCCGTGCGCAGCAGCTTCCAGCAACTGATCGAACGCCACGAATCCTTGCGCACACGTTTCTTCGAACGCGACGGCGTGGCATTGCAGCAAGTGCTCGCCGCTGCAGAACTCAATCTGCAACTGATCGACATCAGCGACCTGCCAATTCCCGAGCGCGAAGCCCGCGCCGAGCAGATTCGCGAAGACGAGGCGCGCACTCGGTTCGATCTGGAAAAAGGCCCGTTGCTGGCGGTGACACTGGTGCGTCTCGATGACGAAGAACATCAACTGCTGGTGACCCTGCATCACATCATCGCTGACGGCTGGTCGCTGAATATCCTGCTCGACGAATTCTCGCGTCTCTACGCGGCGGCAACCCAAGGGACGCCGGCGACACTGGCAGCGATGCCCACGCAATACGCCGATTACGGCAACTGGCAGCGGCAATGGCTGGCGCAAGGCGAGGGCGAGCGGCAACTGGCGTACTGGAAAGCGCAGTTGGGCGAAGAACATCCGCCACTGGAACTGGCCACCGATCACCCGCGCTCGGCCAGACACAACCACAGCGCCGCGCGCCACAGCGTGCGCTTGAGTACCGAACTCAGCGAGGCGATCCGCCAGACTGCGCAGGCCCACCAGGCCACGCCGTTCATGCTTCTGCTCGCTGCGTTGCAAAGTTTGCTGCACCGCTACAGTGGTCAGCGCGACATTCGCATCGGCGTGCCCAACGCCAACCGTCCGCGCCTGGAAACCCAAAGCCTGATCGGCTTCTTCATCAATACCCAGGTGTTGCGTGCGCAAATCGATTCGCGCCTGACATTTGCCGAGCTGCTGAACCAGACCCGCCAGGCCGCACTCGGCGCCCAGGCCAATCAGGATCTGCCCTTCGAACAACTGCTCGAAGCGTTCCCGCAGGCCCGCGAACAGGGACTGTTCCAGGTCATGTTCAACCATCAGCAGCGCGACCTCAGTGCGCTCAAGCGCCTGCCGGGTCTGCTCGCCGAAGAACTGCCGTGGCACAGCCGCGAAGCCAAGTTCGATCTGCAATTGCACAGCGAAGAGGATCGCAACGGTCGCCTGAGCTTGTCCTTCGACTACGCCAGCGAACTGTTCGATGCCACGACCATCGAGCGTCTGGCCGAGCATTTCCATAATCTGCTCAGCGAGGTCTGCGAACAGCCACAGCAGGCCATCGGCGATCTGCGCTTGCTGACCGCCAGCGAGCAGAATCAACAGAAGGACTGGAGCGTCGCTCCGTGCACCTCGGCGCAACACTGGCTGCCGGAACTGCTCGAGCAACAATCGCGCAACACCCCGCAACGCACCGCGCTGGTGTGGGACGGCGGTAGTCTGGATTTTGCCGAGCTGCACACGCAAGCCAACCGGCTCGCCCATTACCTGCGCGACAAAGGCGTTGGCCCGGACGTGTGCGTGGCCATCGCCGCCGAGCGTTCGCCGCAACTGCTGATCGGTCTGCTGGCGATCATCAAGGCCGGCGGCGCCTATGTGCCGCTTGATCCGGATTATCCGGCCGAACGCCTCGCGTACATGCTCCGCGACAGCGGCGTCGAACTGCTCCTGACCCAGACGCAATTGCTCGAGCGTTTGCCGGCCAGCGATGGCGTCAGCGTGATCGCCATGGATGCGCTGCACTTGGATAAATGGCCGAGCCAGGCACCGGGCCTGCGACTGCACGGCGACAACCTCGCCTACGTGATTTACACCTCGGGTTCCACCGGGCAACCGAAAGGCGTCGGCAACACCCACGCCGCGCTGGCCGAGCGCCTGCAATGGATGCAGGACGCTTATCGTCTCGACGAAACCGACGTGCTGATGCAAAAAGCGCCGATCAGTTTCGACGTCTCGGTGTGGGAATGCTTCTGGCCGCTGATCAGCGGCGCGCGTCTGCTGCTTGCCGCCCCCGGCGAGCACCGCGACCCGCATCGCATCGCGCAACTGGTCCAGCAATACGGCGTGACCACGCTGCACTTCGTCCCACCGCTGCTGGCGCTGTTCATCGACGAGCCGCTGAGTGCCGAGTGCACCAGCCTGCGCCGGGTGTTTTCCGGCGGTGAAGCCTTGCCCGCCGAGTTGCGCAACCGTGTGCTGACGCAACTGCCGGCGGTGCAATTGCACAACCGTTATGGCCCGACTGAAACCGCGATCAATGTCACCCATTGGCACTGCACAACTGCCGATGGTGAGCGCTCGCCGATTGGCCGGCCGCTGGGCAATGTGGTCTGCCGCATTCTCGATGCCGATCTCAATCCAGTACCGGCGGGTGTGGCGGGCGAGCTGTGCATCAGCGGTATTGGTCTGGCTCGCGGTTACCTGGGTCGTCCGACGTTGACCGCCGAGCGTTTTGTCGTCGATCCACTGGGCGAGCAGGGTGCCCGCTTGTACCGCACCGGCGACCGTGCGCGCTGGTCCTCGGATGGCGTTATCGAATACCTCGGCCGTCTCGATCAGCAGGTCAAACTGCGTGGCTTTCGCGTCGAACCGGAAGAAATCCAGGCGCGACTGCTGGCGCAAAATGGCGTCGCCCAAGCCTTGGTTCTGGTGCGGGAAACCGCTGCCGGTGCGCAACTGATCGGCTACTTCACGGCGAGCGATGCGCAGGAAAATGCCGACGAACAAATCGCTCGACTGAGGAACGCTTTGGCCGCTGAGCTGCCGGAATACATGGTCCCGGCGCAACTTTTGCGCCTTGACGCGATGCCGCTGAGTCCCAGCGGCAAACTCGACCGCCGCGCCTTGCCCGAGCCGCAATGGCAGGTGCGTGAACATATCGAGCCGGTCAGCGAACTGGAGCAACAAATCGCCGCGATCTGGCGCGAAGTGCTGGGTCTGAAGCAGGTTGGCCTGCGTGATGATTTCTTCGCCCTCGGCGGTCACTCGCTGCTGGCCACGCAAATCATTTCGCGCACACGTCAGGCCTGTGACGTCGAACTGCCGCTGCGCACCTTGTTCGAGCACAGCGAACTGGGCGATTACGCCGAACAGATTCGCCTGATCCAGGTCAGCGGCCACACCAATCAACAGTTGCCGATTGCAAAAATCGACCGCAGCCAGGCGGTGCCGCTGTCCTATTCGCAGCAGCGCATGTGGTTCCTCTGGCAGATGGAACCGGACAGCCCGGCGTACAACGTCGGCGGCATGGCGCGCTTGCGCGGCGTGCTGCATGTCGAGCATTTCGAGGCGGCGTTGCAGGCGCTGATCCTGCGCCACGAAACCCTGCGCACCACATTCCCAAGTATCGATGGCGTCGCCCGCCAACAGGTGCATGCCGAGACCGGCGTGCGCATGGGCTGGAAGGATTTCTCCAGCCTGCCGGCAGAAGTCCGGGAGCTACAAGTCCAGCAACTGGCCGATGCAGAAGCGCACCAGCCGTTCAATCTGGAAACCGGACCGTTGCTGCGTGCCTGTCTGGTCAAGACCGCCGAGCACGAGCATTACTTCGTCCTGACCCTGCACCACATCGTCACCGAAGGCTGGGCGATGGACATCTTTGCCCGTGAACTCAGTGCGCTGTATGAAGCGTTCGTCGATGAGCGCGAATCACCGCTCGCGCCGCTGCCGGTGCAATACCTCGACTACAGCGTCTGGCAGCGTCAGTGGCTGGAGTCCGGCGAGCGCCAGCGCCAGCTCGATTATTGGACCGCGCAGCTCGGTCGCGAACATCCGCTACTGGAACTGCCCGGCGACCGTCCGCGTCCACCGGTGCAGAGCCATCAGGGCGAGCTGTTCCGTTTCGATCTGAGTGACGATCTCGCTGCGCGGGTGCGGGCGTTCAATGCGCAAAACGGCCTGACCCTGTTCATGACCATGACCGCAGCGCTCGCCACGCTGCTCTACCGCTACAGCGGCCAGACCGACCTGCGCATCGGTGCGCCGGTGGCCAACCGCATCCGCCCGGAAAGCGAAGGGCTGATCGGTGCGTTTCTCAACACCCAGGTGCTGCGTTGCCAGCTCGACGGGCAGATGTCGGTCGGCGAACTGTTCGAGCAGGTGCGCCACACCGTGATCGAAGGCCAGTCCCATCAGGATCTGCCGTTCGATCATCTGGTCGAAGCCTTGCAGCCGCCACGCAGCGCGGCTTACAACCCGCTGTTCCAGGTGATGTGCAACGTGCAGCGCTGGGAATTCCAGCAGAGCCGCACCCTCGCTGGTATGACCGTCGAGTACCTGGCCAACGATGCTCGGGCGACCAAGTTCGATCTCAATCTGGAAGTCACCGACCTCGACCATCGCCTCGGCTGCTGCCTGACTTACAGCACCGATCTGTTCGACGAGCCGACCATCGAACGCATGGCCAGGCATTGGCGCAACCTGCTTGAAGCGTTGATCGCTGATCCGCAGCAACGCCTCAGCGAACTGCCGTTGCTCGACAACACCGAGCAACAGCACCTGCTCGACAGCCTTGGCATCGATCCGGGCGAGCATCGTCTCGACCAGTGCATCCATCATCTGTTTGCCGAACAGGCACTGGCGCGCAAAGACGCGCCGGCGCTGACCTTCGCCGGGCAGACCCTGAGCTACGCCGAACTCGATGCCCGGGCCAATCGTCTGGCCTGGGCGCTGCGTGAGCGTGGGGTCGGCCCGCAAGTGCGGGTGGGTCTGGCGCTGGAGCGTTCGCTGGAAATGGTCATCGGCCTGCTGGCGATTCTCAAGGCTGGCGGCGCCTATGTGCCGCTGGATCCGGAGTACCCGCTGGATCGTCTGCATTACATGATTGAAGACAGCCGCATCGGCCTGCTGCTCAGCGATCGGGCGATGTTTCAGGCCCTGGGTGACTTGCCGTCAGACGTGGCGCGCTGGTGCCTGGAAGATGACAGTCCGGGATTGGCCGACTACCCGGCCGGCGAGCTACCGTTTATCAGCCTGCCGCAACATCAGGCCTACCTGATTTACACCTCGGGCTCGACCGGCAAACCGAAAGGCGTGGTGGTCTCCCACGGTGAAATTGCCATGCACTGCCAGGCCGTGATCGAACGCTTCGGCATGCGCCCGGACGACTGTGAACTGCATTTCTATTCGATCAACTTCGACGCTGCCACCGAACGTCTACTGGTGCCGCTGCTCAGCGGTGCGCAGGTGGTGTTGCGGGCGCAGGGCCAGTGGGACGCGGAAGAAATCTGCGGCTTGATTCGCACGCATCGAATCAACGTCCTCGGTTTCACGCCGAGCTACGGCAGCCAGTTGGCGCAGTTCCTTGCCACGCAGAATGACGTCCTGCCGGTGCGCATGATCATCACCGGCGGTGAAGCGCTGACCGGCGAGCATCTGCAGCGCATCCGCGCGGCGTTCCAGCCAGCGCTGTTCTTCAACGCCTACGGCCCGACTGAAACCGTGGTCATGCCGCTGGCCAGTCTGGCGCCGCAGGTACTGGAAGAGGGCGCCGGCAGTGTGCCGATTGGTAGCGTGATCGGGTCGCGAGTCGCCTACATTCTCGATGCCGATCTGGCCTTGGTGCCGCAAGGCGCGACCGGTGAATTGTTTGTCGGCGGCGCCGGTCTGGCTCAGGCCTATCACGACCGCCCGGGCATCAGCGCCGAGCGTTTTGTCGCTGACCCGTTTACCGCTGATGGCGGGCGCATGTATCGCACCGGCGACCTGGTGCGCCAGCGTGCCGATGGTCTGGTCGAGTATCTGGGGCGGATCGACCATCAAGTGAAAATCCGCGGTTTCCGCATCGAACTGGGCGAAATCGAAACGCGCCTGCTCGATCATTCTTCGATCCGCGAAGCCGTGGTGCTGGCGCTGGATGCGCCGAGTGGCAAGCAGTTGGTGGGTTACCTCGTTACAGAGGTCGCCGGGCAAGGCGAAGCGCAACAGGCTGAACTGCGCGAAGCGCTCAAGTCGCACCTCAAGGCGCAACTGCCGGACTACATGGTGCCGACCCAGCTGATGCTGCTGGCAAGCATGCCGCTGACCGCCAACGGCAAACTCGACCGCCGCGCCTTGCCGGCGCCGGACACGGACCTCAATCGTCAGGTCTATGTCGCGCCGAGCAACGAGCTTGAGCAGACCCTGGCGCAGATCTGGTGCGATGTGCTCAACGTAAGGCAGGTCGGCCTCAACGACAACTTCTTCGAGCTCGGCGGCGACTCGATTCTGTCGATTCAAGTGGTCAGCCGCGCGCGTCAGCAGGGCATTCACTTCAGCCCGCGCGACCTGTTCCAGCACCAGACCGTGCAGACGCTCGCCGCCGTTGCCAGTCGCACCCAGCAAGTGACGGCCGAGCAAGGTCTGGTGGACGGCGAATCGCGCCTGACGCCGATTCAGCACTGGTTCTTCGATACGGACATTCCCCAGCGTCAGCACTGGAATCAGGCGCTGTTGCTGGAACCGACTGTGCGGCTCGAGCCGCAACGATTGCTGCAAGCTTTGCTGGCAGTGATCGAGCAGCACGATGCGCTGCGTCTGCGTTTCACTGAAACCGATGATGCATGGCAAGCGACGCATCAAGCGCTGACGAATGAGGATGTGCTCAGGCAAGTCAGCGTCGATTCGCTGGATCGGTGCGAATCTCTGTTCGCCGACGCGCAACGCAGCCTGAATCTGCAAAACGGCCCGTTACTGCGCGCAGTGCTGGTCGATGTTGCGGATGTTCAGCAACGCCTGTTCATCGCCATCCACCACTTGGTCGTCGACGGCGTTTCCTGGCGCGTGTTGCTGGATGATCTGCAAACCGCCTATCGCCAACTCGACGCTGCGCAGCCGCTGAAACTGCCGGCGAAAACCAGCGCCTTCAAGGACTGGGCCGCGCGTTTGCAGGCCTACGCCGGCAGCGAATCCCTGCGTGAAGAACTCGGTTGGTGGCAAGCGCAACTGGCCGGGCCGAGCGCCGATTTGCCTTGCGAAAACCCGCAGGGCGGCAGGCAGAATCGCCATGCGCAAACCGTCAGCGTACGCCTCGATGCCGAGCGCACCCGGCAGTTGCTGCAACAGGCACCGAGCGCTTATCGCACTCAGGTCAACGACCTGCTGCTGACCGCGCTGGCCCGTGTGCTGTGCCGCTGGAGCGGCCAGCCCTCGGCACTGATTCAACTGGAAGGCCACGGTCGCGAAACCCTGTTCGACGAGATTGATCTGACCCGCACCGTCGGTTGGTTCACCAGCGCTTATCCGCTGCGCCTGACCCCGCACAATATCGAAGAGGCCGCCGGGCAGGGCGCTTCGATCAAGGCGATCAAAGAACAATTGCGCGCCGTGCCGCACAAAGGTCTCGGTTATGGCGTGTTGCGTTATCTGGCCGATGACGGCTGCCGCCAGAACATGGCCGCGCTGCCGCAGGCGCAGGTCACCTTCAACTACCTCGGCCAGTTCGACCAGAGCTTCGGCAGCGATGCGCTGTTCCGTCCTCTCGATGAGCCAATCGGTGCAGCCCACGATCCGCAGGCGCCGTTGCCCAACGAGCTGAGTGTCGACAGTCAGGTTTACGGCGGTGAACTGCTGCTGCGCTGGACTTTCAGTGCCGAGCGTTACGAGGCGCAAACCATTAACGATCTGGCCGCCGCCTACCTCGGTGAGTTGCAAAGCCTGATCGCCCATTGTCTGCAAGACGAAGCCGGCGGCCTGACGCCATCGGACTTCCCGCTGGCGAAACTGACTCAGGCGCAACTCGATGCGCTGCCGGTGCCGGCCGCGCACATCGAAGATGTCTACCCGCTGACGCCAATGCAGGAAGGCATGTTGCTGCACACCTTGCTCGAGCCGGGCACCGGTCTGTACTACATGCAGGATCGATATCGCATCAACAGCGAGCTCGACCCCGAGCGTTTCGCCCAGGCGTGGCAAGCGGTGGTCGCTCGTCATGAAGCATTGCGCGCTTCGTTCTGCTGGAACGTTGGCGAAGACATGCTGCAAGTGATTCACACGCCGGGGCGCACGCCGATCGAGTATCTGGACTGGAGCGCCGTCGCCGAAACCGAGCAGGAACCACAGCTGCAAGCGCTGCTGAAAAGCGAACGCGAAGCCGGGTTCGATCTGCTCAATCAGGCGCCGTTTCACCTGCGCCTGATCAAGGTCGGCGCGGCGCGTTATTGGTTCATGATGAGCAACCACCACATCCTCATCGACGCCTGGTGCCGTTCGCTGCTGATGAACGACTTCTTCGAGATCTATACCGCCCTCGGTGAAGGTCGCGAAGCGCAGTTGAGCGTGCCGCCGCGTTATCGCGATTACATCGGTTGGCTGCAACGCCAGAACTTGGCCGAGGCGCGGCAGTGGTGGCGGCAGAATCTGCAAGGCTTCGAGCGCACCACGCCGATCCCGAGCGACCGGCCGTTCCTGCGCGAACACGCCGGTGAAAGCGGCGGCATGATCGTCGGCGACCGCTACACCCGCCTCAATGTCGAGGACGGCGCACGGCTGCGGGAACTGGCGCAGGCCCATCAACTGACCGTCAACACTTTCGCCCAGGCTGCGTGGGCTCTGGTTTTGCGGCGCCTGAGCGGCGATCGCGACGTGCTCTTCGGCGTGACTGTGGCCGGGCGGCCGGTGGAGATGCCGGAAATGCAACGCACCGTCGGCCTGTTCATCAACAGCATCGCCCTGCGGGTGAAGATGCCTGAGGACGATCAGCGCAGCAGCGTGCGTCAATGGCTCAGCGCGTTGCTCGACAGCAACATGCAACTGCGCGAGTACGAATACCTGCCGCTGGTGAATATCCAGGAGCAGAGCGAATTGCCCAAAGGCCAGCCGCTGTTCGACAGCCTGTTCGTGTTCGAAAACGCCCCGGTGGAAGTCTCGGTGCTTGATCGTGCACAGAGCCTGAATGCGACCTCGGATTCCGGCCGTACCCACACCAACTTCCCGCTGACGGCGGTGTGTTACCCGGGCGATGACCTTGGCTTGCACCTGTCCTATGACCAGCGTTACTTCGACGAGTCGACGGTCGAGCGCATGCTCAGTGAGTTCAAACGCCTGCTGTTGGCGCTGGTCGACGGCTTCCATGGCGACATGGCCGATTTGCCGCTGCTCGGCGACGAAGAACGCGACTTCCTGCTGCACGGTTGCAACCAGAGCGGCCACGACTACCCACTGGAGCAAAGCTACGTGGCGTTGTTCGAGGCGCAGGTCGCGGCGCATCCGCAGCGCGTTGCCGCCAGTTGCCTCGATCAGCAATTGAGCTATGCCGAACTGAATCACAACGCCAACCGTCTCGGCCATGCCCTGGTCGCTGCCGGTGTGCGCATGGATCAACCGGTGGCGCTGCTGGCCGAGCGTAATCTCGACCTGCTCGGCATGATCATCGGCAGCTTCAAGGCCGGTGCCGGTTACCTGCCGCTGGACCCGGGTCTGCCGAGCCAGCGCCTGAGCCGCATCATCGAGCTGAGCCGCACGCCGTTGCTGGTGTGCAGCGCAGCCTGCTTAGAGCAGGCGCAGACCTTGCTCGAAGAGTTTGGCTGTTCGAATCGCCCGCGCCTGCTGGTGTGGGAAGAGGTCCAGGCGTCGGCCGCAGCGACGCACAATCTCGGCATTCACAGCGGCCCGGACAATCTCGCCTATGTGATCTACACCTCGGGTTCGACCGGTCTGCCAAAAGGCGTGATGGTCGAGCAGCGCGGCATGCTCAACAACCAGTTGAGCAAACGCCCGTACCTCGACTTGAGCGAGGCCGATGTGATCGCGCAGACCGCCTCGCAAAGCTTCGATATTTCCGTCTGGCAGTTCCTTGCCGCGCCGTTGTTCGGCGCACGGGTCGACATCGTGCCGAATACGATTGCCCACGATCCGCAAGGTTTGCTGGGCCATGTGCAGGCGCAGGGCATCACCGTGCTGGAAAGTGTGCCGTCGCTGATTCAGGGCATGCTCGCCGCTGATCACATGAGCCTTGATGGTTTGCGCTGGATGTTGCCGACCGGTGAAGCGATGCCGCCGGAACTGGCCCATCAATGGCTGCTGCGTTACCCGGACGTTGGTCTGGTCAATGCTTACGGCCCGGCGGAATGCTCGGATGACGTGGCGTTCTTCCGCGTCGACATGGCGTCGACGCGCGGCAGCTATTTGCCGATCGGCACGCCGACCGACAATAACTTGTTGTATTTGCTCGATGGCGCGCTGGAACTGGTGCCTTTGGGCGCGGTGGGTGAGTTGTGTGTGGCTGGCACCGGCGTCGGTCGCGGTTATGTCAGCGATCCGTTGCGCACCGCGCCGGTGTTTGTGCCGAATCCGTTCGGCGCGCCGGGCGAACGCCTGTACCGCACCGGTGACCTGGCACGGCGCCGCACCGACGGCGTGCTGGAATACGTCGGCCGCGTCGATCATCAAGTGAAGATTCGCGGTTACCGCATCGAGCTCGGTGAAATCGAAGCGCGCCTGCATGAACAACCGGAAGTGCGCGACGCGGCGGTGGGTGTGCAGGAAGGCGTCAACGGCAAGCATCTGGTGGGCTACCTGGTCGCGGCCGATGCAGCGCTCAATCCGGGCGAACGCCTGGAGCGGATCAAGCAGCGCCTGCGCGCCGAACTGCCGGAATACATGGTGCCGCTGCACTGGCTGTGGCTGGAGCAAATGCCACTCAACGCTAACGGAAAACTCGACCGCAAAGCCTTGCCAACGCTGGAGATCGGTCAGTTGCAAAGCGCGGATTATCTGGCCCCGCGCAACGAGCTGGAGCAGACCCTGGCTGATATCTGGGCTGAAGTGCTGAAAGTGGAAAAGGTCGGCGTGCGCGATAACTTCTTCGAATTGGGCGGGCATTCGCTGCTGGCTACGCAAATTGCATCGCGGTTACAAAAAGCCCTGCAACGCAACGTGCCGCTGCGCGCGATGTTCGAATGCAGCACGGTGGAGGAACTGGCCGAATACATCGATGGGCTGGCGGCCAGCGACATTACGGAGGAGAAGGTTGATCGGTTGAATGATCTGATGGCGGAGCTGGAGGGGTTGTAGTTCTTCAGCGCTTGGGCCGGCCTCTTCGCTGGCAAGCCAGCTCCCACAGTTTTTGCGGTGAGCACAAATCTTGTGAACGACGTTGAACCTTGTGGGAGCTGGCTTGCCAGCGATGGCGTCGGTGAACTCAACACAAATCACCAGTACATGACTGTACATTTCCATCCTTGACGATCAACAGCCGGCAGCTCAGTCTGCCGGTTCTGTTTTTTGTCGCGGAGGTGGTCGATGCCCTTTTTCACGGTTGACGGACAAGCACTGCACTACATTGATCAAGGCACCGGCCCCGCCGTGTTGCTGGCCGGCAGTTACCTTTGGGACCAGGCGATGTGGGCGCCGCAGATCGCCGCGCTGACCGCGCACTATCGCGTCATTGCCGTGGATCTGTGGGGGCATGGCGAGTCCGGCAAGTTACCCGAAGGCACCACTTCGCTGGACGACATCGCCCGACAGGCGCAGGCCTTGCTCGATCACCTGGACATCGACCGCGTGACTCTGGTCGGGCTGTCGGTCGGCGGCATGTGGGGCGTGCGTTTGGCACTGTCCGCACCGCAACGTCTCAACGGTCTGGTGCTGATGGACACCTACGTCGGCGTCGAGCCAGAACCGACCCGGCAGTATTACTTCTCGCTGTTCAAGCAGATCGAAGACACCGGTACCATCTCCGAACAACTGCTCGATATCGTCGTACCGATCTTCTTCCGCCCGGGCATCGACCCGCAGTCGGCGCTGTATCAGGACTTCCGCGCGAAATTGAAGAGCTATTCGCCCGAGCGTCTGCGCGACAGCATCGTCCCGATGGGACGCATCACGTTTGGCCGCGACGACCTGTTGCCACGCCTGGACGAGCTGGACCCGGAGACGACACTGGTGCTGTGCGGCGATCAGGACAAACCGCGACCACCCTCGGAAGCCCGGGAAATGGCTGAATTGATCGGTTGCCCGTGCGTGCTGGTACCGGAGGCGGGGCATATCTCCAATCTGGAGAATCCCGCGTTTGTCACTGAGGCACTACTGGCGTTTCTGGCCGAGCGCAACCGCTAGACCGAGTGAATTCCAATCGCGGGCAAGCCCGCTCCCACAGGGTTTCAGGTGTTCACATATTCCGTGTTCATCACAAGACTCTGTGTGAGCGGGCTTGCCCGCGATGAGGCCGGGTCAGGCGATAAAGGATCGGTTTTATTTCGCCCCGAGAATCTTCACCAGCTTGTCCGGCGAAGGCGCGCCTTGCTGTTGTTGCAGTTCGCCTTTGTCATCCATATAGAAAATCGCCGGGGTGGCCTGCAGTTCGAGGTCTTCCATCAACTGCATGTTGGCCGCGAGTCTGGTTTGCACGGCGACCGGAATGTCTTTCAACGCCTTGAGGGCGCTGCCCTTACCAGCGCTCTCATGATCTTCCAGGGCCTTGGCCGGGTCTTTCGCCGCCAGCAGCGCGGCTGATTTGCCCGGGCTGTCTTCGCGGATGATGCCGACCATGATGTGGCGCAACTGCACTTTGCCTGCCTTGACCCATGGCCGCGCCTGTTCCCAGAACATGTTGCAGTAGGGGCAATTCGGATCGCTGAACAGGTACACCGTGCGCGGTGCATCCTTGTTGCCGTCCTGAATCCAGTTGCTCGCCTCGAACTTGGCCCAGACCTCCTTGGACATCGGTGCGTAGACCAGTTTCTGCAAAGGCTCGCTGCTCAGGTCCTTGCCGTCGGCATCGTACAGACTACCCACCACGACGTGTTTGCCGTCCGGGGTCAGGTACAGCGCCATGCCGCGATTCTGGTATTGCGCGGCGTACCCGCGCAGGCCATCGGGGGCGTCGAACTGGCCGACGATTTTCGCGCCCTTGGCTTCGATCTTTTTGATTGCGGCGGGCAGTTCTTCAGCAGCCTGCACCGACGGCAAGTGCAGCAGGGCAGTGCCCAGGGTCAGCGTCAGCAGGTGGCGGAGGCGGGGCATGGCAGTTTCCTTGCAGAGTTGGCCGGGGCAACGGCCTGATTCGGGCTTGAAGGCGAAGTGTCGAAGGTTTCCAAGGCGCGGGCGAGGCTGGCGTTCGACAGTTCACCGAGGTGACTGGTCAGCAAGCGACCGTCCGGGCTATAGAACAGCGTAGTCGGTAACGCCATGGAACCCACGGCCTGACCGAGACGGCCGCCGCGGTCGAACAGCACGTTGTTCAGGCTCAGGCCCTGGGTTTCCAGGAACGTTGCCACGCTTTGCATGCTTTCGGCCTGATTGACGAACAAGAACGTCAGATCCGGGCGCTGCTGTTGGGCGTTTTCCAGCACCGGCATTTCTCGCCGGCACGGCGGGCACCAGGTCGCCCAGAGGTTGATCACCAGCGGCCCGCCCTGATAGTCACTGAGCTTGATGGTTTCGCCAGCGGCGTTGCGCAGGGATATATCCGGCAGGCGCGTACCCTGTTCGTAGATATTCAGCGACAGGGTGGCAAGCAGCCAGAACGCCACGCCACTGACCACGCCGAAACCCAACGGTCGACGCAAAGCGGGCCGGCGCCAGCCGCGATACAACGCCGCCAGCAGCAGCACGATCACTCCGGGCCAAGCGAGGAAACCGCCGTCGCGCAGATCGATGATCTGCCACGGGTCATTGCGATAGTGCGACCAGTACAGCGCGACAAACGCAACGCGCGCCGCGAGCATGCCCAGCAAAAACAGGCTGAACAGCGCTGACTCGGGGTTATCACCGCCGCGCTTGGCCACTCGCCAGCCGACAAATGTCGCCAACGCCAGAGCACTGATCAGCAGCAGGTGGTTGAGCGCGATGGCGAAGGTGCCGAGGGTGAACGTCAGCATCAGTTGGCATCTCGGGTGGCGGACCAGCGTTGCAGGAAGGTATCGGCATCGACCTCGCCGGTGATGCGCTGGCTGCGGCGTTCTTCGCCGTCAGCGCCGATCCAGATGAACGTCGGCGGCCCCGGCACTTTATAGCGACTGAGCAGCTCACGGCTCGCAGCGTTGTCGGCGGTCACATCCAGGCGCAGCAGGCGCACATCGCTCAGGGCCTGCATGACCTTGGCCTCACCGAACACCTTCTTCTCCATGACCTTGCACGACACACACCAGTCGGCGTAGTAATCGAGCAGCACCCACTGACCCTGGGCCTTGGCCGCGTCGAGTTCGCGTTGCAGGGCGGCCGGTTCCTTGATTGTGCTGAAGGCATCGTGGCCCGTCGGCGCCGCGCTGGCGACAGGGCCGGCGCTGTAGACCTGCAATGGCTGATACGGATCATCACTGCCGCCCGCTGCACCGATCACCAACAAGCTGCCCCACAAACCGAGCAACAAGGACAGGGCGCCAAACATCTGCGCGACGCGGCCAAACCCTGCGGATTGTTTCCAGGCGCTGTAAGCGGCGATCAACAACAGGGCGCCACACAGGCCCAGCCACAAAGACGGATCCAGTACCGGGCGCAGCATCAACAATGCAGTGGCAAGAAAGAGGAAGCCGAATATGCCCTTGAGCAGATTCATCCACGCCCCGGGTTTTGGCAGGAAGCGGTTGCCCACGGTGACCAGCAGCAACAGCGGCACACCAATGCCGATGCCCAGTGCAAACAGAATCAGACCGCCGTGCAACGCGTTACCGCTCTGCGCGATGTATAGCAGCGCGCCGGCCAGTGGCGCGGTCATGCACGGCCCGACCAACAGACCGGACAACGCGCCCAGCACACCGGCGCCGATCAGGCTGCCGCCGCTGCGGCTGCGCGACGCATGTTCAAGACGATCACGCAGGGCCACCGGCAGTTGCAGCTCGAAGAAGCCGAACATCGGCAATGCCAGCACCACGAAAATGGCGGCAAACGCACCGAGCAGCCAAGGATTTTGCAACCACGCCTGCAGGTTCGCACCGAGCAGCGCAGCAATCACGCCCATCGCCGCATACACCAGTGCCATGCAGATCACGTAGCTGCTGGCCAAGGCAAACCCGCGCCGTGGTGTGGCGCCACTGCCGACGATCATCCCGGCGAGAATCGGCAGCATCGGCAGCGAACACGGGGTAAACGCCAACAGCAGGCCAAGGCCGAAGAACACCAGCAGACTCCAGCCCAGCGCCCGTTGTTGCAGACTGCTGGCCAAAGCCTGATCCGGGGCTTCAGCGCCTGTTGTTGCTGCGGCTTTGCCACCCAGGTCAATCACCCGGGTTTGCGGTGGATAGCACAGACCGGCATCGGCGCAGCCCTGATAACTGACCTTGATCTGACCGCTGGCCGCTGCCGGGATTTTCACTTCCAGGCCTTGGCGATAGACCGGCTGCTCGCCGAAGAACTCATCGCTGTGGGATTCGCCTTCAGGCAACACCGGCTGCTGATCGGCGGCCAGTCCGTCGAATTTCAGGCGTTTCTGATACAGGTAGTAGCCGTCAGTGATCTGCCAGAACAGCTGGGTTTCGCCCGAGTCCAGAAGCTCGGAGGTGAGTACGAATGCCTTGTCGACGGGTAAAAAGTCCGGCTTGGACTCGAACGGATTGTTTCCGGCCTGAGCCAGACCGGAAACCAGTAGAGCAAACAGAAGAAAAAAATGACGCATGGAGGAGCCTTGTCCCTGTGCAAGTGGGGTGCAGGATGGGCGGCGGCGATTAACCGATAATTAACCCTATCCTACTAGGCTCGCCGGGATTGACCAATCAGCCACGCAGCAGGCCGGGCCAATTACCGTCATCAATGGTTCTGGGGCCGGCAACGAGTCGGTCGGACTGAATGTTGTAAGTGAGGTACTGATTGTTGGTCAGGAAGATATACCAGTAACTGTCTGCAAATGTCCGGTCATTCTGCGCTGCGGTGATTATCCGGTCCTTGTAAGGTTTCAGCGCGCCCAGCTGATATTCGCCGAAACGGTTGTACTTGACGGTCTTGGCCTTGTAGTCGAAAGACAAGTAGTGGCCGTCATCGAGGATGAATCGAAACAGAAAAGGGTGGCCGGTCAGTTGAAACCAGGTGCCGGCGATGATCTTGTCAAAATATGGAAGAATCGGCTTCCATACCGAGTCGGATACCTTGTAGAAGGCGGCAACTTTATCGCTGTCCTGATCGTATTTGCAGACCATCGGAGTTGTTCCGTCATAGAAGAAAAGCCAGGCAATATCCTCGTCACTTCCGGCGTTCCAGCCGAAGGAAGTGGTAGTCAAGCCAAAGCGCAGATCTTTGGTATACGGGGCGAAGTTGTCCCAGTTGCCTGCCGTGGCGGTTGGATAATTGGACGGGACACTATTGTCGCCAATATCAAAGCGCGAATAGGTATCGGTGTCCTTGAAGAAAAAATAAATTCGATCAGGGCCGGAGCGCCAGTCTATGGCAACAAAGTTATTCAAGTTGGTCATGTTTGAAAGTCCATTTAAGTGTGGGGTTGAAGTTGCCAGTTGAAACTAGATGAAGTTGCGTTGGCGATAAAGGCTGGAATTGTTTCCGGATGGGTAACGGGGTAATAAAGTTTGCTTGGCATGCTCGCGTCGGTTGCTGGGCTGCGACAACCTGACTGCATTCTCGTGCAGCTTTGCGAAGTCGACGTGTGCCGCCATAATTGCCACTTAATCCTTGCCTGCTTCACTCGCCTTTTTTATTTCCGGAGCCCCTATGCACGTACTGGTTTGCGAAGACGATGAGCTGATCGCCAGCGGCATCGTCGCCGGGCTCAAGGCACAGGGCCTGACCGTCGAGCACGTCAACACCGCGTCCAAGGCGCGGGCGATGCTCAAGGTCGCCGAATTCGACGTGATGGTTCTCGATCTCGGGTTGCCCGACGAAGATGGCCTCAAGTTGCTGCAACAGTTGCGGCAGAGCGGCCTGGAAATCCCGGTTCTCATCCTCACTGCCCGTGACTCGGTGACCGATCGTGTCGACGGTCTGCAGGCCGGCGCCGACGACTACCTGCTCAAGCCTTTCGACCTGCGCGAACTGTTCGCTCGCCTGCAAACCCTGTTGCGCCGAGTGGCCGGGCGCAGTGTCAATCTGATCGAGCATGGCGCGCTTACTTACGACCCGAGTAGCCGCGAAACCCGACTCGCCGGGCAACCGGTGGACCTGTCGCGGCGCGAGCAGTCGCTGTTGCAGGCATTGCTGCACAATCGCGGCCGGGTGCTGTCCACCGAGCAACTGAAGGACAGCGTCTACGGCTTCAACGACGAACTGGAAAGCAACGCACTGAACGTGCATATCCATCATCTGCGCAGCAAGCTTGGCAAAGGCATCGTCGAAACCGTGCGTGGTCTGGGCTATCGCCTCGGGCCTGCCGATGGCGGAGAGCAAGGCAAGTGATGAGTCTGCGCCTGCGCCTGAGTCTGACGCTCGGGGCCGCCTTCGCGCTGATCTGGGCGCTGGCGGCGGCGTGGATGCTCAGCGATCTGCGCAATCAGATGATGTTCTCCCTCGACCAGCGCCTGGTCGCTTCGGCGCGCATGGTCGCCGGTTTGCTTGAGCAATTGCCGACGCTGCCGAGCAAGGGCGAGGGCACCCACTTCAGTGCTGAACAGCTGAACATTCCCGGCGGCATGGCCTGTCAGGTCAGCTCATTGCGCGGCGAGATTCTCGCGCGAAGCCACAACAACCCCGAGCAAGCGCTGGAAGCCGAGAAAATGGGCTTCCACGATCAAATGATCGACGGCGCACCGTGGCGCAGTTTCACCCTGGCCCGGGGCGATGTGCGCATCACTACGGCGGATCGGCAGATCGAGCGCGAAGCCTTGAACATGTCGATTCTGCTCGCCGCTTCGGTGCCGGTCGGTGTGGCCTTGCTGGGCTGCCTGTGCCTGCTGTGGCTGGGCATCGGTCAGGGTCTTGCACCACTCAATCGTCTGCGCGAGGCGCTGATGCGGCGCAATGCCGACTCCCTTGAGCCCTTGCAGTTGCAGGCGTTTCCCAGCGAATTGAAGCCGTTGCTGGAAACCCAGAATCAATTGTTCCAGCGCATCGGCAAGACCATCGAGCGTGAACGTCGCTTGACCGGTGACGCGGCGCATGAACTGCGCAGTCCGCTGACGGCGATCAAGACCCACCTGCAAGTCGCGCGCATGACCGACGGCAGTGCACGCGATCAATCGCTGGCCCGCGCCGAGGAGGGCGCCGATCGCCTGCACCGCACCCTTGAACAGTTGCTGCTGCTGGCGCGGGTCGAAGGCAGCCTGTCGTTCGATGACGGCTCGCAATGCAGCGCCGAGCAAGTGGCCCGACTGGCGATCCAGGACGCCACCGGCGGTGAACGGCTGCGGATCCAACTGCACGTGCCGGACGACTTGTCCGCCGCGCCGCTGCAAATGCCCGCCGTGCTGGCGATTGCTGCACTGCGTAACCTGCTCGACAACGCCCTGCGCCATACGCCTGAAGATTGCGCGGTCGAGGTCCATCTGGAAAACATCGGCAATCGCGTGCGTTTTGTCGTGCGTGACCATGGTCCTGGCATTGCGCCAGATGATTTGCAGCATCTGACCCAACGGTTCTGGCGCAACGGGCAGAGCACCGGCTGCGGGCTGGGTCTGGCGATTGTCCAGGCGATTGTTCAGCGCTGTGATTGTGCCCTGCATTTCGACAGCCGCCCGGATGGCTTGCGGGTGGAACTGACCATGCCGTTGCAAACCCTCTGATCTCACCTCAGATCCCAAAAAAAAACATGTTCTGGCACATCAAATGTAACTTCTCGGCGTTCGCTATCCGCCAGGGTTGGGGCTAAGGTCAACCCAGCTTTGACTCAATGGATTGAGGGAACTGCGCCATGGAAGCACCCGTCTGCGTACGTTCGGCCACCCTGGCCGACACCGGCATCATCAACCGTATTGTCGAGCGCTCGATCCGCATCGGATGTGCACTCGATCACCGCAACCATCCACTTCTCGTCAGCGACTGGCTCAACCGTTCTCACGCCGATTTCATCAGTAGCCGGCTCGCCGACCCACATTTCTATCTCTGCGTCGCTTTGCTTGATGACAAACCGGTCGGTGTCGGCATGGCCCGGGTCAGTGGCGAAATCCTGCTGTGTTACGTCCAGCCGGAATCCTTCCGCCGAGGCGTCGGCCGGGCGCTGATGCAGAATGTCGAAGGCTGGTTGCGGGTTCGCGGTGTGCGCAATGCTCACCTCAACAGCACCCGCACCGCCGAGGGGTTCTATCGGCACCTGGGTTACCAACAGGCAGCGCCACCCGGTCTTTCCAACGGCTTGCAAACCGTGCCGCTGCGCAAACCTTTGTCCTCACTGCCGTGACAACTCGATCAAGGGTGTAAATCCGCACCGCGCTGAAGCGTTTCCAGAACAGGAAAACCTGCAAGTGCGCCCCGCGACCGGAACGCGCACCTGTCGGTGTGCTGTTCTGGTCACTATCCATAGCGAATTGAGGGGTCGAGAGATGTCAGTCGCCACCAGTCTTATCGAAGCGTCGTCGGCCCGGGTCGCCTCGGCGCCGGCGGAAACGTTGTTCGAATTCAACGAATCACCGTTGTTGGCGCGGCAGAGCCGGCAGGAGTCCAACGCGCGCAGTTATCCTCGGCGTATTCCCTTGGCGCTCAAGCGTGCCAAGGGCTTGTATGTCGAGGATGTTGAAGGACGTACATTCATCGACTGCCTGGCTGGAGCCGGCACGCTGGCGCTGGGGCATAACCACCCGGTAGTGATCGAGGCGATCCAGCAAGTGCTGGCCGATGAGTTGCCGCTGCACACCCTCGACCTGACTACGCCGGTCAAGGATCAATTCGTCCAGGACCTGTTCGGGCTGCTGCCGACGGAGTTGGCGGCGCAAGCGAAAATCCAGTTTTGTGGCCCGACCGGCACCGACGCCGTGGAAGCAGCGCTGAAACTGGTGCGCACCGCAACCGGGCGCAGCACCGTGCTGTCATTTTCCGGCGGTTATCACGGCATGAGTCAGGGGGCGTTGAGCCTGATGGGCAGCCTGGGACCGAAAAAACCACTGGGTGCCTTGCTCAGCAACGGCGTGCAGTTCATGCCTTTTCCCTACGACTACCGCTGCCCGTTTGGCCTCGGTGGCGCGGCGGGCGTCAACGCCAATCTGAGTTATCTGGAAAACCTGCTCAACGATCCCGAGGCCGGCGTGCAATTGCCGGCGGCGGTCATTGTCGAGGCGGTGCAGGGCGAGGGCGGCGTGATACCGGCGGACATCGAGTGGTTGCGCGGCTTGCGCCGGATCACCGAGAAGGGCGGTGTGGCGTTGATCGTTGATGAGATCCAGAGCGGTTTCGCCCGTACCGGCAAGATGTTTGCCTTTGAACACGCGGGCATCGTTCCGGATGTGGTTGTACTGTCCAAAGCCATCGGCGGCAGCCTGCCGTTGGCGGTGGTGGTTTACCGTGACTGGCTCGACACCTGGCAACCGGGCGCCCATGCCGGCACGTTCCGTGGCAATCAGATGGCCATGGCCGCCGGTTCAGCGGTGATGCGCTATCTGGTGGAGCACAAGGTTTGCGAGCACGCCGCCGCCATGGGTGATCGACTCAGCGAGCATCTGCACATCCTGCAACGCGACTTCCCGCAGATGGGCGATATTCGTGGGCGTGGCCTGATGCTCGGCGTTGAACTGGTCGACCCGAACGGCGCGCCCGACGCGCTCGGTCATCCGCCAGCGTTTGCGCGTCTGGCGCCGCTGGTCCAGCGTGAATGCCTCAAGCGTGGCCTGATTCTGGAGCTGGGCGGTCGCCATGGCGCGGTGGTGCGCTTTCTGCCGCCGCTGGTGATCACTGCTGCGGAAGTCGACCGGGTGGCCGAGATCTTCGGTCGCGCATTGGCCGCTGCCACCACCGCGCTGTAAATTTTTCCGCGCGGCGAACGTTCTTTCTACATACCCGGCTGCATTCTTTGTGCAGCCGCCCTTACAACGATGGAGAACCAGCATGACGTCAGTATTCGACCGCGAGGACATCCTCTTTCAGGTCGTGGTCAACCACGAAGAGCAATACTCGATCTGGCCCGATTACAAAGCTGTGCCGCAAGGCTGGCGCACCGTGGGCAAGAGCGGCCTGAAAAAGGAATGCCTGGCCTACATCGAAGAAGTCTGGACCGACATGCGCCCATTGAGCCTGCGCCAGAAGATGGATGCACAAGTCGCGGCGCAATAAGCGACCGGGCATAAAAAACCCGCTGGACCAGTGATGTCAGCGGGTTTTTTCATGTCTTGAATTTGTATTGCTTGCACAGTCTCATCGCTGGCAAGCCAGCTCCCACAGGTATTGTGGTTGATCACAAATGTGTGTTCGCCAAAAACTCTGTGGGAGCTGGCTTGCCAGCGATGAACGATGACTCGGTATCAGCCTGACTACGCTCCGCTCAACCCCTTGAGCAACAAATCCACATTCCCCTCCAGCTCCGCCAGCGGATCCGCCGCATCGGTACTCAACACCACCAGGCGGCTGCCGGATTCGGCAATCGCTGCTTTCACCGGCTCCGCTGGCTGGCGATGGTGCAGCACCACCGCCACGTCATTGTCCTTGAGCGTCGCTGTCAGCTTCTTCAACTCCTCTGGCGTCCAATCGGCATCGGGACGCGCATCCTGTCCGGCCAGTTCAAGGTTGAGGCTGCCAATCAGATAGCCGAAGTGATCGCTCAGGCTCATCACGCTCAGGTTGTCCGCTTCGGCCAGACGCGCCTCGGTGTCCGCGCTGAGTTTCAGCAAACGCTGTTTCAACGCCGCCAGGTTGGCTTCGATTGCAGGCTTGGCGCTTGGTGCCAGGCGCACCAGGTCCGCCGCCATCACATCGGCCATGCGCCCCATGTTGTTGCTCGCCAGCCATGGCTGACTGTTCAGGCCATCAACCTGCAGGCCCGGCTGCACGGCGATGCCGGGCAGGGCGCCGTCGACCGGGCGCGCAGCGTCGACTTCGACGATACGGATATTGCTGCGCCGCGCGATCGGGTACAGCGGATCATCGGCCCACAGCGAACGCAGACCGATTACCGCGTCCGCGTCGGTGGCCAG
Organism: Pseudomonas glycinis; assembly: GCF_054871425.1. NCBI lineage: Bacteria > Pseudomonadati > Pseudomonadota > Gammaproteobacteria > Pseudomonadales > Pseudomonadaceae > Pseudomonas > Pseudomonas glycinis. The sequence goes on along the minus strand of NZ_JBTYHF010000010.1, from coordinate 15,284 downwards.
TTTGCTCAGCGCCGGAGCGCCACGACCGGTGAAATACGCGGTCTGGCGGCTGCCGGGCAGGTTGGCCGGCGCCGCGCGTTCGAGTTTGACGTCGGTACCTTTGAGCAATGCTTCGCCCAATCCATAGGTGATCGGTAACGAGGCCAGAACGCGCAACGGTTTCGCAGTTTCAGCCGCCATCAACGGAGTGCAGACCACGCCACACAGGGCCATGGCCAGAGTCAGGTTACGCAATGAAAAAGCCATTTATCCAAGGTTCCCTTTCAGGCTGGGGACGACGCCGCGCGCAATGGCGGCGAGGGCGAAAGCGATGCCGGCGACCAGAATGATCGCGGCGCCGGACGGGATCGGCAGATCGAATACGATCGGCGCAAGAATCCCGCACAGGGTGCTGACGGTAGCGATCAGCACCGAGCACCAGAAAAACCCTTTCAGCGACTGACTGAGCAAGCGCGCCGCTGCCGCAGGAATCACCAGCAAGGCACCGACCAGAATCGCGCCAATCACCTTCACTGCCGCGACGGTGATCAAGGTCACCAGGATCACGAACAGGTAATCCAGGGTCTTCACCGCTACGCCACGCACCGCCGCCAGTTGCGGATTGAAACTGGCGAGCATGATGCGGTTGTACAGCGGCAGGGCGAGGGCCATGACCAGCGAACCGACGATGGCCAGCACCGCCAGATCATTGCCGTTGACGGTCAATACCGAACCGAACAGCACGTTTTCCAGAATGTGCACGTTGATCTTGCCGGCGAGAATCAGCAGCAGGCTCGCGCCCAGTGCCAGTGACACCGAGAGAAACACGCCGATCAGCGTATCCGGTGCCAGTCCGGTGCGGTTGCGCAGGTAATTGAGCAGAATGCCGAACAGCAAGCAGTAACCGAACAGGCTGCCGTACGGGCCGGTGTAGGGTTCGCCGAGCAGGATGCCGATGGCGACACCGGTCAACGCGGCATGGCCGACTGCTTCGGAAAAGAACGCGAATCGCTTGACCACCACCAGCGTGCCGAGCCCGCCGAGCACGGGGCCGATCAGCAGGCCGGCGAGCAGTGCATTGACGACAAAACCGTAGGCCAGCGCTTCCGGCAGATAACCGGAAGACGCCCAACCCTGAACCATCAAACGAAAGGCTTCGTAACTCATCAGACCGCGCTCCGTGGATGGGTGGAAAACAGCGTCAGCAGACGTTCCGGAGTCAGCGCCTGTTGCGGTGTGGCATCGAACAGCACGCGGCGGTTGAGACCGGTAACCCGATCGGCCAGCCGACCCACCGCTTCCAGGTCATGTTCGATCCACAACACCGTGATGCCCGCCGCGCGCCAGTCAGTCAGCAGACGTTCGAACACCTGGATCCCGGCCTCATCGAGGGCCGACATCGGCTCGTCGAGCACCAGCAGTTGCGGCGCCGGAATCAAGCCCTGCGCGAGCAGCACCCGCTGCCGCTCGCCGCCGGACAGCGCGCCCATGCGCCGCTTGCGCTTGTCCTGCATGCCGACGCGCTCCAGTGCTTCGCCGATGGCGCCGGCATAGTGTTTGCTCAAGCCGAGAAAGGCCGGACGGCGTTGACACATGGCGGCCATGAAATCGTCGACGGTCATCGGCAAGCCGCGATCGAACTCCAGCGCCTGCGGGACGTAACCAATGGTGCCGGGCTCGCCGGGCCAGTGCAGACTGAGCTGGCCCTGATGCGGCATCTGCCCGAGCAGGGTCTTGATCAGCGAACTCTTGCCACCGCCGTTGGGGCCGACCAGCGCATGCACGCTGCCGGGCTGCACCTGGAAGCTGACCTTGTCGAGAATCGTCGTGCGCCCCAAGGTCAGGCTGATATCCGCAAACTCCAGCGCCGGCCCGGTTATCCCCTGTGAGAGCGAGCCTGCTCGCGAATGTGGTGCGTCATTCAACGAAGATGTTGCCTGATCCGGCGCCTTCGCGAGCAGGCTCGCTCCCACCGGGTTATCGGTGTTGTCAGGGATCAGGGTTTCTTTCGACGTCATGCCCCCGACTCCTGAATCGCCCGAACCACGGTGTTGAGGTTGCCGGTCATTTCCTTTTCGTACTTGTCGGCGGTGTATTCGCCGTAGGAAATGTGCGACAGCGGGTACAGCTTCACCCCGGATTCGCGCTGGATGGTGTCGACGTAGCTGGACGGGAAATCCATCTCCGAGAAGATCACTTTGACGTCGAGTTCCCGCAACTGGTCGATGGTCTTTTTCAGCTGACTCGGGCTTGGCTCGATGCCGTGGGCCGGCTCGACCACGGCCGTCACTTCCAGACCGAATTCGCGCAAAAGATAGTCGTAAGCCGCATGCACTGTGGCCACGCGCAGTTCGGCGTTCGGTGCCTGGGTCAGTTTGGCCAAAGCGTCGGCGCGCATCTGCCGCAGGCGTTTGCCATAGGCGCGCGCGTTTTGCGTGTAGATCTTGGCGTTGTCCGGATCGATCTTGCCCAGCTCGCGGGCGATGTTGTTGACCTGGGCGATGGAGGCGCTGATCGACAGGAACGTGTGCGGATTGACCACTTTGCCGGCGCCGCGCGCAGCGACACCGGTGGCTGCCAGTAATGGCACGTTTTCGTTCGCTTCGATGGTTTTGACGTTGGGTGTTTCGCTGGCGGCGATCATCCGGTCGGCGAAGTCGTCATGACCGACGCCGTTGAGCACGATCACGTCCAGTCCGCTGATGCGCTTGATGTCCTCGGCGCGCGGTTCGTAGGCGTGCGGATTGAAGCCCGCAGGAATCAGCGGCACCACTTCTGCCTTGTCGCCGACGATGTTGGCGACGTAGCTGTAATACGGATGCAGAGTGATGCCGATACGCAGGCGTTTGCCTTGCTCGGCGCTGGCCAACGAGCTCAGCAGGCAGGCGCACAGGCCAAGCAGAAACAGGCGTAACAAGGAACGGCGAGGAGATGAAATGGACATGGGCAAGCAGTCTTCTCTCGGATAAAGGCGAGGAATCAATGGCGATGTTCGCGGGTAACCCCGGCATCGAATTGCGCGACGATCTGTTTCCAGCCAGCGGCGGACAGCGCGGCGTCAGACAGATCTTCAGCAGGCGCGGAATCGGCGCTGCGGTTCAGCCAGATGTCCGGCGCCGCGTTGGCGTCAGTGCCGACACGCATCAGAAACGAGCCGGCGACGTCAGGCGTCGCACTACGGCCGAAATACGCGCGGTCGGCGAGCATCTGCCATGCGTGACCACCACGGCTGACCGAACTGGCGTCCTGCGCGAACGGCGCGAAGCCTTCGTCGGCGAGCATTTGTGGCGTCGGCAGGGTTTTTTGCTCTTCGCGCAGCAAGCGGATTTCGTCGAGGGTCACGCGCAGGTCGGCATAGATGCCTTGCTCGGCGGCGCTGAGATCGCGGCGGGCGTCGTACTGGTTGCTCGCGACCGGCTCCGGTTCATGGGAAACCCCGCGCCACGCCACCACCGAGCCGGCGACCGCGAGAATCAGCAGGCACAACAGCAGCACATTGAGGGTTTCATGACCGGCGCCGGCCGGGCGTACCACTTGCGTCGTCGGGCTACTCATGGGGCTTCGATATCCGCCTGGTCGATTTCCACAACGTGGCCTGGGCCGGCATCGAATAGCACATAGAACTCGCTGCCGGGTTTCTTGAACGTCAGCGTTGAGTCGTCACCGAGTTTGCCCGGCACCAGAATGGTTTCGTCATAGCCGATCACATCGAGGGTCACCCCGGGCGCGCCGCTGCCGTCGGAGAAACCGCCGGTGCATTTGATCTGTTCGGCATCGATGGCTTTGCATTCGCACATCGGGTTGTGCGCCAGGGCGCTGGCGCTGAAACCGGCGCTCAGCAGCAGCGCGGCGCTGGCGAGCAAACGGGTCTGAAGGGGTGAGCGAGTCATGGTTTGGCTCCTTGTTTGTTCAGCCACGCAACCGTGGCGGGGGAGGCTTGGCTCAGGGGAATCGCGGCTTGGTGCATGCTGCCGTCCCAGCCTTCCATGGTGATCCACAGCTCGGCGTCAGGTTTGGTCTTTGCCGGGATCGGCATTTGCGTGCCCATGCGATAAGGCGTACCGAAGAAGATCGTGCCAGCGGCGCGCAGACTGCGCGGCTTGCCGATGCGCAGGTAAGTAGCCTTGACCTGTTCGACACAGGTATCGCAGACGGCGGCAGTGAAATCCTTCATATAACCAGCCGGACCGCTAAGGTGCGGCGCCTCGTCACGCAGTTCGGCCAGGCGCAGGCTCCACGGGCCGACCTGAACCGTGCCTATTTCCCGTTGGCCCAGGCCACTGTCGCCGCGAAACAGCGAAGCATCGGCAAAGTATTTCGGCATGAAGCCCAGCGGGATCAGCAACAGCAGGACATTGATGTGGAAACGCCACTTGTGCCAGAAACGCGACAGGCGCGAGGGCGGTGTGACCGAGATGGCTTTGTTCACAGGCTCGCCTCCGAAGTTTCATGGCGCAGCGCCGGTTGGGCGGTGACGCGGTTTTTTTTGTCCTCGCGTTTCAGCGCATTGGCGGTGGCCAACGCGGTGCGCTTGGTCCAGATCAGCAGGCCGCTGAGGATCATCATGCTCAGCAACAGACCGAAGAAGAACCAGATCAACTTGATCCAGATGCCACCGAAGTCACCGGTGTGCAGCGGGCGCATGGATTCGGTGACGAATTCCAGCGAGGAGCGATCGGACAGCAACCGTGAGGAAGCCATTTCGCCGTTGTACGGGTTGAGAGTCGCGGTCTGATACATCAGCGGATACCAGCCACGGCCGCTGACGCTCATGTGCGAGTAGGCATTGCCCGGCAGGTTGACGTAGCTGGCTTCCAGCCCCGGAATCTTCTGCTGGGCGATTTCGATGGCGCGGTCCAGGCTGATGCGCGGCGGCGGGGTGCCGGCGGCCGAGATCGGCACACTTTCGCGGGACATCGCCGGAATGATCGGTTCGCTGGAAATGGAAATCTGGTTATCGAACAGGATCGCCTTGATCAGGAACCAGATGCCGGTGATGGAAATCACCGCGATGAACCAGATTGACCAGATGCCGCACAAGCGATGAAAGTCGCCCCAGAAAATCCGCGCGCCGTGGCGCACGCGCAGGGTCGGGCGCAGGAAACCTTTCCAGAAGCGTTTGTAGACCACCAGCCCGGTAATCAGCGACACCAGCATCGGCACGCCGAGCAATGACACCAGATACCAGCCCCAGCTATAGCCATTGGTGAACGGCACCAGCCACCAGCCATGCAGGGCGCGGGTAAAGGCCTTGAAATCAAAGGCCGGCGCGGTGCCTTGGATGACCCCGGTGTACGGATTGACATAGACCGTCAACGAGCGCCCGTCGGGGTAGCTGACTTCGACATCGAGGGCAAAGTGCGACTCGTCCGGACGATTGATGCTCTGCACCAGGGTTTGCGGCTCGGCTTGTTTGATCGCGGCGAGAATCTGGTCGTAGCTCAGTCGCGGCGCATCGTCCGACGGCTGACTGGCGCGCATTTGCGGGTTGGCCAGCCAGACAATTTCCTGGCTGACCACCGCCAGCGTGCCGGTAACACAGACGATCAACACAAAGAACCAGATCGGCAACGCCAGCCAGCTATGCACCAGGAACCACAGTTTGGAACGGGATTTCTTCGACATGATTGCGCGTCTTGATTGCGGTGGAAGGGGCCGGGCTACGGGCTTCGCAGCACGGAACTCCCCGGGAGGCCGTTCGTGGCTTTTGCCTACGCGAACGGCCTGCATTCCTATAAGACGGATGAGCGAAGAAAATCCCGAAAGCGGATATGAAAGTAAATGTTTCGCAATTACATCGGCAGTGCATTTTTGCCGGTCGATCCGAGGCAAAAAGCCCTCAGCCTTGGCTGAACATCTCCATCGCACGCTGGCGAATCTGCTCTTCGCTCAGATCCTCTTTGTGCGTGGCGAGAAACCACAGATGGCCGAACGGATCTCTCAGCGTGCCGCTGCGATCACCGTAAAACTGGTCTTTGACCTCGGAGACGCTTTGCGCCCCGGCATCCAGCGCTTGTTGAAAGGACTGGTCGACATCGGTGACATACAGGTGCAAGCCGATCGACACCGCCTGCTGTGGATTGCTCAGCGGCCCCTGATCGCAAGGCGTGCCAAGCATGATCGCGCTGTCGCCAATGCGCAGCTCGGCATGGCCGATGGTGCCGTCGGGCATGGTCAGGCGCATGACTTCGCTGGCATTGAAGGCTTTCTTGTAGAAATCGATGGCCTCGGCAGCCTGTTGGATGCCGAGATACGGGGTAATGCTGTGATACCCCTCGGGAATGGGTTTGACGCTCATGACGTTCTCCCTGTTTTTGTTTTCAACAGATGTGGTTACACCGGATTTACCCGGAGCAATCACTATAGAACCGTCCTTGCTGCGCAAATTGTTCGCCGACGAGCAGCGTCATCACTCATCGCGAAAGTGCGGGCCTGGGCCTCGGTCACCGAGCATGTCGCCTTTATTGCGTAACGGACACGCTTCCATGGACAGACAGCCGCAGCCGATGCACCCGGTGAGCTGATCGCGCATCAACGTAAGTTGCCTGATCCGTTCATCGAGCTCGCGCTGCCATTGTTCAGACAGAATCTTCCAGTCCGCCGCCGACGGCGCGCGATCCTGCGGCAGGATCTTCAGCGCTTCGCCGATTTCCGCCAGCGGTATCCCCAGCCGTTGTGCGACTTTGATCAACGCCACCCGGCGCAGTACGGCGCGCGGATAGCGGCGTTGATTGCCGGCATTGCGCTCACTCTTGATCAAACCTTTGGCTTCATAAAAATGCAGCGCCGTGACCGCGACGCCACTGCGCGCCGCAACCTCACCCACGGTGAGAGGCTTGTGCACCTGCTCCTTGCTGATCATGCGGAAAATACTCTTGACCTTGACTTAACTAGAGGTTTTACCCTGCAGCTCTTCGGGTCGCAAGGCTCGCATCAAGATGAGTGGGGGCTTTACATGAGCAATCGCAGCTTTACCCAATTGATCGAATTCGAAATCGAACCCCGCCAGCAAGCAGCGCTGGTCTCGGCACTGGCGACGCAGACCGAGGGGCTGGCCCAGCGTTACGACGGGTTTCTCAGCGCCAGCGTGCAGGCCAGCGACGACGGCCGCCGCGTGCTGAGCTTTTTGCAATGGCAGAGCCGCGAAGCGGGGGAGGCGGCGTTTCGCAGTTTCGAAAGCGGCGAGGAGGATTTCTGGCAATTGATCCGCACCCATCGGGCGAAAACCGTGACCTTCAATTCGTTCCAGGTGCACAGCAGCATTGCCCGCAGCCACGACGACGCGCTGCACTGCCGTTTGCCGGTCAGCCAGTATTAGCGCAAAGCTGATAGCCACTATTGAGAGCGTTGATTTCTGCGCGAGCGTGCCCGGGCGTAGCCTTTCTCCATCGACCCCACATTGCTCGCCAGGACGCTCCCATGAACCGTTTACTGACTCTTTCGCTGATGCTCGCTGTTTCCGTACTCGCCGGTTGTGCCGGCCATGTTTCGCCCGAGCTGCGCCCTTACACCGCTGAAGAATCCCGCGAACTGGCGCTGGAAGCGCTGAACCGCAGCGGCTTGTCATTCGACGAATACCACGCGAAAAAAGCCCAATTGCTCGGCCAGCCGCAGAAGACTTTCGGTTTCGACCAACAGGGTGAGATGAGCGCCGAACGTGCCATACAGCTGCACGGTCGTCCGAGCTGAAGGCAAACTGTACTGCTTGAAGTTTTCCCTAACTGTCCGTGGGTTTGCCGGGCCGTGTGGGATAGGGTCAACAGCTGAATGACCCTGGATGGACTGCCTCGATGAACCTCTCGCTTGATCTGCTGTTGGGCTTTGCCCTGTTTGCCCTTGTCACCTCGATCACACCGGGGCCGAACAACACCATGTTGCTGGCGTCCGGAGTGAATTTCGGTTTCAACCGCACCATTCCGCACATGCTCGGCATCAGCTGCGGCTTCTTTTTATTGGTGGTAGCGGTGGGCTTCGGCCTTGGCGCGGTGTTTCAGGCCTATCCGATTCTGTATACGGTGCTGCGTTATATCGGCGCCGCGTATCTGTTGTATCTGGCGTGGAAGATCGCCCACTCCGGCCCGGTCGGCGACAGTGCCCACGGCGAGGCGAAACCGATCAGCTATCTGGGCGCCGCGGCGTTCCAGTGGGTCAATCCCAAGGCGTGGATCATGGCCATCGGTGCCATCAGCACGTACACGCCGATGCAGGGTTATTTCTATAACGTCGTGATCATCGCGGCGGTGTTCGCCATCATCAATCTGCCCAGTGTCGGCCTGTGGGCGGCGTGCGGCACGCTGTTGCGCAATGTGCTGAAAGATCCGCGCTGGTTGCGCGTGTTCAATTGGGGCATGGCAGCGCTGTTGGTGATCTCGTTGTATCCGTTACTTCTCGAATGCTTTCACTGACGCATTGCTTCAATCGCCGGCCCGATGCCTGTTAAGCTCGGTTTCAGGAGCGTTCCTACGCACTTTTAATGAAGCCCTACTTCTTTAACGGCATCCGATCAGGTATTGATGACGCTCTCGAACCCATGCACAGCTCACGAGGCTGTGCATCGTCGTTTGCAGACACGAGCATCCTGATCCCGGAACACGCTCTGCGAGTCCTTTATGAACACACGTCCGTTGTATTTCGATTACGCCGCCACCACCCCGGTGGACGAGCGGGTCATCCAGGTGATGATCGAATGTCTGGGTTTTCACGGTAACTTCGGTAACCCGGCGTCCAGCTCCCACGCTTTCGGCCAGCAGGCCCGGCAGACGGTCGAGCAGGCACGTCGGCAAGTCGCCGATCTGGTCGGCGCGCAGCCTGAGCAGATCGTCTGGACCTCTGGTGCCACCGAATCCAACAACCTCGCCCTCAAAGGCGTCGCTCAGGCCCGTGGCGTTTGCGGCGGGCACATCATTACCAGTCAGATCGAACACAAGGCCATTCTCGACACCGCGCGGCAATTGCAGGACTCGGGCATTGCCGTGACCTATCTGGTGCCGGACGCCCAAGGCTTGATCACGCCGCAAGCGGTCAGCGAAGCGATGCGTGACGACACTTTTCTGGTCTCGCTGATGCTGGTCAACAACGAGTTGGGCACGGTCAATGATGTCGAGGCGATTGGCGAAGTGGTGCGCAGTCGGCAGGCGTTGTTTCATGTGGATGCGGCGCAAGGCGCGGGCAAGGTCGCGATCGATCTGAGCCGCTGGCCGGTGGACCTGATGTCGTTTTCCGCACACAAACTCTACGGCCCCAAAGGCATCGGCGCTTTGTATGTCGGCCCGCAGGCGCAGCAACGCTTGCAGGCACAGATCCACGGCGGCGGTCATGAAGGTGGCCTGCGCTCCGGAACCCTGGCGACTCATCAGATTGCCGGGATGGGCGCTGCTTTCGCTTTGGCCGCCGACGCATTTGATGAAGAGAAAAAGTCCATCATCGCTTTGCGCGAACGCTTGCTCGAACAGCTTTTGAAGTTGCCCGGCGTGCGCCTCAATGGCAGTGCCTCGCAACGTATTCCGCACACCCTGAGCCTGACCTTCAGCGAGGGCGAGTTCAACAGCGCCGCATTGAGCCATTCGATCGCGTTTTCCGCGACGTCGGCGTGTAATTCCGCAAGTAATGCGCCGTCCCACGTGCTGCTCGCGCTCGGACACGATGCGCGGCTGGCGGGGCGCACCATTCGCTTGAGCCTCGGGCGGTTTACCACCGTTGAGGATGTCGACAAGGCCGTTGACCTGATCACAACCGCCTGCGCCAGTGCTCCGGCATTCTGGGCGACAGGGTTCTAAACAGCAGACGCTTTCCATGGCCGCGAAGGCTACGAACAATAACGATGACGCGATTAGCAGGAGACATGATGAGTTCCCACACCTTGACCGAAGGAACGGTGCCTCAGCGCCTGGCGCATACCCGTGAACTGATGCGCCGCGAAGGCATCCATGCGCTGCTGGTGCCGTCCGCCGACCCGCATCTTTCGGAATACCTGCCGGGTTACTGGCAGGGCCGGCAATGGTTGTCGGGTTTCCACGGTTCGGTCGGTACGCTGATCGTCACTGCTGATTTCGCTGGCGTGTGGGCCGACAGTCGTTACTGGGAACAGGCGACCAAGGAGCTCAACGGCAGCGGCATCGAACTGGTCAAACTGCAACCGGGGCAGCCGAGCCCACTGGACTGGCTGGCCGAACAAACCCCTGAGGGCGGCGTTGTTGCGGTCGACGGCGCGGTAATGGCAGTGGCGTCGGCGCGTACGCTGAGCAGCAAACTCGAAGCACGCGGCGCTCGCCTGCGCACCGATACCGACCTGTTGCAGGAAGTCTGGCGTGATCGCCCGAGCCTGCCGAACGCGCCGATCTATCAGCATCTGCCGCCGCAAGCGACCGTCAGCCGTGGCGAGAAACTCGCGACATTGCGCGAAACCTTGCAAGAACGTGGTGCCGACTGGCACTTCATCGCCACCCTGGATGACATTGCCTGGCTGTTCAACCTGCGTGGCGGTGATGTTTCGTTCAATCCGGTGTTTGTTTCGTTCGCCTTGATCAATCAGCAACAGGCCACGCTGTTTGTGGCGCTGAGCAAGGTCGATGCCGATCTGCGCGCGGTACTGGAGCAGGATGGCGTGACGCTGCGTGACTACAGCGAAGTGGCCGATGCGTTGCGTGCTGTGCCGAGCGGCGCGAGCCTGCTGGTCGATCCGGCGCGAGTGACCACGGGGTTGCTGGATAACCTGGACAGTGGCGTGAAACTGGTCGAGGGTCTCAACCCGACTACGTTGGCCAAATCGCAGAAAAGCGAAGCCGACGCTCAACACATCCGTAAAGCCATGGAGCAGGATGGCGCGGCGTTGTGCGAATTCTTTGCCTGGCTGGAATCGGCATGGGGGCGCGAGCGCATCACCGAACTGACCATCGACGAGAAACTTACCGCTGCCCGTGAACGTCGTCCCGATTACGTTTCGCTGAGCTTCAACACGATTGCCGCGTTCAACGCCAATGGCGCGATGCCGCACTATCACGCTACCGAAGAGGAGCATGCGTTGATCGAGGGTGATGGTCTGTTGCTCATCGATTCCGGTGGTCAATACCTCGGCGGTACCACAGACATCACGCGCATGGTCCCGGTGGGTACGCCGACCCAGGAGCAGAAACAGGATTGCACGCGCGTGTTGAAAGGCGTGATTGCGCTGTCGCGGGCACGATTTCCGAAAGGCATTCTGTCGCCGCTGCTCGACGCCATCGCTCGTGCGCCGATCTGGGCTGACAACGTCGACTACGGCCACGGCACTGGTCATGGCGTGGGCTATTTCCTCAACGTTCACGAAGGTCCGCAAGTGATCGCTTATCAAGCGGCACCGGCACCGCAGACGGCGATGCAGCCGGGGATGATTACCTCGATCGAACCCGGCACTTATCGCCCGGGCCGCTGGGGCGTGCGCATCGAGAACCTGGCGATGAACCGCGAGGCCGGCAGCAGCGAATTCGGCGACTTCCTCAAGTTCGAAACCCTGACGCTGTGCCCGATCGATACTCGCTGCCTGATTGCTGACCTGCTGACTCAGGAAGAAAAGCAGTGGCTCAATGCTTATCACAGTGAAGTACGCGAGCGTCTGAGTCCGTTGTTGGATGGCGCGGCGCTGAGCTGGCTGAACGAGCGCACTGTGGCCATTTGATCGATTTACCCAAGGCGCCGCTCGCGGTGCCTTGGGTCTCGGCTTCAATCCTGGCGCAATGCCTCTTCTACGAAGTCGAGTCGATCCTGACCGAAGAACAACTGATCGCCAATGAACATGCTGGGGGCACCGAAAACGCCGCGCTTGATCGCGGCTTCGGTGTTTTCCTTGAGTGCGGCTTTTACTGATTCATCGTTGGTCAGCGCCATTATCTCTTGGGGGTCGAAGCCGTTTTCAGTCAGCACGGCGGCAACGGTTTGCGGATCGTTGAGGTTACGGCCTTCTACCCAAAGCGCCTTGAACAGGCAATCGACGAACTCGGCGAAACGCTGCGGCTGGCGCATCTGCATGCCAGTGACGGCACGCATCAGTATCAGCGTGTTGATTGGAAAGTGCGGATTGAATCTGAGCTGTACGCCGTAGCGTTTGGCGAAGCGATCGAGGTCCTGAAACATGTAGCGGCCCTTCGCCGGAATCATTGCCGGCGAAGCGTTGCCGGTGGCTTTGAACACGCCACCCAACAGCATCGGGATGTAGCTCAGTTCGCTCTGGGTATCGGCGCAGATTTTCGCTAGCTGGGTGTGCGCCAGATAGGTGGTGGGGCTGCCGAGGTCGAAATAGAATTCCACGGTTTTCGTCATGATCAAATCGCTCTCTTATTGTTGTAATGAGGGTGGAGGGCTTACCAGCGTTCGTTCCATGGGCGCAGGTCCAGCTCAAAGGTCCAGGCATCCCGCGGCTGACTGTGCAGATACCAATAGTTTTCAGCGATGTGCCCTGGATCGAGAATGCCGTCCTGATCCTTGGTCGCGTATTTCTCGGGAAAGCTGTTGCGGATGAAGTCGGTATCGATCGCACCATCAACTACGACGTGGGCGACATGAATGTTCATCGGCCCCAACTCTCTCGCCATGCTTTGCGCCAGTGCGCGGATGCCGTGTTTGGCTCCGGCGAAAGCGGCAAATCCAGAAGCACCGCGCAGCCCGGCCGTGGCACCAGTGAACAGAATCGTGCCGCGCTGCCGAGTGACCATGCGCTTGGCCACTTCACGGGCATTGAGAAAACCGGAGAAGCAGGCCATCTCCCAGATCTTGAAATATTTGCGTGCGGTTTCTTCGAGAATGCTGCAGGGCACGTTGGCGCCGATGTTGAAGACAAAGGCCTCAATCGGGCCGACGCGGGTTTCGATGTCTTCGATCAACGCGATGACATCTTCTTCCTTGCGCGCATCGCAGGCAAAACCATGGGCCTCACCGCCCTCAGCGATGATTGCGTGAACCAGAGGCTGCAATTTGTCGGCGCTGCGCCGGGTCACGCAGGCTATAAACCCCTCACTGGCAAAGCGCTTGGCAATTGCCCCGCCGGTGGCATCACCGGCACCGACAACCAACACGACCTTCTTGTTATTCATGGGTGAATCCCTTTTGGTTAACGATCGTTTAGTTAACGAACGTTATGCTAGGATTCGGGCAGCGTCAAGGCGATCTACTTCAGGAGATGACATGCGTTATTCGGCCGGACACAAATCGGAAACCCGCGAACGATTGCTGCAAAGCAGCGCGCTGTCGGCAAAGAAATCGGGGTTTTCCACGGTGGGCGTGGATGGCCTGATGAAAGCCATCGGTTTGAGTGGCGCCGCGTTCTACAGCCACTTTTCATCCAAGGATGCGTTGTTCGCTGCCATCGTCGAGCGAGAGTTGAGTGAAAGTCTTGAGCGCCTTGGTGGCCAGGGCGGTGCAGATCGGCAGCGGCTGGAGCGTTGTCTGAAGCAGTACCTGAGCATGGCCCATGTCGAGCAACCCGAGGCCGGTTGCGCGCTGCCGACATTGGGCGCGGAGATTGCCCGTGCCGATGTACAGGTGCGTGAGCAGGCTGAAGAATGGATCTGCCGCCTTCAGCAGGGCTGGGCCGAGATACTGGAAAGCGAGAGTCTGGCCTGGTCGGTGCTGTCGCAATGCGTGGGTGCATTGGTGGTCGCGCGGATGCTGGCAACACCGGACGTGCAGCGTACGGTGTTGCGCTCGAGTCACGAGGAAATTACGCGTCAGCTCGCTTTGCCACGAGCCGAGTAGTTATTTGCAGATGACGATCATGCTGCGGCTGGTATAACCGGCGGGGTTCAGGCCGAACGGATAATCGCCAGGTTCTTCTACGGTGTCCCCGGATTTGGCGATCACCTTGTAACCCTTGGGCGCGCAGGAATTGGCGGCGCTGGTGTAGCACTTGTCCCATGAGGATGAAAGTCCGGAACAGTTGATGTGCAGCCCCTTCTTGCCTCGTTTGACCTGGGTTTCCGAGGTCGCTGCGCAACTCGCGATCGCCAGCAGGGCGATCAATAGCAAAATTCGTTTCATTACCATCCTTAATAGCGGCCGCGAGTCTGGTGCTCGGGTCTGCCTGTATTCGCTCGCGTTTGCAGCGTTGTGCCGTCCTTTGCGAAAAAATCCATGCCTGGCGATGGGTTACGAAGCTAAACATGGCCTAAATGAGCGCCAATTACCAGACCCCACTTTCTATAACGCTTCAGTCGGCCGCGACAGCAGGCTTTGCTCCGCTGCCCATGGTCATGGTTGCGCCCACTGACGCCAGAATAATGCACAGGATGGCCAGCCATTGTGACAATGAAAGGTATTCCTGGAGAAAAAGCAGACCTGACAATGCTCCGAAGGCCGGTTCGATACTCATGAGCGTGCCGAAGGTGCGCGCGGGCATACGCGTCAGGGCGACCATCTCCAGGGTATAGGGCAGGGCGGTGGACAGAATGGCGACGCCGATAGCGATCGGAATCAGCGATGGTGTAAGCAGCGCAGCGCCGGCATGAACAATGCCGATCGGCGCCACGAACAGCGCGGCGATCATCACGCCGAGGGCTGCCGTCGTCACCCCGTTGTCGGCGCCGGCCTTTTGCCCGAACAGAATGTACAGCGCCCAGCACACTCCGGCCCCCAGCGCATAACCCGCTCCGACCAGATCAATGCCGGCAGTGGTTGCCCCGGTAGGTATCAATAGAAGCAAGCCGGCCGCAGCAAGCGCAATCCATACAAAATCAATGGCGCGGCGAGAGGCATATATAGCTACAGCCAGAGGGCCGGTGAATTCCAGCGCAACGGCGATGCCCAGCGGCACTGTGCGCAGCGACATATAAAAGAGGAAGTTCATTCCACCCAATGCCATTCCGTAGACGATGACGGTACGAAGAGACTTGGAGGTCAGCTTTGCACGCCATGGGCGCAGTATCAGCAGCATGATCACGCTGGCAAAGATCAAGCGAAGAGTGGTTGTTCCTTGTGCGCCGATAATGGGGAACATGCTTTTGGCCAGAGAAGCGCCCGACTGGATGGACGCCATGGCTATCATGAGCAGGCAAACCGGAAACAATGTGGAAGCAAGGGAGCGAGGTTGATCATTCATTGCGCGGCAGCATCCAAGGCAAAAACACAGTATTGTTGTGGTAGTGGGCAATATACTGCGCATTGGATGGGGGCGCGTCTATATATAGAAAGCGTTTTTGCTGATTTGAAAGAAAAGCGAAATTAACGGTTGACGGCAGATTCCAGAGGTCTATAATTCGCCCCACTTCCGGCGCAGTCGAAACGGAAAACTCCTTGAAATTCAAAGAGTTACGCAGTTTTCGACAGCGGCTTGCTTCAGA